>DATMLO010000158.1:0-11630 GCA_035570495.1 Allostellaceae bacterium | reverse complement strand
TGAAGAGATAGGCGGCCGATGCATTGACCGGCCGGTCGCAGTCCCAGAGCCGGAGCGGGTTCAGGATGTAGCGCGAGTTGGCGTACTCCTCGATCGTCAGCTGCGGCAAATTGTGGGTCGCGTTGAACCCCCACGGCGTCATCAGACCGTTGCGGTGTTGGTTGATGACGAACGGGGCGAGGTCGTCGTGCTTGCCGCCGTATTTCCGGCGGTACTGACCGTGCGGAAAGCTGTTGATGAAATCGTTGCCGCCATGATTGCCCCACGGCGCCACCCATTGGCGGGCGCCGCGGGCATAGTCGTCGGCGTTCTCGCCGCCGCGGCGATAGCGGCCCGCGAGATTGCCCGTCGGGTAGATCACGAGACAGGTGCTGCACACGCCGTCGCCCACGGCCTGTGACGCCATGCCCACCATTTCGCTGATGGTCGGCACGCCGGTCGGCGCGAATTTGACGTTGCGCGCGCCCAGCTGTTCGGCGAGCCACTGCCCGTTGATCAGCGTGAGCCCGAGCTCGGAATCGTAGGGTGGGGCAAAGTAGGGTCGCGGCGCCCACTGCGATGCGGTGCCGCCGCTGCCGCCGGCGATATGGCTGTCGCAGCAGATGATGCCGTCGACCTGATCCGCGGTCACGCCGGCTTCGTCCATCGCTTTCTGGCAGGCGAGGATGGAGTAGGCGCCGAGCGTCTTGTCCATCGAGACTTCGTCCCAGCGGCGGTCGACCGGCGAATGCCCGAAACCCGCCACGGCGACCTTGCCGCGATGCTCCCAGACGCCGAGCCCGTCCTTGTCTCGCCGCCACTGATACCCGGCTGATGCGGCCATGGCTCTACCTTTCCCTTATCTGTGGCAGCGAACTAGGCGACGACCCGCCACTCGTGGATGAGTTGCTCTGGGGCCACCTCCTCGAACGTCACTTCGACGGCGGCGCCCACCGGCACCTTGTAGGGCGGTGTGCCCGGGAGGTTGGAATAGAAGTTAACCCGTGGGTCGGCGTCCAACGTCACCATGGCCAGGTTATACGGCTGGTCGGGCATGCGCCGGTTGAGGCGGCCATCCTCGATCACGATGTAGGCCGCGATATGGCCTTTGCCCTCGACCTCTTTCCAGGTCAGACCGGTGGGTGCGTTGCAGACCTGACAGGTCTGCTGCGGCGGGTATTGCAGCCTGTCGCACGCCGTGCAGTGCTGCAAGACGAGCCGCTTCTGATTGACGGCGTCCCAGAATGGCTTGCTCAACGGGTCGGCGACGGGGATCAGCTTCGGCATCGTTTTACTCCGCGCGCTCCGCCCAACCCAGCGGACTGGGCGACCTGACGTATTGAGGTCGAGCGCCCGCCGCGGCGCAAGGTCATTCGTTGACCTGCCGCGCGATAATATGAGAAGTGCTGAAGGATGGGGTGTGACAGCACGCATCGTGACATGTCGCCGTGCCTGCCGCCGACCGCGATAACGGAGCATGCCGTGGTCCTGATCGCCGACAGCATCCTCGCCCGCAGCACCCGCCGCCGCGCGCGGGATTGACTCGGGGCCTACGACGGCGGCCATTGGTTGAACAAGCAGGAGGATGGCCATGCCAGTCATCGACGTTCAGGTTCATCCCTTCGATCGCAATCACCCGGGCCGGCCGTGGGCCAGTCCCTCGCACGGGCTCGAGTCCGCCTCAGGCGACGAGATGGTCGCCGCGATGAACAGTGTCGGCGTCGACGGCGCGATCATGGTCTCGTCGTTCAGCGCTTATGAATACGATCCCAGCTACGCGCTTGAGGTCTACAACAAGTACCCGGACAAGTTTCGGGTGGTGACGCCGGTCGACGCGACCGATCCAGCGATCGACGATATCGTGGCGAACTGGGCAAAGAAGCCGGGCGCGCGCGGTATTCGCATCCGAATGCGCGAGGGCCTGCCGATGGACGCGGACCATCCCGGTTTGAACCGCGCTTTCAATGCCGCCGCGAAACTCGGGTTGCCGGTCAATTTGCTGTGCTGGGGCATTATCGACAAAGGGCTGCCGCACATCCGGCAACATCCGGATACGGTGATCGTTATCGACCATCTCGGCATGCTGCAGCCGGCGCGCCCGCCTGTCCCGGCCGATGTTTGGGCCGATCTGCCGAAGCTGCTCGACTTGGCTCAGTACAAGAATGTCAGGGTCAAGATCAGCGGCGCCTGTACGATGTCGCACCAACCCTTCCCCTACGACGATATCTGGGAGCCGGTACTGCGGGTTATCGATGCGTTCGGGCTGGATCGCTGCATGTGGGGCACCGACTGGACGCGGGCGATCGGCATGCTGACCTATGAGCAGGGCGTCGCGCCGTTCCGCGACGATACCAAGCACCTGTCCGCGAGCGACAAGGCGGCGCTCATGGGAGGAACGTTGCAGAAAGTCTACAAGTGGTAGTGCGACTGTAGTGTTTTGGTCGCGCCATAATTGCGTTGGGTGAGCCCGCTTTCTGCGCGGCTCCCGAAGCTGCTTATCCCCAGGAACGGAAACAAGCGCTCCGCGTTGAAGTTCGGGGAGCTGGCCTCCAGTCAGAAGCAAGGGATAGTCAGCCGCATGAGCGCGCTGTTCGACCGTCCGCACATTGCCGATCGTTTTGCGAACGATAGCGAAATGGCCGCGCTTATCCGGACGAAGGACTGGGGCGAAACACCGCTTGGCCGGACATCGGACTGGTCACCCAGTTTGCGGATGATGGTGGGTGTCCTGCTCGCCAACCGGTTCCCGCTGCTCCTATGGTGGGGGCCCGAATACATCTCGATTTACAACGACGCCTATCGCCCCATCCTCGGCAACAAGCATCCGCGCTCGCTGGGTCAGCCGGTTCGCGAGTGCTGGTCCGAGATTTGGCATGTCCTGCAGCCACTGATCGATACCCCCTTCAATGGAGGGCCCTCGACGTGGATGGAGGACATCCCGCTGGAAATCGCTCGCTACGATTTTATCGAAGAGACGCATTTTACGATTGCCTATAGCCCCGTACCCGACGAAACGATCCCGTCCGGGATTGGCGGCGTCCTGGCGACGGTTCACGAGATCACGGAGAAGGTCGTCGGCGAACGTCGCGTCGCTTTGCTGCGTGACCTTGCCGCTCGCACGGGGGAGGCGAGGACTGCCGTCGAAGCGTGCAAGCTCGCCGCCGATATCTTGGCGAAATATGCCCTCGATATTCCATTTGCCGCGTTCTATCTGATCGACCAGGACGCTGCCGAGGCGCGCCTTGTCGGGTCGGTCGGCATGGAAGAGGCCGGCGCCGCGGTCGTGTCGTTACGCGGCGATCCTCGAGATTGTCCTTGGCCGCTTTCCGAAGTGATCCGCGACCTGGCCACGGTCACGGTGGAGGATCTGCCGGCGCTCCTGCCCGTGGTGCCTCCAGGCCCGTGGTCAGACCCGCCGGCATGTGCGGTTGCGCTGCCGATCTACGCAAACCGCGCCGGCCAGATAGCCGGAGTTTTGGTCGCGGGCATTAGCTCGCGGCTGCGGTTGGATGGACAGTATCGCAGCTTCCTCGAACTGGCGGCGGCGCAAGTCGCTTCGGCGATCGCGACGGCCTCTGCTTACGAGGAGGAGCGACGCCGCGCCGAAGCCCTCGCCGAGATCGACCGGGCGAAGACGGCCTTTTTTACAAATGTAAGCCATGAATTCCGCACGCCGCTTACGTTGATGCTCGGCCCGTTGGAAGATGCGCTGACACGGTCTTCGCCCGCGCAAGTTGGCCATATCGCGCGAAACGACCTCGAGCTGATGCATCGCAACGGGCTGCGCCTGTTGAAGCTTGTCAACACGCTGCTCGAGTTTTCGCGCATCGAGGCCGGGCGCATGGAGGCCGCGTTCGAACCGGTCGATCTCGCCAGGCTCACCGAGGCGCTCGCCAGCAATTTCCGGTCGGCATGCGAGCAGGTCGGGCTTGACCTGGTGGTCGATTGTCCAGCCTTGCCCGAGCCGGTCTTTGTTGACCGCGAGATGTGGGAGAAGATCGTTCTGAATCTGCTCTCGAACGCGTTCAAGTTCACCTTTGAGGGCAGCATCACGATCGGCCTGTCGGTTTCCGGCGAGTTTGCCGAGTTTCGCGTCGAGGATACCGGGGTCGGAATTCCCGATCATGAGCTGCCCCGCTTGTTCGACCGCTTTCATCGGATCGAGGGTCAACGAAGCCGCACTTATGAGGGAAGCGGCATTGGGCTCGCGCTCGTCCAGGAGTTGGTGCGGCTTCACGGCGGCACCATTGAAGCGCGAAGCACGGCGGGCAAGGGAACGAATCTTATCGTGCGGTTGCCCTTTGGTTCGGCGCACCTGCCGCGAGAGCGGATCGGCGTCGGCCGGGGCGAGCCGGCTTCCGCCTCTGTTCGCGCGCGAGCTTACGTGCAGGAGGCGTTCGGGTGGGGACCCGACGAAAACCCCTCGTCGCCCGCGGGGGCATTCGAAGCCGACGACGCTACGGCCTTTCCGGGGCGCAATGTCAGCGGGCGCGTGCTCATCGCCGACGACAACGCGGATATGCGGGCTTACGTACATCGGCTGCTTAGCCACCGTTTTGAGGTCGAGGCGGTCGCCGATGGCGAAGCGGCGCTCGCCGCCCTTCATGCGCGGCGGCCCGATCTGGTGCTGGCCGACGTGATGATGCCCCGCCTCGATGGCTTTGGGCTTCTGCGCGCGATCCGCGCTGACCCGGAGCTCGCCAAATTGCCCGTGATCCTCCTGTCGGCGCGGGCCGGCGAAGAGGCCAGCATCGAGGGACTGCGTGCGGGCGCCGACGATTATTTGATCAAGCCGTTTTCCGCCCGCGAGCTGATCGCCCGGGTCACCGCGCATCTTGAGATGGCGCGGATGCGGCAGGAGGCGGAGCAGCGGCTGAAAGAGCTGAATGTAACCCTCGAAGCCAAGGTGCAGGAGCGTACCCAGGAACTTGTGTCCGAAATGGCCGAACGTCAGAAGACCGAAGCGGCGCTGCAACAGGCGCTCCGCCTGGAGGCCGTCGGCCGGCTCACCGGCGGTGTGGCCCACGATTTCAATAACCTGCTCACGGTGATTTTGGGGCACGCGGACGTGATCGTGACCACCGCGCTCAATCCGCGCGTGGCGCAGATGGCGGCCGCCATCGGGCGGGCGGCCGATCGCGGCTCGCGGCTGACCCGCCAAATGCTCGCGTTCGCGCGGCGTCAACAGCTCCAACCGACAGCGATCGTATTCGGCCAGACGTTTGGCGAGATCGATGATCTTATAAAACGTGCCGCCGGCGAAACGGTCGGGGTTGAGTTTCGCGCCGATTCCGATTTATGGCCGGTGCTGGTCGATCTCGCGCAGTTCGAGTCCGCGCTGCTCAATTTGACGATGAATGCGCGCGATGCCATGCCCGAGAGTGGGCGGCTGATTTTTGCGGCCCGGAACGGGCGATCGCCGGGATTGAGGCCGACCGGCTCGGGATTGCGGCTGGCAACTATGTCGTCATCAGCGTTACCGATACCGGCACAGGAATGTCGCCCGAGGTGCGGGCGCGCGCCTTCGAGCCATTTTTCACGACGAAGGATGTAGACAAAGGGTCGGGTCTTGGACTGTCGCAGATTTATGGATTTGCGACACAATCGGGCGGCACCGCCGTAATCGAAAGCGCGCTGGGCGCCGGGACGACAGTTTCGCTTTATCTTCCCAAAGGGGAAATTTCTGATGTTGCCGAGGCGACGCCGGCGGAAGACCCGATCGCGTTTCATGGCCGCGGCAAGGCCGTCCTCATTGTCGAAGACCAGCCCGACGTCCGCGAGATCATGGAGATGTTTCTGGAAGGGCTTGGCTACCAAATACTGACCGCTTGTGACGGCGTGGAAGCAGAACGGATTCTGCGCGGCGAGCAATCGATCGATTTGTTGCTCACCGATATGGTCATGCCAAATGGCGTCAGCGGTCTTGACCTCGCGAATGGCGCTCGCCGTGGCCGCCCCGATCTCAAGGTCGTTCTCGCATCGGGCTACCCTCGCGAAATTGGGAAAAGGTCACCCGGGTGGTCCGAGGAGTTTGTCTTCCTCCCGAAACCGTTTCGGCAGCATGATCTGCAGGAAGCCGTCGCGAGCGCGCTCGGGCTCAAGTGACGCGGCGGACATCTGCCGGCATCATGCCGGTTTAAGATTGCTCTCCGTCACGGCTTCCAGCTGTCCGGTCGTTTCGCGCCCGAACAAGACCGGCACGAACGCGCCGATGAGTGCGACGATCAAGAGTGCGCCGAAAAAGATGGTGGCGGAGCCGGTATAGGGTTCCAGCAGGAACGGTGCGAGCACCGCGGAAAATATGCGGCTGCTCGCCTCGCCAAAGTAATGTCCGCGTCCTCGCAGCGCGGTTGGGAATTGTTCCGAGAGATAGACCCGCACCGCCGGAAACGTCGACAAGACGGTAAAGCCGGTGATCAGGGCGCCGGCAACAAAGACGACTGTCGAATAATCGCCCGTGAGGTGTGCCGTGGCCATCAGCAACAGGCCTGGGACCGAGCCCGCGAGACAATAGGTTATCGCCCAGCGGCGGCCGATGATCTCCATGATGAAGCCAGTGAATCCCTTGCCCGGGATGCTCGCCATAAAGACGAGAGAGCTGAGCCCGAAGCTCATCGAAACGGCGGCCCCCTGATCGACCAGTGCCTTGGGCAGCAGAACGGAGATCGCGAAATAGGAAACCTGTGCGCAAATGAGGCAGAGAATGCCGACGACGGTCCAGCGCAGTTGACCCCGGCGAAACAGCGCGATGAACGGGGGCAGCGGCTCCGGTCTGCCGTCGGGATCGCGGGATCTGATTTCATCGACCGTCAGCGGCGGCACGCGATTGCCGCCGCGGGCGATGATGCGATTGACGACATCAACCGTGGCCTGAAGGTTGCCGCGCCGCAAATGTAGGCGAGGGCTTTCCGGAATCAGCAGATAGACCAGCACCGGGATGACAAACAGCCCCAGCGCCGCGGGCAGCGCCATGAGTCGAAAAGCTTCCGGGTTACCGGCAAGCAGGAAGCCGACGAACGGCAGCACCGTGAAGGTGCTGGCCAACATGATCTCATAGATGGCGCCGTAGGTACGCCGATGCTGGGCCGGCATCAACTCGGCGGCGATCGGAAACGGCGCGGCGCCGGCAAATCCGCCCGCCAGGCCGGTGAGCAGCCGGATGACGATCAGTTGATCGGCGCTTTGCACCACCGTGATCATCAGCGTGAACAGGTTGATCGCAGTGACGCCGACCAGGATGAAGGTGCGCCGGCTCCAGTGATCGGAAACCACGGCAGCCATCAACCCGCCAATGACCACCGTGATATTGGCGGCGACGGCGAGAAAACGGGTCTCTCCCGCCGTCATGTGCAACGGCCCCTTTGCCAATACGAGGAGGGAGCCGGTCATCGCCAGATCGTATCCGTCGACGAACGCGACTAGGCCGAGGACCACAATGATCATCAGGTGGTAGCCGCTGAACGGGATGCTGTCGAGCTTGGCGCCGAGGACATGACTCGCGGACGGAACGGAACCCGGGTTGGCTGGCATGCTGTGCGTCTCCGGAAGGGCGGTTTCCGTCAAATGGATCAGAAGCGGACGATTGACCGAATGGGCGCGGCGCCGAAAGTTCTCCGCAAAAATTAAGCGCTCAGCTTCGCGCCTCCTGCACGGCACGCCACACACGCTCCGGGGTGGCGGGCATGTCGATGTGGCTGATGCCCAATTCCGACAGCGCGTCGACTAGAGCGTTCATCACGGAAGGAAGCGCGCCCGCGCACCCGGCCTCGCCGCACCCCTTGGCGCCAAGCGGATTGGTCGTCGCCGGTACCGAATGGAAGTCATGGATGAAGAACGGCGCGTCGTCGGCGCGCGGCATCGCGTAGTCCATAAACGAGCCGGTCAGCAGCTGTCCGTCGTCGTCATAATAGGTGCGCTCGCGCAGCGCCTGACCGATCCCTTGGACAATGCCGCCATGCGCCTGCCCATCGACCAGCAGCGGGTTGATCACCACCCCGAAATCGTTGACGAAGGTGTATTTGACGACGTCGACATGCCCGGTGTCGGGGTCGACCTCGACCTCGGCGATATGGCAGCCGTTGGGGAATGCGGAAGGCGGGCCGTCATAGATGTCGGCAACGTCTAGGGTCTGCGGCAACTCCGACGGTAGCTTGAGGCCGCCATTGAGCTGCGCGGCGAGCTCCATGACGCCGACGGAGCGATCGGTGCCGGCAATCACAAACCTGCCGGAGCGGAACTCGATATCGGCCGCGGCGGCCTCAAGCACATGCGCGGCGATCTGCTTGCCGCGCTCGATGACCTTGTCGGCGGCGCCGACGATGGCGTTGCCGCTGACGATCATCGATTTCGAACCGCCGGTGCCACCACCGGCGATGAGCTCGTCGCTGTCGCCCTGCAAAAGCCGGATGCGCTGGAACGGCACCCCCAGCCGGGCGGCGAGCACCTGAGCGAAGGGCGTCCAGTGGCCCTGGCCGTAATCGAGCGTGCCGGTGACGATCGTCACGTCGCCATTCGGCTCGAAGCGGATGCCGCCCATCTCACGGCCCGGCGGGCCGGTCAACTCGAGATAGTCGCTGATGCCGCGGCCGCGCAGCTTGCCATGCGCGTGGCTCTCCTCCTTGCGTTTCGCAAAGCCTTGCCAGTCGGCTAGCGCAATCGTCTTGTCGAAGAGGCCCGTGAAATCGCCGCTGTCATACGTCGTACCGTTGGGGCTTTTATACGGCATGGCCGCCACGGGGATGTGGTTGCGGCGGCGCAATTCGAGCTGATCGATGCCCGTCTCGCGCGCCGCGGCATCGACCAGCCGCTCCATGTAGTAGTTCGCTTCGGGGCGGCCGGCACCGCGATAGGCCCCGACGGGCGTCGTATTGGTGAACACGCATTTGGTGTTCACCTCGATCAGCGGTGTCTTGTAGACGCCGAGCGTGTTGCGCTGAGCGTTGCGGGTCGATGGGCCGGGCGCACCATAGGTCGCGCCTAGATTGCCGTAACCCGTCAGCCGCACGGCGAGGAAATTGCCGTCGCGATCGAGCGCCAGTTCCGCGGTCATGTCGTGGTCGCGGCCATGCGTGTCGGAGACAAAGCTGCCGGAGCGCTCGTCGGTCCACTTGACCGGACGGCCGAGCGCCCGCGCCCCGTGCATGATGCAAAAATGCTCCGGCATGTTCGGCTGCTTCATGCCGAACGAGCCGCCGACCCGGTCGGTCACGACGCGGACCTTATCGCGTCCAACCCCCATCACCTGCGCGATGTAGTTGCGGAAGCCGAACACACCCTGACAGCCGATATACAGCGTCCAGTGCTGCTCGCCGGCATCGTATTCGGCGAGCGCCGCGCGCGGTTCCATCGGGTTGACGACGACGCGGTTGTTGCGCAGCCGCAGCCGCGTGACATGCGCCGCGGCGGCAAAGGCGGCGGAGACCTGCTCGCTGTCGCCAAAATGAAAATCGAGCCCGACATTGCCGGGGACATCGTCGTAGAGCAGCGGCGCGTCGGACGCGTCCGCGGCGGCAGGCTCGCTGACCGCGGGCAGCGGGTCGATCTCCATCACCACCGCTTCGGCGCCATCCTTTGCCGCGGCGATGCTCTCGGCGATGACACAGGCGATCGCCTCGCCCACATGCCGCACCTTGTCGGTCGCCAGCACATGACGGACGGGCTGCAGCATCGGTGTTCCGTCGCGATTGTTCATGACCTGCCGCGCCGGCATCGGCACGATGCCGCCCGATGCCAGATCGGCCGCGGTGTAGACCCCCAGGACGCCGGGCACCGCGCGCGCCGCTTCGGTATCGATGCCGCGGATCACCCCATGCGCGTAATGGCTGCGCACCATGACGGCATAGGCCTGACCCGGACGGCTGAAATCGTCGGAATAATGCCCCGCGCCGCGCACCAGAACCGGGTCTTCGGCGCGAGGAACCGGTTGCCCGATGGCAAACCGGTCTTCGTCCAGATCGAGCACGGTCACGTCATTCATTCCTGAACCTCATTGGGTGCGTCGGGCGATTTTTTTGATCCTATCATCGGTGCGAACCATGACGTCCACCAGCATTGCTCGCCCTCGTGGCGAGCGCATACTGTTTCAACATCGCTTTTCGACAAGCGTCGCTCGCCCCCGCAGGAGACCTCATATGCCCGAGACGCCGACCTTTGGCCGCTACGCCGAGATTCCCTATGACCAAATGACGCCAGAGCAGCGGGAGGCCTACGACTTCGCGGTCGCGACGCGCGGTCCGCTGGGTGGCCCGAACAAAATCTGGGTACACAATCCCAAGCTAGCGAAGGTCGCGGCGCCGTTCGGCGGGCATTTCCATGTCGGCAACTATTCGCTCAGCGAGCGTGAGCGCGAGATCGCCGTCATCATCATCAACAGCAAGTGGCGCTCCGCCTACCCGACCGCCGCGCACGAGCGGCGCGGCAAGGAGATGGGGCTGCCGGCCGACAAGGTCGAGGCGATGTTGTCGGGCATCCCGACATCGTTCGACGACAAGCGCGAGCAGGTGGTCTACGAGATGGCGGTGTGCCTGTCGAATTCGCGCTGGGTGTCGAAGGGGCTTTACGAGCGCGCGGTCGAGGCGCTCGGTCATGTCGGCGTCACCGACGTCATCTGCCTAATGGGCCACTACACCAGCGTCTCGATGACCCTCGCCTTTTACGACGTGCCGGCCGGCGCGCAAGGACTGGCGCGGTAGGGGACGCGGTCCCGCGGCACTATCGCGTCTTCGGGATCTCGAAACCCGCGCCGCGCTCGACATGCCGCACCAGCGTGCTGATGTCGTCATCGGCGGCACCTTCGAACACCGCGTGCTTGTAGATGAGGCGCGCTGCCTGGCAGACCCACATCGGCACACCCAGCTCTTCTCCCTGCGCGATCGCCAGATCGACATCCTTCATCAGGATATGCAGCGCCGCACCGTAGCCGAATGACCGATCGAGTACCGCAGTCGGCATCACGGTGCGCGTTGCTCCGTTGGCACCGCTGCCGGCATTGATCGCCTTGACCATCACCTCGGGGTCGAGCCCTCCTTTGGCGCCCATGACAAAGGCCTCGGATGTCGCGACGAGGGAGACCGCGAACAGGATGTTGTTGGTCAGCTTCAACACCTGGGCAGCGCCGGGCTTGTCGCCAGCGACTGTCAGCGTGCTGCCCCACGAGGAGATCAGCGGCCGCACCTTTTCGACAGCCGCCGGGTCGCCGGAGACCATGACCGACAACGTCCCCGCGCGGGCGCCAGCCGGACCGCCCGAAATCGGGCAATCGACGACAGTAATCCCGCGCGCCGCCATTGCCGCTTCCACCTCCCGCACAAACGGCACGCCGACGGTGCAGGTGTTGACCAGCACCTTCATCGCGTCGCCGTGAATGAGACCGTCCGGCCCCAGCACCGCAGCGCGGAACGCCGCGAGCGTCGGCAATGAGACAAAAACGATCTCGCAGCGGTCGCCCAGTTCCCGCGGCGTGGCGGCGCGGCGCGCCTGACGCTCCAAGAGCGGCCGCATCGCAGCCTCGCTGATATCGAAGACCGTCAGGCCGTGACCGGCATCGAGCAGTTTCTCCGCCATCGGCTGGCCCATATTGCCGACACCGAGATATCCCGCTTCCATCGTGCTTACCTTCCCTACGCGACCCGCCAACAAGATTGTTAGCGTCG
>DATMLO010000157.1:0-30427 GCA_035570495.1 Allostellaceae bacterium | reverse complement strand
GCCGGCGCTGGTTGTGGTCGGCTGCTCGGTGCTGCTCAATCTCGGTGCGCTGCTGTATCACCGCGCCGGGACCCGGCTCGGCGAGACCGCTGCCGCACTTTATCTCGCCTATGACACGATGCAGCTGGCGATCCTGCTTTATCTGACGGGCGGGCTGGAAAATCCGTTCTCCATTCTGATGCTGGCCCCGGTGACGGTGGCCGCGACGGCGCTGTCACAACGCCCGGTCATTGTGCTGGCGGCGCTGGCGGTGGCGGCGATCACCGTGCTCGGCGTGACGCATGATCCGCTGCCCTGGCAGGGGATGTCGCCTTTTGCTTTTCCGGCCGACTTGGTACTCGGCATCTGGGTCGCGCTGGTCATCGCGACGCTCTTTATCGGCGGCTACACGCTGTCGGTCGCGCAGGAGGCTCGGCGGCTGCGCGACGCGGTGGCGGCGACGCAGCTGGCGCTGGCCCGCGAGCAGCGCGTGTCGGCCGTGGGCGCGCTGGCGGCCGCCGCCGCGCATGAGCTCGGCAGCCCGCTCGCGACGATCGCGGTCGTCGCCAAGGAATTGGCCCGCGAGCTGCCGGCGGATTCCCCGCATGCCGAGGATGCGGCGCTGCTCTTAAGCCAGTCCGAGCGCTGCCGGCATATCCTGGCCGAGCTCGCGCAGCAGCCAGAGGAGGACGGCAGCTCGCCCTATACGAGCCTGCCGATCTCGGCGCTCGTCGAGGCGGCGGGGACGCAACATCACAATGCGCGCGTCAGGCTGATCTTCGCGGCAACCGGCGGACCGGATGACGACGAACCGCTGGTCCGGCGCAGCCCGGAAATCATGCATGGGCTCAACAACCTCATCCAGAACGCGGTGCAGTTTGCGCGGCACGAGGTCAGCGTCACGATCTTCTGGGATGCCAAGGTCGTCACGGTCGAAGTCGCCGATGACGGTCCCGGCTTCCCGCCGCATCTCTTGGGTAGACTCGGCGAACCCTATCTTTCGACCCGCGCCGGCGACCCGGATCACATGGGGCTTGGCATCTTTATCGCGCAGAGCCTGCTCGAACGCAGCGGCGCAACATTAAATTTTGATAACCTTATTGATGGCGGCGCGCATGTTGTCATTTCTTGGGAGCGTGCCAATTTGGAGACTGTGGCGCGCGCGCAATCACTAGGGGCCGGCAGCCCGCGTGGAGCGACAGAAAGGCAATCCGCATGAATGCGATCGATCGACCCTCCCGAGTCCCGGGCGCGGATGGGCTTGCTGCTCCGTTGCAGGGGCTTCCCGAAGCCGACCGCACGCTGCTCATCGTCGATGACGACGCGCCGCTCAATCAGCGCCTGGCGCGAGCCATGGAGCGGCGCGGCTTTATCGTCCAGACCGCCGACACCGTCGCCAGCGGCATCGCCGCGGCGACCGCAAATCCGCCGGCTTTCGCGGTGGTTGATCTGCGGCTCGGCGACGGCAGTGGGCTCGACATCGTCAGCGCGCTGCGCGATCAGCGGCCGGGCGCGCGCATCGTCATGCTGACCGGCTACGGCAACATCGCCACCGCGGTCGCGGCGGTGAAGGCGGGGGCGATCGACTATCTGCCAAAGCCGGCCGACGCCGACGCCGTCGAACGCGCGCTATTGGCGATCGAGGGCGAGACGCCGGAGCCGCCGGAAGACCCGATGTCGGCCGACCGCGTGCGGTGGGAGCATATCCAGCGCATCTTCGAGCTGTGCGACCGCAACGTGTCGGAGACCGCGCGCCGCCTCAAGATGCATCGCCGCACTTTGCAGCGCATCCTTTCGAAGCACGCCCCGCGCAGCTGAGGCTCAATCGAGCGCCTTTTCAAAGAACAGGCTCATCTCGACGTCGCGCGGTGCCATCGACGCGTAGTGGCCGAACGCGTCCCGGGCGGCAAACCCCATGGCTTCGTAAAGCCCGATGGCTTCGCGCTGCAGAGGCCCGGTTTCCAGCCGCAATGCTGGCTTGTCGGCGGCGCGCGCCTCGGCCTCGATGCGCTCCAGCAACAACTTCGCCAAGCCGCGCCCGCGCGCCTCAGGCCGCGTGTACATGCGCTTCACCTCGGCGTAGTCGTCGAACAGGGCGACCCCGCCGCACCCGACCGCGTCGCCAGCGAGCCGCACGATAAAGAACCGCACATGCGGTTCGAACAGCTGGGCGAGCGACAGGCCGTGCCGCTGATGCGGCTCGTAATTGGCGCCGAGCACCGCGTCGAGCTCGCCGATCAGCTCGCGAAGCTCGGCCGTCTCGCTGCTAACCAATTCGATCACGATGGTCATGCAACTTTCTCCGCGGCCGCTCGTAGGGGATATCGCCGCTCGATTTCAAGTGGCGTTTCCACCGGAGCGGGCATGACGCCGGTGCAGAGGCAAAAGCGTGGTTGAAAACGAATATTTATTGTGCCGTGCTTGGCTGAGGCACGACCCCCACCGGGTTCAGCCATCATGAGGGATCAGATGTCAAAGCTTGGCGCCGTGTTCCTGACCGGCTTGATCTTCGCTACGCCCGTTCTCGCCGCGGCCCCACCGCCCGTGGCACCCGCAACGCCGCTTGCCGCGGCGGCGGCGCATCACATCGGCGGCAGCGCCGCCTGGGGCTGTCGTGCGAAGCACGATGTCTTCGACATACTCTTTCTCGGGCTTAGCGCCAGCTTCGACACCAAGCTGGCCGATGCGCTGACCGATGGCCGCTGCGTCTTTTTCCAGTCCGGTGAGACCGTCACGATCCTGGAGAGCACCGGCAGCCACGGCCTGGTGAAAATCCAGCGCGGCACGGAGTCGACGACCTATTGGACGCCGTTGCGCAACGTCGAATGACCAGCGCCTGCTAGGTCCAGACGGTCGCCAAGGAAGCGCCCGATCTCGTCGAGCCAAACGTTGCGGATCGGGTCGCGCTCGAGAAACGGCTCGTGCTTTGATTCGGGCAACTCGAGCAGCGTGCAATCGGGCAGTAGCCGCGCCGCGCGGTAATGCGCCGCCGTCGCCACGATCTGCTCGCGCCCGGCGCTGCCCAGCAGGATCGGCGTGGTGATGTCCGCGAGAAACCGCCGCTTGCCGATCCGCGCGATCAGCGACAGCGCCGGGTCGAGCCACCCATAGGTCGGCTGATCGAGCCGCAGCGCCGGGTTGCTCGAGACCCAGGCGTGGCGGACTCTGCAGCGTTCGGCGTCGCTTGAGATGCGGCTGCGCTCGGGCGTCGGCGGCGGTCGGCCAGGCTGCCAGCGGATGGTGCCTGGCAGATGACACATGCCGAGACCGGTCAGCCGCGCCGGGCCGGTCACGGCGCGAAGCAGAATAGGCGGGGTCCGGCCGATCGGCATGCCGAGCATCGGCGCCGACAATACCGCCGCATCAAATAGCTTTGGATGGCGGTGCAGGCACAAAAGCGCGATCGCACCGCCCATCGAATGCGCGATCAGCACGCGGTGCGCGCTGCCGTGGAGTTTTGCTGCGGCGAATTGCGCCAGCTCGTCGGCATCGCGGTCAAAGCGCCGTGCGCGCGGGCGGTGCGGCCAGCGTTTCGGCCGCGTCGAGCCGCCCTGGCCGCGCCAGTCCATGGTCCAGATCGACAGACCGCGCGCCGCGAGATCGCGGATCGCCTCGAACCCTTTTTCGATAAAATCGCCGAACCCGCCGACCAGCACGCACTCCGCGACCGGGTTCTCCGCCGCCAGATGGCCCCAGCGCAGCTCCGCGCCGTCACCGGTCGGAAACGAGCCCCAAACAAAGCCTGGGGGTGTCAGGAAGCGCTCGGCGAGGGATGGTAGGCGACGATGCGCGAAGTTTCTTGGTAGAGGCGCGTAACTGTCTGGCATCTTTTTACTAATCCACGCAACGCTGCGACGTTCCCCACAGGATGGCTACGCAGCAAATATGGCGATCGCATGACGCCTGGTCCGGGCGTCGCGTACGCGGCGTTGCGGGGCGCTGGCTTCGGGCGTCGCGCAAGTGCCGCGCGCGCAATCGCGCCTCCCGATTCGCGCTATTCGAGGCTCACCGCGACCCGGAAGCCATAACGGTTCCGCTTGGCGATCTCGCCGTCGACGTTGCGGCTGGCGGCGCGGAACATAAACGGGTGCGGATTGCCGAAGGCGGCTTTCCGCACGACGTGCCGGCCGCACTCGCCGCTCATCCAGGCCGAGCCGTCGGTCGGCGCGCCGACATAGTTCTCATTCCAGCAGTCGGCGATTTGCTCGAACACGTTGCCGGCCATGTCGTAGAGCCCGAAGGCATTGGGCTTGAACGAGCCCACCGGCGCCAAGTCGGAGTATCCGTCATTACACGGGATCGGCCCATTGACCGCGTATTTTCGGCCGTAAGCTTCGTCGCCGACATTCTCGTGGGTGCAGGCGTCCTTCACCTCGTCGCCCCAATAGAACGTGGTCGTCGAGCCGGCGCGTTCCGCGTACTCCCACTCGGCCTCGCTTGGCAGCCGGTAACTCTTGCCGGTGGTGTTGCTCAGCCAGCGCAGATAGGCGCTGATCTCGAGCATGTTCATGCAGACCACCGGGTCGTTGTCGGTCTGCGGGTAGCCCGGATCTTCCCAGCCCGCTTTCGGCTGGGGCACCCAGTTATTGCCCATCACCGTCATACAGCCGGGGTGCGGCGTGAACCCCGTTGTATGGGCGAAAGCGGCGAACTCGCCGCGAGTGACGTCGAACTCGGCGAGCGCGAAGGGTTTGGCGAAGGTGACCCGGTGTTGCGGCCCGTCACGCGCGGCTTCTTCCGCTGGGACCTGATAGCGCTGGTTTTCGCCGGGCGCGGCGCCCATCGTGAAGCTCCCGGCGGGGATCACCACCATCTCCGGGCAATTGGCGCAGTCGCGGAAGGTTTTCGGCGGCTCCCCGCTGACGGCGGCGTTCGGCGCGGGTGCTGTCGCGTTGGGCGCGGGGTTGGCAGCTGCTTGCGTCTCGGCCGTTATCGGTGCCGAGGAATGCTGCGGGAACACCACGCGATTGCCGGAGGCGTAGAGAAAACATTGGTGCAGGTCGGATCGCGCGGCGGTCTCGTCGTTGTCGCAATGCTTCAGCGCGTCGACCTCCGCCGTGTGCTGATCTGGCCCGGTCGCGATGAAATAGCGGATGTTCCCGGCGAGGTGGAAGCCGATCGCCTTCGGCTCGTTCAGCCCGCCGTACCCCGCGAAATCCGCGCGCCCCCGGATCTCCGGCGTGGCCCCGGGCATCTGCCCTGGGTCGAAATCACCCGCGTAGTTGACCCGCGGCATGTCCTGCGCCGGCCATTTGCCGTCCGGCGGGATTGGCTGCAGCGCGTCGTCGACCGCGATCAGCGCGCAAGCCTGGCCGGCGGCGATTTGGCACAGTTCGAGGGTTGCATCTCGCGCCTCATCGGCCGACGGCCGAACGATATGCCAGAAGGTGGAGGAATTTGGAATTCCAGCCAACGCTTTGTGCGCCGCCGCCTCGTGGTAGCCCCGCGCCTGATCTGCTCTGACTTTCTCGCTGCTGTTGGGGGCGAGCGAGGCGATGCGGGCGACAAGCGGGTCGGCGGAGGCGACGGCGGGCGCAGGCGTCTGGTTCGACGGCGGTGGTGCCGGCGGTATGGCAATGGGCGGCGGTACGGTGGCGGTCGCGACGGCATTTTGCGGCGCCGGTTTCAGCCACATCTGCCAGGCAACAACGCCCGCGAGGATCAAGATGACCGCGGCCGCGACGCCGACAATCGCCCCCATCGGCGTCTTGCGCTTCGCCTCGATTGGTGCGGCCGGGACCGGAGTTGGCGCGACGGCCGGTGCGCTCGGCGCTGCCGGCTTCTCTTCGGGCGTTTTGTCTTCCGGCTTTTCCTCGGTGGCCGCCGACGGCTTTGCCGGCGCTTCGCCGACGACGCTCTCGATCTGGCGGATCACCCGCCCGATCGCGTGTTCCCAGTCGCCGAACACGTCGATCCATTGCCGTGTGGCAAATTCATAGGCGAAAGCGTCGTCCGGGGTGACGTCCTCGACCCGCACCGGGATCACCACGAGAGAGCTTTGCCCGGCGAGCACCAGTTCTTTCTTGATCTCCTCGGAATTGTTCGCGTTGCTCGAGAAGACCAGCACCATGATCTTCGCGCCGCGAATCGCGCGCACGATCTGTGACTGGAAATTCTCGCCGGGGCCGATGTCCCGGCTCGAAATCCAGCACGGGAAGCCGCGATTTTCGATCGCGTGGCAGATCGCCTCGGCGGATTTCTGGTCTTTCGAGGAATAGCTGATGAAGATCGGCATCAATCTCAGCGTTTCAGTTGCGCCGGGTAGGGCGAGTTCGCCCGTCATGATAGCAATCCGCGCGGCCGTTCCGACGGGAATTCTACGTTAGCGCACGCCGATCGGTTGCAGCGTTAACCTTTTGCGCCGCCGACGATGCCCGCATCGTGCAGCCGGCCGATCTCCGCCGCCGACAGGCCGAGCACGCTGCTCAGCACCTCGTCGGTGTGCTGGCCGAGCAGCGGCGCAGGCCGCGTCGGCTGGCGCGGCGCCGCGCCGAAATCGAGCGGCAGCCCCGGAGCGAGGTAGCGGCCGATCCCCGGCTGGTCGATCTCGGCGAAGAGCGGGTTGGCGGGCGAGCACCGCGCATCGCTTGTAACCAGCATCGCGAAATCCTGGAACGGCCCCCATAACACGCCGCTGCCCGTAAACGCCGCCTCGATCTCGCCGAGCGTGCGCGCCGCGCACCACGGCGCGACAAGCGCGGCGATCGCGTCGCGCGCGTCGAAACGTCCGGCCTCGGTGTCGAGATCGACGCCGAGCCGTGGCCCCAGCGCCGCCAGTTCGTTGGCGAGCCCGGTGGCGCGACCGAGCGCGCGCCATTGCCGCGGGGTGAGCGCGATGATCATCACCCGTCGCCTGTCCCGGGTCGCGAAATCGCGCCCGAAGCTGCCGTAGAGATCGTTGCCGAGCGGCGGCCGCGACGTGCCGTTGACCTGTACGTCGCCGATGTAGCCGAGATGCCCGACCATCGCGAGCATCACGTCGGCGAGCGCGGCGACAACCTCCTGGCCCTGGCCGGTGCGGTTGCGATGCCGCTCGGCGGCGAGCAGCGCGGTCGACAGATAAAGCCCGGTCGCGACATCCCAGGCCGGCAGCACGTTGTTGACTGGGTTTCCCCCGCCCCCATCGGTATTGTGGGGCCCCGTCACCAGCGGGAAGCCACTCGCCGCGTTGACCGTGTAGTCGACCGCCGCCGAGCCGTCGCGATTGCCGATCAGGCGCAACATGATCATGTCGTCGCGCGCCGCCTTGAGGCTCGCATAGTCGAGGCCAGGGAGCGGCGGTAAATTGGTCAGCACGATCCCGGCGCCCGGCCCCGGGGCGCTGGCGATCGCCTTCGCCAGCTCGCGTCCCTCCGGCTTGTCGAGCGCCAGCGCCACCGAGCGCTTGGCCTTGTTTAGCCCCGCCCAGTAGAGGCTCGCCCCGCTCGCCGTGACCGGCCAGCGATAATGGTCGATCCCGCCTTTTAGCGGGTCGATGCGGATCACCTCGGCGCCCAGCTGCGCCATCGTCATGCCGCCCAGAGGCGCGGCGACAAAGGCCGAGAATTCGACGATGCGGAGATCGGCGAGCAGGTTGTTCATGCCTCCTATTCGGCCAGATCAGCGCCGGCGGCGCAATCCGTCGATGAGTCCGGCGCGGCCGAAGCGATCTTGGCGTTGGCCAGCCGTATCAGGCTCGCGTAATTTGAAGGTCGCGTGGGTCGGCTGGGGGAGAAATTGTGATGCCGGAGATCAACCCGATCGAGGTCATCGCCGCCTGTATCGAACGATCCAAGGCCACCACGGACCGTGACCAGATCGCGCATTACATCGCTGAGGCGCTCGGCTTCCTGCAGGTCGACGAGGAGCCGGAGGAGGACGCTTTTGCACTGCTCGGCGGCGCGATTGAAGAAGCCGCGGCGGAAGACCCGCGATGCGCGCCGCTCCTCGAAGTCTGGACCGATTTGGAGCAGCAGCGGCTCGCGCCCTGACCGTTCATTCGGCCGGCGCGACGGCCCGCGGCAGCGCGAACGCGCGCAGCGCATCGCGCCAGCGCTGCGCCCGCCACAGGTCGTGGCCCAGCGCGACAAACTCGTGGAAGGCGATCCATAGCGGGTTGTACGAGCGCAGCGGCACGACGAGTCCGTAGCGGCACGGCAGGTCGTCGCGCTCCGCCGCGAACGTGCCGAACAGCCGATCGAAGACGATCAGCACCCCGCCGAAATTTTTGTCGCGGTATTCCGGGTTGCTGGCGTGGTGCACGCGGTGGTGCGACGGCGTGTTGAGCACCCATTCGAGCGGCCCGAGCTTCGGGATCCACGTGGCGTGGATGAAGAACTGATAGAGCAGGCTGAGGTTCAGCGTCACAAATACGGGGCCAGGCCTGAAGCCGAGCCATATCAGCGGTGCGAAGAAGGGCGCGACACCGACCAGTCGCCCGGTCCAGCCGGTGCGAACCGCCGCCGACAGGTTCAGTTCGTTCGGCGAGTGATGCACGGCATGGCCCGCCCACCATAAGCGCAAATGGTGGCTGCAGCGGTGGAACCAGTAATAACAGAACTCCTGTCCGAGGAAGAGCGCGGCGATCGATCCGGCGCTGCCGAACGGCACGGTCCACAGCCGGTGCGCCCAGGCTAAACCGATCAGCCAATCGAAGGCGCCGAACGCCAAATAGGCAAAGATGACGTATTGGCGAACCAGCAGGTCGGCGAGCGAGCACAACGCCGCGCGCCAGTCATAGGCGCCGTGGCTGATGATGAGCAGCGCCACGCCCTCGATCGCCGCCAAGGCGATCACCACCGGTGTCGACCAAAAGAGGATCAGGTAGATCGTGTGCATGGCGCGGCTCGGCCGGGTTTTGACGGGCCATACGCTGCGCGCCGCGCCGTGGTCGGTCTCGCCGTTTCTCGACTGAAGCCTTGCCGATTTCTCGAAAACCTCGCCGATTTCGAAATCGGCCAAGGGACAATCGGCCAGCGGGACGGGCTCCTATTCCGCCGCCCGGGAGGCTGCCTGCTCGAGCCGCTCGCGGCGAAAATCGCTTGGCGTCATCCCGGTCTGCGCCTTGAAGGCACGGTTGAACGGTCCGATCGACTGGAACCCGGCATCGAGCGCGATGGTCAGGATCGGTACTTGCGCCTGGCTCGGGTCGGACAGCGCGGCGATTGTCTCGGCCAGGCGGTAGCCGTTGACAAAGCTGTTGAAGTTACGATGACCGAGACGCTGGTTGATGAGCCGCCGCAGCCGGTATTCGGGCAGACCGAGCCGCGTCGCGAGGCTGGCGATACCGAGCCCTTCTTCGCGATAGATCCGCTCGTCGTCCATCAGGCGCCGCAACCGGTCCAGCAGCGCGCGCTCCTCGGGGTCGATCGCGACTGGCGCAGTCATCGCGGCGCTCGGCGGCGCTTCGATGCGCGCGGGCACGGTCACGAGATCGGGCGGCACGGTAAAGCCGAGATGGAAGACCGCCGAAAGCAGCGCCAACACGAGAACAATCCCGGCCGTGACCAGTCCGTTTTGCAGACGCAGCGCCGGGCTGGTGACAGCTGAGTATATCGTCAGACCGGCAATCACCAGTCCGACCGTGATCGCCAGGGTCAGCCGCATGCGCCGCCGGCCTTCGACCAGATCGACGCCGCGGCCGCTCAATACCTGCCAGACGCCGACGCACACCAACAGCAGCGCCGCGCTCTGCACGATTCGCCACGGAAACCATTGATGCGCGATCATGGCCCAGGCGGTCAGCCCCGCCATTGCCGCGGTGGGCAGCCAAACGATTGGAGACGGCTTGAAGGTGTCGTCAAACGCGGCCCAGGCCCAGAGCTGGAACAGGGCAGGGGAGAGGCAGCTTAGGAATCGCAGAGGCACCAGCCAGGCCGGCTCGATCATCATCAGCCCGGGCGCCGACTCTATCAGATAGCCGATCCCGCTCAGCATGAACGGCACAAAATAGCGCGCCGCCAAAAAGCGCCGGGCGTCGCGCCAGGCAAACAGCGCGAGCAACAGCAGGATGGCGATCCCGCCGCCGCGCACGCCGGCTTCGATCGGAGACATGCGCTGCTACCTCCGGCCTTCCCCTATCATGCGGTCGGACGGAGCGGTAGGGGCGCGACGGCCGTCTAAGCGGCGCCGGCGATAAACGAGCGCAGCGAGTGCGCTTCGTATTCGATCTCGTCGAGCCGGCTCTTCACCAGATCGCCGATGCTGACGATGCCGACAAGCCGGCCGTCATCGAGCACCGGGAAGTGGCGGATGCGCCGGTTGGTCATCTCGGCCATCAACTCGGCGACGCTGTCGCCTGGCTCGCAGGTGACAACCGGGCTGCTCATCACCTCGCTGACGCTCACCGACAGCAAGTCGCCGCCAAAGCGGGCGAGCGCATCGACGATGTCGCGCTCGGAGAGGATGCCGACGACGCTCTCGCCGTCATCGCTGACGACGAGCGCGCCGATACCGCGCCGGCGCAGCACCGAGACGGCGCGATCGATCGTCGCGTCGGGGTGGATCGTGACCACCGAATCGCCTTTGTTTCGGAGGATGGCATGGACGTTCATGGGGGACTCCATCGGCCGTTCCAACATCATCTTAGGACAAAATGTCGCAGCACCGCCACGACAAAGGTGTAACCGTCGGCAACAGCTCCCGGATCAGGGCCGACGAAGACGCGTATCGGCGAAATCAGCGCAGCGAATGAATGATTTCGCGATAGGCGGCTTCGGGAAACGCCTTCAGCGTCCGGGTGCGCACGGTGCCGAGCTGACCCAAGAGCAGCATGAATCGCGCGGCGACCGCATCGTCCGGCGCTTCGTAGATGAAGACGAGGTCGTAGTCGCCCAAGGTCATGAAAAGCTGCCGGAATTCCCCGCCCATCTCGGTCAGCGCCTTTTTCGCCATGTTGACGCGCTGGGGCGATTCCTTGACCTGCTGGGCGCCGCGATCGGTCCAGTTGCAAAGAGCGATATAGGTCGGCACGGCTTTCCTCCCTGAATCCTGGTGTTTCTTGCACTGCGTCAATGCACCGCAGGCGGTGCGTTCACCAAAGCTTTAGAAGCGTCCGTATATAGGTTGTGCGTAATTGGTGCGGCGGTAAGGGTAGGGTGGTTGAGATGCGTGAGTTCATGTCGGATTGGCGGAGCTGGACCCCGGCGGAACGCGCGCTCACGATCGTTATCATGGCGTCGATGGTGGCGGTGCCGGTGGGCCTGCTGCTCGGGATTACCCACCCGGTTTGAGCGGCCGCCTTCGGCGAAAGCCGTGCCGGCGAGCGGAGCTTCGGCTCCGCTTTTTTGTTGCCGCTATTTAACATAATGAAATTGTCTATAAAGCCAAGTTGACACCTTTATTTTTGTAAAATAGATTCCATCTACAGCGCCGATTTCTCCGCGACCTTGCGGGCGCTCGAAAAATGCCGCTAAGGAGGCTGTATCGTGTCGACTACCCTTATCGCTCCGGCAATTCGCGCCGCTGAGCTCGCGCCCCGTCCCCCGGCGTCAATTCCAACGCCGTCCCTTCCGGCCGTCGCGCCGGGGCAGTTATGGCTTATCGAGGCTGCCGCCGACGGGGCGGAGCTTCACGCCCTTTCGCGTCATGCGCTCGATGACGCCAATGTCGTGATCTACGACCGCAGCTTGGCCGATCGTGTCTCGCTCGCGCTGCCGCTCGGCACTTATGCCGAGCCGGCGCCGGCGCGCAGCGACGCCGCCGCGTCGCGCTCGGTACATTTCGCGCGCGACGGCTGGAGCGTCGTCCGGCTTCTGCCGGCGCGGCTGCCATCGCGCGAGCGCACCCGGCGGGTGCAGGACATCGTTGACGAGCTGGCCGCGGCCAAGGTCGCCGGGCGGCTGCCGGTGACCATCGTCACGCACGGCGCCGACGGGGTCGAGGAGCGCATCGAGGCGCGCTTTGACGATCTCGCCTCGATCGTCGCCAGCCATCCGCGTGACACGCTGCTCACCATCGTCATCGACGCCTTTGCCGGCGCCGGCGCGGCGCGCCTCCACGCGGTCGCCGCCAACGGGCTCGCGGGTTAGATCGCGGCACGCCGCGTGCCAGGCTAAAGCACCATGACGGGTGCTTTGGCCGGACGGCGCATCATTGTCCCGGAGACGCGCGAGATCGAGCTGCTCGCCGGCATGCTCGAGCGCCACGGTGCGGCGGTGACGCGCTGCCCGCTGGTGGCGATCCGCGATATCGACGACCCCGCGCCGGTCGTCGCTTGGCTCGAGCGCTTTGTCGCCGCCCCGCCCGACGACCTGATCCTTTTCACCGGCGAGGGTTTGCAGCGCCTGCATAAGCTCGCCGAAACGCACGGCCTCGCCGACAAATTCGCCGCCGCGCTGGCGCGGGTGCGCAAGATTACGCGCGGACCAAAGCCTGCACGCCGCCTGCGCGAACTGAGCCTCAAATCGGACCTCTCGGTCGAGCCGCCGACCACCGCCGGGATCATCGCCGCTCTCGCCGGCGAAAGTCTCGCGGCCCGGCGGGTCGGCGTGCAGCTTTACCCCGAGGCACCTCCTGACCTCATGGATTTCCTGCGGAGCGCTGGTGCCGTTGTCGACCCCGTGCTGCCCTACGTATACGCCTCGGCGGCGGACGAGGCGCGTGTCGTCGCGGCGATCGACGCCATGGCGGCGGGCGAGATCGACCTCGTCGCCTTTACCAGCGGTCCGCAGCTGCGCCGATTGAAAGCCGTGGCCCGCGCCAAGAGCTGCGAGCCGGCGCTCGCCGAGGGTTTCGCCAAAACCAGGATCGCCGCCGTCGGCCCCGTTGTCGCCGCCGCGATCGAGGCCGCCGGCGGCACGGTCGCGGTGATGCCGCCTGACAATTTCCACATGCGCCCGATGGTCAACGCCATCGTCGCCGCGCTGGAAGGCGGCCGCTAGGCCCCGCCCGTCGCGCTCGATTCCCCGAGCGAGAGCATCAGCCGGTTCGCCCAGTTGAAGAACGACGCGGCGTGGATCACATCGGAGATCGCCAGATCGTCGAGCCCGGCGCGCCGCAGGCGCTCGACATGCTCCGGCCCGAACGCGATCGGCGTCGCCGCGAGCGCCACGGCCGCCGCGACAATCGCATTCCAGCGCTCGCCGAGATCGGCGCCGACCCCCTCGTCCAGCAACCGCTGCACGTCTTCCTCGCGCTTCGAATAGGTCGCCGAGAACCGTGCGTGCACCGAGGCGCAATAGATGCAGCCGTTGAACCGCGACGTCGCCGCCGCGGCCAGCTCGCGCTCCGCCCGCGGCAGCCCGGCGTCCGGGTTGTAGAAGATGTCCTTGTCGGTCAGCGTGCGCGCCTTCAGCGCGCCGGGATCGCGTGTCAAGAGGCGGAAATACGCCGATTTCGCCCGCGCGGCATCGACCAGCGCGTCCTTGTGCCGCTCGTCGAGCGCCGCTTCCGCCAGCGGCTCGAGCCAGGGCAGCCAGTCGAGCAGCGCCCTTGTAAAGACGACGGGTACGTCATGCGGCGGCGGTTCGAGAACTGTGTCGGCCATCGCGAAACCTCTCCGTCAAATGCTGGCGCTGAGGACGCGCAACCCGGCGACGACCCTGATCTGGAACGCCAGGAACGACGTGATCTGCGACAAGGTCACGATGTCGGTGGTCGACCAGCCGGCATCTAATAACGGCTGCAATGCCGCCGGCGCCGCGTCGCGCGGGTGGAATACCAGCATGTGCATATGCTCGAACGCCGTGGCGAGCCGCTTGCCCAACACAAGGCGAGTATCGGGCGCAACGCGATGGGTCGGGCCGGGCGCATCCTCGCGGCTCAGCGGGCCGGCCGGAAACGAGCCGTACGGGCCTTGTCCCCCAGGGGCCGAGATCGCCGCCGCAACCGCCGCGTCGATCGCCTGGCGCAATTCCGCCGGCGCGCCGCTCGCGACGAGCCGCTCCTTATAATATGCAGCGGTCTCCGCCTCGCCGTGCAGCCCGGTGGCAAACACCGCCACCGCGAACCGCTCCGTCCCGCTGACCCCGCTGGCCTCGTCCGGCGCGAACAGCGCGCGGTAGCTGGCCTGCGCCTGCTCGCGCGCCTGCTTCCGCCGCGCGCGGATCGCGTCGAGCGCCGAGCCGGGCGCGATCCCGACCAGCGTGTCGATGACATCCGTCTCCATATCCACCCCCGTCACGCCCCCGTCACGCGACGTGCCGTGCCGCGGCGTCGCCGTCGCGCACCCAGCCGAGCGCCGGTGCCACGACATCGGCGACCAGCTCGATCGACCGCAAGATAAAAGGATGCGGCGGGTCGATCGAATGGCACTGCACGGTGAGGTCGGTCGCGCGGCCGAGCACGCTGTCGGCGCGCAGCGACGCGATCACGTCGTTCGGCGTCCCGATATGGATGTCCATCGCGGCGATCTGGTCGTGCACCGACATGCCCTCGACAAACCCCGCGCGCCCCATCGTCGCGAACCGCGCTTTCTGCAGCTCGAGCCCGATCGCCGCCAGCCGCAGCGCCTCGCCGCGGTCGTCGGCGGCAAAGACCGTGCGCGAGGCGAGGATGCGCGGCGCGCGGCCCTTCGGCAGCGCTTCGAGATAAGCGTCGATCATCGGGTTCTGGATCTCGGCCAGCGGCAGGTTCGGCGCATCTTTCGGCCGCGGCTGGGTGCGCGACAGCATCAGCCCGTCACCGGCCGCACCCGCGCGGCGCGCGCCGTCCACCGTGAACGTCGCCTGCCACACCCGGTCGACCAGCCCGGGATTGGGCGGGTAGAGCCGGTCGCCGCCCGGCAGCTCGCGCCCCGCCCAGGCGTCGATCAGCACGCCGAGATGCCGCACGAGCAGCGCCGTGCGCTCGTCGCTGTCCCGCTCGAAGGCCGTGTAGGCCGAGAGGTTGCCGCCCGGCCCGACCCCGACCTCCAGCCTTCCGCCGCACATCAAATCGAGCACCGCCGCGTCCTCCGCCACCCGGATCGGCAGCTCGAGCGGCAGGGTCACGATTCCGGTGCCGAGGCGAATCCGCGAAGTCTGCGCCGCCGCATGGGCGAGAAACACAAAAGGCGCCGGCAGTCCGCCTTCATCCTCGTGAAAATGGTGCTGCGCGATCCACGCCGAATCAAACCCGCAGCGTTCGGCGTGCGCGATCTGTGCGAGCGCCAGCCGGTAGCGCTCGGCCGCGTCCACCCGGTCGAGCAGCCGGGTGAAAAAACCGAGACGTATCGGGGGCTTCGCTGTCCGCACCGCGCGACCTTGTACTGTCCGCGGCCATCAAACACGAACGCCCCCGGCCGGTCGAGCGCGGAAACCCGGACGCCGCCCGCTGACAATTTCATCGCCGGGGGACTTGAAATCGAACGAATAGAGAACATATAGGTTCGCAACGATGCCACGTTGTCATCGCCGATGTTGAGCATAGTCGATAATTTAGTCGCGACCTTCCTGTCGCTCGCGCGATCAGCCGGCGCGTATCTCCTTCGCCGTCTGCCGCGCCCGGTTCGCCGCGTCGTGGGCCATCTGGGCGCAGAGCCCGGTATAGGCGGTCGGGTCGAGCAGCTTCTCGATCGCCGCCTTGTCGAGATGCGCGGTGACCCGCTTGTCGCCCGCGAGCAGATCGCCAAACGATTTGTTCTCAACCGCCGCCGCCATCGCCGAATCGTAGACGACGTCGTGCGCGTGCTGGCGGCCGAGCGCGGCGCCGAGGTCGAGCATCACCGCCTCGGCCATGATGAGCCCGCCGCCAAGGTCAAGATTGGCGCGCATCCGCGCCGGATCGAGCTTCAGCCCGCGGAATATCTCGACCAGCCGGCTCAGCATGTCGCCGGTGGCGATGCAGGCGCGGCTCTCGGCGGAATCCATCATCAGGCTGGTGGTGCGGTCGGCCTCGTGCTCGGTCTGCATCGCTTCGAGCGCCAGCGGTACGATCGAGCGGATTTCCGCCGCCGCGGCGATGATGTCCTGGCAGAGCTTGGGGTTGCGCTTTTGCGGCATCGTCGAGCTGCCGACCGTGCCGGGCGGCACCGGCTCCTCGACCTCGCCGAACTCGGTCTTCATCAGCGTGTAGATTTCGCGGCCGATCCGCCCGCAGCTCGCCCCCAGCATGCCCAAGAGGCAGATGTTCTCGGCCAGATGGTCGAGGATGACCCGCGACGGCACGCGCATCGAGCCAAAGCCGAGATGCCTGCCGATCCCGGCCTGCACCTTCGGCCCCATTTCGCCGAGCGAGGCATAGGTGCCGGCGCCGCCGCCCAGCATCGCCACAAACAGCCGCGGTGCCACCTGCCGGAAGCGCTCGACATGGCGGATGAGTTCGTCGACCCACACCGCGACCTTGTAGCCAAAGGTCGCCGGCACCGCGTGCTGACCGTGCGTGCGCCCCGCCATCGGCATCTCGGCGCCCTTCTCGGCAAGGCTCCCCGCGGCGTCGAGCGCGTCGGCGATCTGCTTCATGAAGATGCCGTGCGCCTGACGCAGCACCAGAAGATCGCCGGTCTGGGTGATGTTCTGCGTCGTCGCGCCCCAATGCACCCAGCCGCCATGCTCCTCTCCGGTGACGCGCGACAATTCCCACACCAATGGCACGATCGTGTGCCCGGTGCGCGCAAAGCCTTCGTCGAGCCGCGCACGGTCCATCTTGTCGTAATGCGCCGCCGCGCTGATCGCGACGGCCGCCTCTTGCGGGATGATGCCGAGCTCGGCCTGCGCCTTGGCCAGCGCCGCCTCGACATCGAGCCAGGCCTGCCAGCGATTCTCCAGCCGGTACAGCGCGCGGATGCCGGGATCGGAGACACGGGCGGCGGTCGGCAGTTCGTCGCTCATCGGGCTTTCCTCCGTCACATTTGCGGGATCATTATCCGTGATTATCGGCGATCCGGCGCCGTACCGTCAGGGGGAGAAAATCATGCCGCAACCGACGATCTGGCTCGCCCGCCACGGCGAGACCGAATGGAGCCTGTCCGGTCAGCATACCGGCCTCACCGACTTGCCGCTGACGCCTCATGGCGAGGAACTGGCGCTGAAGCTCAAGACACGGCTCGAAGGCATGAGCGTCGCCAAGGTCTTCACCAGCCCGCTACAACGCGCCAAGCGCACTTGCGAGCTGGCCGGGTTTGGCGCGGTCGCCGAGATCATGCCCGACCTCGTCGAATGGAATTACGGCGATTACGAGGGGATCAAGACGCACGACATCCACAAGGATCGGCCCGACTGGGACCTTTTCAAGCATGGCTGCCCGGGCGGCGAATCGGTGCATCAGGTGACGGTGCGCGCGACCCGCGCGGTCGAGGCGCTACGCGCCGTCGAGGGCGACGTACTGTGTTTTTCGAGCGGCCATTTCCTGCGCGCGCTGGCCGCGTGCTGGCTGGGCCTTGGCGCCGGCGGCGGCCGCTATTTCGTGCTCAGCACGACGAGCCTCAGCGCGCTCAGCTACGAGCACAACATCCACGAGCCGGTCATCAAGCTCTGGGACGAGACGGGGTATCTGAGCGCCTAGTAGCTCACCATCCCCATCCACCACTGCGTTCGGCCGCCGCTGACATCGACATCGTATTTGCGCACGAAGTCGAGCTTCCCGTCGTCGCCGATCCGGAACAGCGACAGGCAGCACGGCACCTCGCTGCCGTCCTTGAGTGTGATCCCCTGGATATGCGCGGCGACGAGCAGCTTGCCGGACGGGTCGATGTGAAAGGTGCGGCAGTGGATGCCGCGCGTATCGACATGCTGGATTACGCTCGGCTCGCCAGTATTTGGGTCGATCGCATAGGCGGCGAGCGTGTTTTCGCCGCCGACGAAGACCCGCCGTCCGCCGTCCTCGACGGTGGTCGAGGCGCGGTTGGCGACATAGACAAAGCGGCCGTTGGGGTGGACATGCACCGTGCCCACGGCCTGCCGCGCGCCGGGCACCCCGAGTTGCGACAGGTTGTTTTTGCGGAACTGCGCCTTCTCGGACAGCCGCCCGCCCTCCAGCGTGAACATGTCGAGCCGGTTCTCGCGCTCCAACGACACGTAGACCCACGGCTTGGTCGGATGAAAATCGAGGTGTCGCGGTCCGAACAGATAGCCTGGCCCGAGCCCACTGTTGGGCGCGACCTTCTGCTGGTTCGACAGCACCCCGTCCTTGAAGCCCCACAGCATCAGCGCGCCGGGTTCCTCGGCCTTGGGCCCGGCCGGGTCGTGGCCGCGGGTCACGAGGATCACCCCCTTGTTGTCCGGCGTCGCGCGGACCTGATGGGCGAAGATGCCGGCGTCGACTGGGCCGGGTTGCGCGACCTCGGCGCCCGGCGTGCCGTCGGCATTGATGCGGTAGATGTGGATCGCGCTCGGATTGTTGAACGCGACCAGCACATGCTCGCTCGGAATGTCGGTCGCCATGTGGATCGGCCGCGTCGGCAGCGGGATCGGCGCCCCATGCAGCGACAGCGCCCCCGAATCGCGATCGATCCGGACCGCGCTGACGTGATGATTCGCCCCAGCGGCGCCCATTCCGGAGGCGCTGTCGCTGGTCGCGGCATAAAGAAAGGGCTGCGAGGCGTGCGGCCAGACATATTGTACGTTCGCGGGCAGACGCACCGAGGCTCGGCGCGTCAAAGTCGCCGCGGCGACATCGATGTCGTAATGCGTCAGCTCATTGGCGACATTGGCATAAAGCGCAAGCTTGTTGCGGGTTTCGGCCATCTGGGCGGGCTCCCTGGGGTCTTGGTTGGGGTTTGGCTATTGCGGGCGGCCCGCAGCCTGCCCGCTTCTCCCGGACGCGGCAAGACGCTCGAAAGACGGTGCATAAGACGGTGCAAAACCGCGATTTGCGCTACCCCTCGCTGTCGCCACTTGGTAGATTTTCATTGCCTGGATGGGGGCGGCTAGGTTGAGCACGGATTTTAAGATTGCCATCGTCGGATCGGGCCCGGCAGGGCTGAGTGCTGCGGCTCACGCAGCAGTGAAGGGCGTGTCGCACGTCCTCCTCGAGCGCACCGACCACCTCAACGATACGATCTTCAAATATCAGAAGCGCAAGCTCGTCATGGCGACGCCGGTCGAGCTGCCGGCTCAAGATGGCCTCGAGATCGAATTCCATGAGGAATCGCGCGAAGAGATCATCGAGACCTGGACCAAGACCGCCGCCAACACCAAGGCCAATATCCGTTTCAGCACCGAGGTCAACGCGATCACCGGTGAGCAGGGTAATTTCCAGCTGGCCTTGGTCGGCGGCGCGACGATCACCGCGGAATACGTGATCCTCGCGATCGGCGTACAGGGCAACCTCAACCATCTGAGCAACCCGGGCGCCGACTGCATGAACGGCGATCACCCGATGGTGCAGTACCAGCTCGACGATCCGGACGCCTACGAAGCTGAGCGGATCGCGGTGATCGGGGTCGGCGACGCGGGCATCGAGAACGCGCTCGGGCTCGCGCAGAAAAACGAGATCTACCTCATCAATACCGGCGACGAATTCCCGCGCGCCAAGCCCGCAAACCGGGCGCTGATTATGGCGGCGATCGAGAAAGAGCCGGACGCGGCGGGATCGATCAACCACGTCAAGAACGTCAAGACCGAATCGGTCGAACCGGGCAATCTGGTGTTGGCTGGCGCCGACGGCGCCGTCGTCAACGTCGCCTGCGACCGCGTCATCGCGCGCATCGGCGCGCAGCCCCCGAGCCGCTTTCTCGAACGCTGCAACATCAAGGTGAGCGGCCTCCCGCCGGTCTCCGAGACCTACGAATCGACGCAGATCCCCGGGCTTTACATCATCGGCGCGCTGGGCGGCTATCCGCTTATCAAGAACTGCCTCAACCAGGGTTTCGAGGTGGTCGAGTGCATTCTCGGCAACCAGATCCCGCCGGCCGACGAGCCGCTGATCCAGCAGAAGCTGACGCCCGAGATCGTCCGCACCCTCGATCCGAGCAAAGCCAAGTTGACCGGGGCCGAGCTGATCGAGCAGATCAGGGCGCGCGCGCCGATGTTTTCGACGCTGCAGCCGGTGCAGATTCGCGAATTCCTGATCCATGCCGGGCTGCATTATCTGAAGCCGGGTGACGTGGTGTTCGAGCGGGGTGACTCGACCAATTCGTTGTGGACCGTCCTCGACGGCGAGGTCGGCATCCAGATCGACCCGGACAACCCAAAGGAGCTGGTGCGGCTCGGACCGGGGCAGTTCTTTGGCGAGTTGGGGCTGATCTCGGGCCGCAAGCGCACCGCGACGGTGGTCGCGACGCAGCCGGCGCTGCTGTTCGAGGTCGAACGCAACACAATCCTCAAGCTCGAGCGCTCCGAGCTGGGAGTGAAGAAGGCGATCGAAGACGCGGCGATCATCCGTCAGATCAAGATGTTCCTTATGCCGCATATCGAGGACGAACTGCTGAGCGAGCTGGTGGCTACCTCGAAGATCGTGTCGAAGAATCGCGACGAGGTGCTGATCCAGGAGGGCGCGGCCGATAATGCGGTCTATCTGCTCCGCAAGGGCTCGGTGACCGTGTCGAAGCGGGTCGGTGGCAAGGACGTCGTCCTCAACTATGTCGCCGCCGGCAACTACGTCGGCGAGATGGCGCTGCTGAGCCACCAGAAGCGCGTCGCCACCGTCACCGCCGCCAGCGCCACCGAGGCGATCGAGATTGACAGCGCCGTGTTCCGCAAGCTGCTCGATCGCGATCCGGAATTGCGCAAGCGGGTCGAGGACGAATTCGAGCGGCGGGTCAGCGACCGCGACATCATGCAGCGCAACGCCGAGGCCGGGGACCTCATCACTTTCCTGGTGCGCGAGGGGATGGGCGAGGGCACCGACGTCCTGCTTATCGACGAATCGCTCTGTGTCCGCTGCGACAATTGCGAGAAGGCCTGCGCCGAGACCCATCACGGGGTCAGCCGGCTCAACCGCGAGGCCGGGCCGACCTTCGCGATGGTGCACGTGCCGACCTCGTGCCGGCACTGCGAAGACCCGCATTGCATGACCGATTGCCCGCCCGACGCGATCCATCGCGCCGCCAATGGCGAGGTGTTCATCAACGACCAGTGCATCGGCTGCGGCAATTGCAAGAACAATTGCCCCTACGGCGTCATCCAGATGGCGGCGATGCCGGAGGAGAAGCCCAGCTTGTGGCGATGGCTGTTCTTTGGCGCCGGCCCCGGCCCCGGTGAGGACAAGTCCGAAGAGGGCATGAAGCACCGCCACGGCTCGGCGCACGCCGTCAAATGCGACATGTGCAAGGGGCTCGCCGGCCCGGCCTGCGTGCGCGCGTGTCCGACCGGCGCGGCGATCCGCGTCAACCCGGCCCAGTTCATCGAAGTGATGCGGAACGCACGATGAGCATGAGCGACACCGCCTATAGCAGCGAGAGAAGAGGCCGGCTCAGCCGCCACGTCTCGTTTCTCGCCTATGACAATTTCCGCTATCTGAAGATCGCGCTGGCGGCGGTGACCGGCGCGATCGTGCTCTACGTCGCGGTGCCGCCATACGGCTCTCGTTATGGCGGTGGCTGGGCGGGTTACACGCTGGGCACCGTCGGCGCGCTGTTGATCCTGTGGCTGACCTGGTTCGGTTACAGAAAGCGCACCTACGACCCCGAACACAAATACGTGCAGCCGCACGCCGCCGCGGCGGCGGCGCATCAGGCCGAGGATCCGAGCCGTCTCGCCCGCCGCCTGTCGGCACATGTCTATCTCGGTCTGGCGCTGCTGGTGATCGCCACGCTCCACACCGGGTTTCACTTCGGCTGGAACATCCACACGCTCGCCTACGCGCTGATGTGCGTGGTGATCGCGAGCGGCGTCTATGGCGTTGTCGCCTATGCCCGCTACCCGCGACAGATGACCGAAAATCGCCAGAACCTGACCTTGGCGCAGATGCAGGCGCAGATTGTCGCCCTCGACGCCGAGCTGCGCCGCCGAGTGATGCCGATGGATGACGCGATGGCGACGATCATCCGCGATTCGCTCGATAACACGCCGATTGGTGGTTCGATGTGGCGTCAGCTGTCCGGTCACTACCCGGGTTGCGGCACCTTTCAGGCTATCGCCCGGCTGCATGCTCTGCCCGATGCCGGCCCTAACGCAATCGATGAAAACTGGCGGCTTTTGCGCACAAAACTCGACGAGAAGGCCCTGCTCGTTTCTCGGCTGCGCCGCGACATCCGCTTCAAGGCGCTGATGGACGTCTGGCTTTACCTGCATGTTCCGCTAACCTTTGCCCTGCTAGCCGCCCTGATTGCTCACATCGTCTCGGTTTTCTACCTCTGATCCGCCGCCTGTCCCGGGCAACCGGACGGGCACTCTCTTCACCCTGAAGTACCTCGATTGCGACGGAGCACATGGAGGTTGACGTCGCCTTTCTGAGCCGACGCGGCACGGCGTTGATGCGCCGGTCGCAGCGCGCGAGCGGCGAACGCGTGCGGATCGGCCGTGGGACCGACAACGAGGTGCCGCTGAACGACATTCACGTCGGGCTGCGGGCCGCGGCGCTGGTGCTGCATGAGGGTGTGCTGACGATCGACCGGCTGGACACCTCGCCGCTCGAGGTCAACGGTTCGCTCGTCGAAACGGCGCCGCTCAGACCCGGCGATGAAATCAGGCTCGGACCCTACCGGATAGAAATCCTCCCGCCGCCCGAGGGTTGCGACGGCGCGATCCAGATCGAGCTTGTTCAGCCGGCCGGCGACGCGGCGGAGCGACCCGGGGGTGGGACGGGTATCGGGCTCGCGCGCAGCGGGCCGAGCAAGCGCTTCTACGCCTGGACCGGGTTTCTCATCATCACGGTCGTCTGTCTGGCCGTGCCGATCGCCGTTTTCAGCAGCGGGATGCTGCATTCCTGGCACAAGGACACGCCCAACGCGAAGCTGCCGTCTCTGGTCGGGCTATCGTGGAACCCCGGCTCGTTCTCCAATGCGCACCGGTTCTTCGCGGCGGACTGCGCGACCTGCCATCAGGGCGCGTTTGCCGGTGTCGCCGACGCGACCTGTCTTTCTTGCCATGCCAATGTCGGCGCTCACTCGCCGCACGGCGTCGCGCTCGCCGCGGTCGGCGACAAGCTCGCGTCGTTGCGCTGCGCTGACTGCCACACCGAGCATCGCGGCATCGAGGGCAGCGTGATCAGCAAGGCGAGCTTCTGCCTTGACTGCCATAAGGACCTCAAGGAAGCCGCGCCCGCCACCGGCATGGAAGATGTCGGCGGCTTCCCCAACGGGCACCCGCAATTCCGCGCGACGCTTGTCGCCGATGCCGCGCAGAATAAGACCGCGCGGGTGCAGCTGGGTGGGTCGCCGCCGGCGATCGACCGGCCCGGCCTGAAGTTCGAGCACAAGGTCCATATGGACACGGCGAATTACCCGCTGCTCGTGCAGGCCGGGCGCGCGGTCAAGGGGTGCGCCGATTGTCACGTCGCCGAACCCAGCGGCCAGGGCTTTCAGCCGATCACTTACAAGAACCAGTGTCAGAGCTGCCACCAGCTGACCTTTGACGCGGTCGCGTTGCCCTGGCAGGACGCGAGGGTGCCGCACGGCGATGACGTCGGCGTCATCGCTTCCGTGTGGAACTACTACGCTGGCCGCGCCCTGCAAGACGGGTCGTCGTCGTCACCTGCCGACACCCAGACGCAAGTGAGCGCCAAGACCGCGGCGGCGTTGCGTGTCGTCTTTGACGAGAAGCGTGGCTGCGCGCTCTGCCACTACAGCACCGGCGACAAGGGCGCATGGGATACCGACAAGATACTGGCTGACGCACTGCCGCCGAAAGGCAATCCGGCGCGTGTTGTGGCGTCGGTGAAACTGCCCGTGCGCTTCCTGCCCAACGCCGTCTTCGACCACGCCTCACATCGTGGGCAGACATGCGAGAGCTGCCACACCGTCGCCGCGGCGGTGTCGAATGGCACCGAGCGTCTGATGGTTCCAAATCTCGATAATTGCACCCAGTGTCACGGCACCGAGAACGCGTCATTCCACGCGCAGTCGACCTGCATCACCTGCCATGTCTTTCACCACAGTGAGTTCGGCCTGATGCGCACATCGGCCACGGGGACCGTGCAATGACTGAACACCGTTTGCCGCGCCTCTTCGCCCATCCGGCGTTCCGCGCGGCGATGGCGGTGCTGTCGGTATGGTGCATGGCGCCCGGCGGTTGCGGCGGGGGCGGGGGGCCGGGCGTGTCGACCGCTGGACTCTCGCCCAATGTCGCGCTTAATCCAGAGGCGCCGGTAAACGGAGCGCCGCCGGCTCTTACCGCGGCAGACGTCAACACGATCATGCTCCAGGCGGTGCATGAGGCGAGCGCACGTGGCGCGCCCGCGACGATCGTGGTGGTCGACCGCGTCGGCAATGTCTTGTCGGCGACCCAGATGCCGGGCGCGCCGACGACCCTCACCATCCAATCCGGTCTCAATCCCGGGACCGGGCTCGAAAACACGGCTATCGTTCCGGCGAACGTGATCCCGACGACGCTGGCGGCGATGGCGAAGGCGCTGAGCGGTGCGTATCTGTCGTCGAACGGCAACGCGTTCAGCACTCGCACCGCCAACTTCATCATCCAGCAGCATTTCGCGCCCGGCACTGGCGTCCAGCAGCAGAACCTGCCGGGCGGTCCGCTCTTCGGCGTCCAGTTCAGCCAGCTGCCCTGCTCCGACTTCAACACGATGGCGTCCGCTGCGGCCGGGGGGACCAATGCCGGGCCGCACCGCTCGCCGCTCGGCTTTTCGGCCGATGCCGGCGGGCTGCCGGTCTACAAGAACGGCATCCTCGCCGGCGGCATCGGCGTGATGTCCGGAAACATCTATTCCGACAATCTGAACCCGCAGACCTCAAACGGGTCGGCCGCGTCATTCAACGACGAGGTCATCGCGCTCGCCGGCTCGACCGGCTTCCAGGCGCCGCCGGCGCTTGACGCCGACAACATCGTGGTTGGCGGCAACGAATTTCAGTACACCGACGCGACCAGCGCCAATTTCGCCACGACCGTATCCGCCACCGGCACCTTTACGCCGATTGCGATACCGGGGTACTTCGCCGGGCCGGCGCCGGGGCAGACATCGATCGCGGGTCTCACCTACGGCAGCACCGACGGCGCTTCGGGCGTCGAGCCGGACGGTACTTCCGGGCCGATGCTCTACCCCGGCACCACCTTCACCTCGTTCGTCTTCACCAGCGGCGGCACGGCGCCGATCTACACCCCAACCAATAGTCTCAATCCGACGCCGGCAAGCCAGGGGATCACCGCCGCCGAGGCGCAGGCGCTGATGACCAGCACACTCAATGTCGCCTACTCGGCGCGCGCGGCGATCCGCATCCCGACCAACACCTTCGCCCAGGTGACCGCGACGATCGTCGATCTCGACGGCAACGTCCTGGCCCAGGCCCGCACTCCGGACGCGCCGATTTTCGGTGCCGATGTGTCGCGACAGAAAGCGCGCACCGCGGTGTTCTTCTCACGACCCGACACTGCGGCCAAGATCACGGCCATCACGATCCCGGCGAGCAACACATCGGGCACGTTCGCCCAATACAACACCGATTCGAACACTTTGCTCGGGGCGCAAGCGCCCGCCTTTCAGGGTCAATGGGCTTGGTCCGAGGTCGGCATCGGCGATATCTCGCGCCCGTTCTATCCGGACGGCATCCAGGGTAGCACCTCGACGCCGCTCAATTTCGGTCCGCTCAGTCTGCCGTTCAGCCCCGACCGGTGGAGCATCTTCTCGACCGGCATACAGCTCGACCTGATCGCACCCGACCTTCTCGCCGGTGTCGGCGGCGCGCCAGCGCCAGGGGCCGGCTGCGGTACCGGAGCCGGACTCGGTGCCGGCTTGCCGCCCGTATCGGGCGGCAAGACCCAGCTTGCCGATGGCATGCAGATCTTTTCGGGCGGCTTCCCGATCTATCGCGGGACCACGCTGGTCGGCGGCATCGGGATATCCGGTGACGGCATCCAGCAGGACAGCATGATCTCGTTCCTCGGGCTGAACAATTTTGCCGAACCGACCGCCGGGCTGACGCCGATCGCCAACGCACCCTTGAACATCCGCTCCGACAATCTCAACCCCGAAGCCGCCGGCAATCTCCGTTACGCCAATTGCCCTGCGGCGCCTTTCCTCAATTCAAGCAACCAGGCCCCGTGCCCCGATTAGGCTCACAAATCGTCAGTTGCGCGCGCCGGTGTTCGGCGGCGGTTATGCTGCTTGTCGTAACAGCGGGCGCGGCCGCAGCGGCGATGCCGCCAGATGCGCCGCCGGTCTCTCGCGTCGGCATCGACGAGTTGCGTCGCGACCGCCGGATGGCCGAGCAGCTCTTTCAGGCGACGACGAGCGACGCGGCGACCTTCGAAAAAGCGCTGACGACCGCGGACCTGCGCCGCCAGCTCGAGCAGACGCTGAACCGCAAGCTCTCGGACGACACGCTGACCGCGATGGCGTCACATGCTCGCGCCGAGGCGGATTACTGGTCTTCCTACCGTGCCGGGATCGACAAGATGATCGGCGCCGAGGCCCCCGAGGCCGGCAACCGGCGCGCGCCCGGCCGCGCGCCACCGATCCCTGGGGTCGAGCCGGTGGTCAACCCCGAGGCGCTGCCGCCGCCGGAGGCGTTCGAGCACGGCGGCGAGATGCCATTGCAGGACCGCTGGCGCATCCTTGATGCCTTGGGCAACGGCGAAAATCCGCTCGACCCGTACAACACCAACACGTTCAAGGCCGACAAGCCGGTCTTTGGCGAGGACTGGTTCTTTAATGTCGGCGCGATCGCCGACACGATCTACCAGCCGGCGCGCGATCCGACCGGAATCGGCGGGCAATACACCGCGCGTCCGAACGAGAGCAACACCTTCGGCCGCTACGGCCGAACCCAAGTCATCGAGACCGACATCCTCGAACTGGCCCTCATCAAAGGCGATACGGCGTTCAAGCCGCCCGATTTCGAGCTGCGCATCACGCCCGCCTTCAACTACAACTACACGACCGCCGGTGAGATCGGCGTGCTCAACGTCAATCCCGCCAAGGGGCAGACGCGGTCGGACCAATTTGTCGGGCTGCAGGAAGGCTTTATCGACTATCACATCCGCAACGTGTCGGAGTATTACGACTTCGACTCGATCCGCGTCGGCATCCAGCCGTTCAACGCCGACTTCCGCGGCTTCCTGTTCCAGGACAACCAGCTCGGCGTTCGCCTCTTCGGTGATCGCGACGCCAATCGCTGGCAGTACAATCTCGCCTATTTCCAGCGGCTCGAAAAAGACACCAATAGCGGCCTCAACGATCTCGGCCAGTCCGTGCGCCGCGACGGCATCTTTGTCGCCAATCTTTTCCGCCAGGACACGCCGGTGCCCGGCTTCACCTCTCAGATCATCGACCTCTACAACTGGAACCGCGAAGGCGACGAGTTCTACTACGACAAAAACGGCTTCCTGGTACGCCCAGCGCAGATCGGCGACGACCGCGGCTACAACTACGACGTCAACTATCTCGGCTATAACGGTGACGGGCATTTCGGCCGGGTCAATCTGACCGTGTCGAGCTATTGGGAGTTCGGCAATCAGTCGCATAATCAGTTCGGCGCGCCCGGCAACAGCGGCGGGACGATCAGTGGCTTCTTTGCCGCGGCCGAGCCGTCGATTGATTTCGATTGGGTGCGCTTGCGCCTATCGGGGCTGATCCAAAGCGGTGCCAACAACCCGCAAAGCGGCCATCTCGGTGGCTTCGACTCACCGTTCGAGAACCCGCAATTCGCCGGCGCCGACACCAGTTTCTGGATCCGTCAGTCGATCCCGCTGATCGGCGGTGGCGGCGTGGCGCTGAACACCGAAAACGGCGTGCTGGCCGATCTGCGTTCGTCGAAGGGCGAGGGCCAATCGAACTTCGACAACCCGGGTCTCATTCTGGCGGGCGTCGGCGGCGATTTCGACATTTTGCCGGAGCTGCGCCTGGCGACCAACTTCAACCATCTCGATTTCTACAACACGACGACGCTCGAGTTCCTGCGCCACCAGGCCGACATCCCGAACGACATCGGCTGGGATTTGTCGGCGGCGTTCACTTACCGGCCGCTATTCACCCAAAACGTCGTGTTCCGCCTGTCGGGCGGCATCCTGGTGCCCGGCGCCGGGACGAAGGCGCTGTTTAATACCAATGGCGGGGCCGCGCTCTTCGACACCGGCGGCCTGCTCTATTCCGTCATGGGCAATGTCATTTTCACGTATTGATGCGATGCGGCGCGCGCTGATCTTCCTCGCATTGATCGGGTTCAGCCTGGCGGGTGTGGCCTATGCCGACACGCTGCCGGCGCCGCAAAAGGAGACGCAGGCCGAGGCGCAACTCAACAGTGCCGGCTGCATGAGCTGCCATACCACAACCGACTCGCTGAGCATGCACACCAGCCCCGGGGTGATCCTCGGCTGCGCCGACTGCCATGGCGGCAATGCCGCCGCGCTCCTGCCGCCTGGCACGCCGACCGGCAGCCCGGAATATCGTCGTGTGCTCGACGCCGCGCATGTCCACCCACTGCACCCCGAGGCGTGGAACTATCCGTCGAGCGTCAAGCCGCCACGCACGTATACGCTGCTCAACAAGGAGTCGCCCGAGTTCATCCGCTTCATGAACCCGAGCGACTACCGCGTCGCGCGCGAGGCCTGCGGCGCCTGCCACTTGAAGGAGATTACGCAGACCGAACGGAGCCTGATGTCGACGACCGCGATGTTCTGGGCGGCGGGGGCCTACAACAACGGCATCCTGCCCTTCAAACACACGATCGTTGGCGAAGCCTATACGCATGACGGCGAGGCGGCGTCGCTTGTCGACCCGCAGATGCCGAGCCCGCAAATGGCGCGGCTGCACGGCATCGAGCCAAGATTGGTGCCGCTGCCGTCGTGGGAGGTGGTGCCGCCGGCCGACGTATTCCGCGTTTTCGAGCGCGGCGGTCGCATCAACAACACGCAATTCCCCGAGATCGGCAATCCGAACTCCACCGGCGACATCCAGGAGCTGGACGAGCCGGGCCGGCCCGACCTCAAGCAGTCGAAGCGCGGGCCCGGCACCGGCACTCGTGTCTCGATCCCGATCCTCAACATCACCAAGACCCGGCTCAACGATCCCGACATGTGGTTTATGGGGACCAACGACAATCCGGGCGATTACCGCAACTCGGGCTGTGCCGGCTGCCACGTCGTCTACGGCAACGACCGCGACCCGCAAGAGGGTGGACCTTACGCGGCCTTCGGCAATCGCGGCATGGGCTTTGGCAGCGACCCGACCATTCCGCGCGACCAGACCGGGCATCCGATCGTCCATCGCATGACGATGGCGATCCCCACCAGCCAGTGCATGATCTGCCACATGCACCAGCCGAACCTGTTCATCAACAGCATGCTCGGCTACACGATGTGGGATTACGAGACGGCCGCGCCACAGATGTGGCCGAAGAAACAGCGCTACCCGACCGATACCGAGATGCGCGCCGCCTATGAGCGCAATCCCGAGGGCGCGGTCGTGCGCGGCAATTGGGCCGACCCCAATTTCTCGGCCGACGTCAACGAGCTGAACCCGCAGCTCAAGGACACGCAATTCGCCGATTATCACGGCCACGGCTGGAATTTCCGTGCGATCTACAAGCGCGATCGAAAGGGCAATCTGCTCGACGACCAGAACAACATCATCCCGGCCGGCGATCCCCAAAAATTCAAGAAGGCGGTGCACCTCGATTCGATCCATGTCGATTTCGGCCTGCAGTGCGTCGACTGTCATTTCACCCAGGACAATCACGGCAGCGGGCACATTTACGGAGAGGTGCAGGCGGCGATCGAGATCACCTGTGCTGATTGCCATGGCACCGCGACCCGCTACCCCGATCTGAAGACGCACGGGCCCGCCGCGCCGCCCGGCGGCACCGATCTCACGACCTTGCGTACCGCCGATGGGCGCGCCCAGTTCGAGTGGCGCGGCGATAAGCTCTACCAGCGCTCGGCCGTCTACCCCGGCCTCGAATGGGAAGTGACGCTGGTCAAGGACACGGTGACCCCGGGGAACCCGAAATACGATCCGATCGCCGCGCGCGCCAAGCTGATGTCGAAGGGCACGTCGATGAAATGGGGCCCCGGCGTGCCCGAAGGCGACCTCGCGCATTCCAACGACGAGATGGCCTGCTACACCTGCCACCTGTCATGGACGACGAGCTGCGCCGGCTGCCATCTGCCGATCGAGGCCAACCAGCATACCGAGCGGCATCACTACGAGGGTGACACGACCCGCAACTTCGCGACCTACAACCCCGAGGTCGCGCGCGATGACATGTTCCAGCTCGGCCGCCACAGCACGGTCAAGAACAACGTCATCGCGCCGATCGCGTCGCGTTCCGCGCTGGTGCTGTCGTCGACCAACATCAACCGAGAGCATATTTACGTGCAGCAGCCGCCGGTCTCGTCAGCCGGGTTCTCGAGCCAGGCGTTCTCGCCGCACTATCCGCACACCGAGCGGCGCGCCGAGACCAAGACCTGCACCGATTGCCACATCTCGGCGCAGAACGATAACAATGCGATCATGGCGCAGCTGCTGCTGCTCGGGACCGATTTCGTCAACTTCGTCGGAT
>DATMLO010000156.1:0-29588 GCA_035570495.1 Allostellaceae bacterium | reverse complement strand
CCCGCACTGGCGCCGGTCTCGGGCAGCTATATCCAGTATCTCTTCACGTTGATGACGGCGTTGGCGGTGATCTCGGTCGGCATCGCGCGCTCGATCGAAGGCTCGCGATTGGGGCTCGGCTTCGCCTCGATCCGCGACGATGAGCTGGCGGCCGAGGCGAGCGGTGTGCCGACGCTGCGCCTCAAGCTCATCGCGACGACGCTGTCCGGCGCGCTGATGGGCATGGCGGGCGCGCCGCTGCCCTATTACGTGACCTATCTCGACCCGACATCGAGCTTCAACCTCGCCTATGCGGTCAATGCCGTAGCGATGCCGGTGATCGGCGGCATGACCAGCTGGGTCGGGCCAGTGGTCGGCGCGATCCTGCTCGGCACGATCCAGCAGGTCGCGACGGTGACGATCTCTTCGGCGCTGAACCTGTTGATCGTTGGATTGCTGTTGATCTTCTTCGTGATCATCGCGCCAAACGGTCTGGTCGGGCTGGTGCGGTCGTGGCGCCGGCAGAAGGAGGCGTGATGGCCGAGGACGCCGCCACCCCGCTCCTCGACGTCAACGGGCTCGGCAAACGCTTTGGCGGGTTTGTCGCGCTCGAAGACATCAATCTTGCGATCGCCAAGGGCGAGCGGCTGGGCCTCATCGGGCCGAACGGCTCCGGCAAGTCGACCCTGGTCAATTGCCTCTGCGGCACCCTGCAGAACGAGACCGGCACCGTGACCTTTGCCGGGCGGTCGCTGAACGGGCTCATCGCGCATGAGCGGACGCATCTCGGCCTCGCACGCAGCTTTCAGCTGCCAAAACCGTTCCACTCGATGAGCCTCATCGACAATTTGCGCGTGCCGCTGCTCTACACGGTCAATGCCCGCCCGCATCATCAGCTGAGCGACGCGGTGATCGAAGAGCGTTGCGCCGAGTTGCTCAAGGATGTCGGCCTCGCCGACAAGGCGCGCCGCCGCCCGCGCGACCTGACCCAGGTCGAGATGCGCAAATTGGAGCTGGCGCGCGCGGTGGCGACCGAGCCGACCCTGCTGTTCGCCGACGAGGCGATGGCCGGTCTGTCGCATTCCGAGATCGAGGAGATCTTGGCGGTCCTGATGCGCCTCAACGAACACGGCATCACCATCGTCCTCATTGAGCACATCATGAGTGCGGTGATGAGCTTTTCGACCCGGCTTGTCGTGCTGGTCGCCGGCCACAAGATCGCCGACGGGCTGCCGCAGGAGGCGATCCGCAACCCGGAAGTCGAGAGGGCCTACCTTGGCGAGTAGCCTTACCCTTTCGGGCATCAATGCCGGCTATGGCTCGGTGCGGGTCATCGAGAACGTATCGCTTAGCGTGTCGCCGGCCGAGACCGTGGCGCTGCTTGGCACCAACGGCAACGGCAAGTCGACGCTCATGAAGTGCATCATGGGCATGTTGCGGCCGTCATCCGGGAGCATCACCGCCGAGATCGACGGCGAAAAGCTCGATCTCGTCGGCCGCAGCACCGAGGAGATCGTCGATCTCGGCATCAGCCTGGTGCCGGAGGGCCGCCGTCTCTTTCCCAAACTGACCGTCGAGGAGAATTTGCTGCTGGGTGCGTTTCGCAAGACCGCGCGCCATGAGCTCGCCCGCAACCTCGAATCGTCCTACGTGACCTTCCCGGTGCTGCAGGAACGCCGGCGTCAGATGGCCGGCAGCATGTCGGGTGGCGAGCAGCAGATGCTCGCCCTGGCGCGCGCGCTGATGTCGGCGCCGCGCATCCTCCTGATCGACGAGCCCTCGGTGGGGCTGGCGCCGATCCTCGTCAGCCGCACGATCGACAAGATCAAGGAGCTGAAGGAGCGGTTTCAGCTCACCGTGCTGATGGCCGAGCAGAACTTCAACCAGGCGGTGCGCATCGCCGATCGCGGCTACGTGATCGTTCATGGCCAGATCGCCTTCGAGGGCCGCAATACCGATGAACTCAACAACAACGAGCTCGTGCGCAAATTCTATCTCGGGCTTTAATCAAACATCATCCGTAATTAGTCCGGCTTTGCCACGCAAAACCCATTGCAATTTGCAAACCCTATAAATTAGTTATTTTCTCTTAACTATATTTCTTCGCAGAAACCTTCATCTTTGTCTTCTTGCGCAGACTGGCATGTCGCTTGAGACAGACCGGGAACGGCAGCCTTGCCCCAACCGGTTTTCTTGGAGACGACGATGCGGCTCATGCACAAAATGCTGTTCGGCGTGACGGCGCTGGCAGCGGCCACTGCGGCAACCTACCCGCAGGGCCTCAGCACCATGTATCTCGGCAACGCCTATCCGAACGACCTGCGCAAGCAGGAAGCCTTGAAGCTCTGCCAGCAGCAGAGCCCGGCCTTTGTGAGCTTCCTGGCGAGCGACCGCGAGCAGTGCTATCGCGAACTGCGCAGCCTCGGCATGCCCGCCACCTTCAGCGGCGTGTGGAGCAAACCCGACCGCCAGCACATGCACGTCGCGCTGGACTAGCCGTCGTCATGGCCGGGCTTGTCCCGGCCACCTAAACCCGCGGGTCGAGCCCACGGGTGACGAACGAAGAGTTCAAAACTCCGACGCGTAGCCGCCGTCGACGGGGATCGCCGCGCCCGTGACAAAATCCGAGGCGGCGCTGGCGAGAAACACCGCGACACCCGACAGATCGTCGGGCACGCCCCAGCGCCCGGCCGGGGTGCGCGCGAGCACCCGCTCATTGAGGCCCGTCACTTGCGCGCGCGCGTCGCGGGTCAGCTCGGTGTCGATCCAGCCCGGCAGCACGGAATTGACCTGGATATTGTCCTTGGCCCAGGCGGTGCCGAGCGATTTCGACAACTGCACGATACCGCCCTTGCTGGTCGAATAGGGCGCCGCATAGGCGCCGCCGAAGATCGACATCATCGATCCGATATTGATGATCTTGCCGCCGCCCTGGCGCTTGAATGGCGCATGAACCGCCTGGCACAGCACAAAGACGCCGTTGAGGTTGGTGTCGATGACCTTGAGCCACTCGGAGAGCTCATAGCTCTCCGGCGGCTTCCGGATCGACATGCCGGCATTGTTGACGAGGATGTCGAGCCGACCAAACCGCTCGACCACCTGCGTCACCAGCCCGCGACACGAGTCCGGATTGGCGACGTCGAGCGGCATGAATGCGCTCTTCACGCCCAGGGCTTCCAACTCGGCGACCGCGCCAGCCGATTTCTCGGCGTTGCGCGCGGCGATGACAACGCTGGCGCCGGCTTGCGCGAGGCCCCGCGCCATGCCGAGCCCGATCCCGCCATTGCCGCCGGTGACGACCGCGACTTTGCCGCCAAGATCGAAAAGGTTCATCCCGCCATCCTTTGCGCCGCTGCCCGGCCACGATAGCGGCCGCGCCAAAGCCGCGCCAGTTTGGCGCGGGCGCTTCTCCTCGACGTTTACGCTATGCCTGAGTAAACATAGCGAAACCAGCGATTGGAGAGCGCCATGAAGCTCAGCGCACGCAATCAGATCAACGGGACCATCGCCGAAGTTCGGAAGGGTCAGACCACCGCGCATGTGCGGATCGACATCGGCAACGGCGTCATCGTCACCGCGTCGATCACCAACGAAGCGGTCGACGAACTGGGTCTCAAGACCGGCGACAAGGCGATCGCGGTGATCAAGGCGTCGGACGTGATGGTCGCCACGCCGTGATGCTGCGACGCTTCGCGATTGTCTGCGCTGTTCTGCTGCTGCCGCTGACCGCTCCGCAGGCGGCCGACGCGCCAGCCGGTGAACTATCGCTGACCGGCAAGGTCGCGCACCCGCAGCAATTCAGCCTCGACAAACTGAAGGCGCTGGCGAGCCAGCAGGTCCAGGTGTCGTTTCAGAGCGAGCGCGGCGAGCAGAAGATGACTTTTACCGGCGTGCCGCTGTGGGCGCTGCTCGACGAAGCGGGCGGGCTCGCCGACACGGAAAAAGGCGCGGCGCTGCACCACACGATCAAGATCACCGCCAAGGACGGCTACTGGGTCGTGATCTCGACCGGGGAGATCGCCCCCGATCTCGGCGGCAAGCCTGCGATGATCACCTATCAGCGCGACGACGAGGCACCAGGCGCCAGCGGTTTTCGGCTGGTGATGCCGGGCGACAAGCACGGCGCGCGGTATGTGCGCGACGTCGTCACCATCGACGTCGAGTAGTGGTCGGCGGCGACGAACAGGGAGGAATGGCATGGTTCGGCGCGGGTTTCTGGCCGCGGTCGCGGCGGTTTTCGCGGGAGTTCTTTGCGTTTCGGCGCCGAGCGCGGCGCGCGCTGACGACGTTGTGGTTTTCGCCGCGGCAAGCCTTAAGGACACGCTCGACGCGATCAACATCGACTGGCAGAAAGCGACCGGCAAGCAAGCGACGATCTCCTACGCGGCCAGCTCTGCGCTCGCCAAACAGATCGAGGCGGCGGCACCAGCCGATGTGTTCATCTCGGCCGATCTCGACTGGATGGATTACGTCGCGAAAAAGGACCTGATCATGCCGGCATCGCGGCACAACCTCCTGGGCAACGTGCTGGTGCTGATCGCGCCCGCCGACGGCAAGGCCGGCGATGTCGATATCAAACAAGATTTCCCGCTGTCGAAGCTGCTGGACGGCGGCAAGCTGGCGATGGCCGACCCGAACGCGGTGCCGGCTGGCAAATACGGCAAGGCGGCGCTGACCAAGCTCGGCGTGTGGAATGCGGTGTCCGGCTCGGTGGCGGCGGCCGAAAATGTGCGCGCCTGCCTCCTGCTGGTGGCGCGCGGCGAGGCGCCCTATGGCATCGTCTACAAGACCGACGCGGCGATCGAGCCCAAGGTCAAGATCGTCGGCACCTTCCCGGCTGACGCGGTGCCGCCGATCATCTACCCGATCGCCCAGACCGCGTCGTCGAAGAACCCCGACGCCGCCGCGTTTATCGCCTATCTGAGCGGCCCCGACGCGACCAAGGAGTTCGAGCATTATGGGTTCTCGGTCGTGCATTAGACCTTTGCCATTCGTCGTTCCCGCGGAAGCGGGGGTGGCGCGTGGCCCGGACTGATGCTGCTCGGCTTTTCATCCGAGGAGCTGACCGCGATCAAATTGTCGCTGCGGGTCGGCTTCTGGGCGATGTTGACGAGCCTGCCGGCGGCGTTGCTGGTCGCGATGCTGCTGGCGCGTGGCCGGTTCTGGGGTCGCTCGGCACTTAATGTCTTCGTCCATCTGCCGTTGGTGATGCCGCCGGTGGTGACCGGGTACATCCTGCTGATCCTGTTCGGGCGGCGCGGCGCACTAGGAGCGCCGCTCGCCGAGTATCTCGGCATCGTCTTCGCGTTCCGCTGGACCGGCGCGGCGCTCGCCTCGGCGGTGATGGGATTTCCGCTGATGGTGCGCTCGATGCGGCTGTCGATCGACGCGGTCGACCGACGGCTCGAGGACGCCGCCGCAACGCTCGGCGCCAACCGCGCCTGGGTGTGGCTGACCGTGACCCTGCCCCTGATCCTTCCCGGCGTCGTCGCGGGGATGATCCTCTCCTTTGCGCGCGCGCTCGGCGAGTTCGGCGCGACGATCACCTTCGTCTCCAACATCCCCGGCGAAACGCAGACGGTGCCGACTGCGATCTACACCTTCCTGCAGGTGCCGGGCGGCGAGACGGGAGCGTTCCGCCTGACCCTAGTGTCGGTCGCGATCTCCGTCGCCGCGCTCTTCGCGTCGGAAGCCATTGCCCAGCGCGCCTCGCGGCGGGCGGCAGGGCTCTAAATGCTGAACGTCAGCGTCACCCACCGGCTCGGCGCCTTCACGCTCGACGCCGAATTCGACAGCGAGGGCGGGCTCACCGCGCTTTTCGGGCGCTCGGGCGCCGGCAAGACTTCGCTGGTCAACGTCATCGCCGGGCTGATCAGGCCTGATCACGGCCATGTGGCGATCGACGGGGAGGTATTGACCGACACCGCGACCCGCAGGTTCGTGCCAGCGCATCGCCGCCGCGTTGGCTACGTGTTCCAGGAAGGCCGGCTGTTCCCGCACCTCAACGTCCGCCAGAATCTCGCCTTTGGGCGCTGGTTCGCGCCTCGCGCAACGACAACATCGACCCGGGGCGGCAGCGAGTTCGACCAGGTGATCGGTCTGCTCGGCATCGACCATCTGCTGGCCCGCCGGCCGGCCAATCTCTCGGGCGGCGAAAAGCAGCGTGTCGCGATCGGCCGCGCGCTGCTGGCGCGCCCGCGAGTGCTCGTCATGGACGAGCCGCTCGCTTCGCTCGACGAAGGCCGCCGTCACGAGATCTTTCCCTATATCGAGCGGCTGCGCGACGAGATGCGGGTGCCGATCGTCTATGTCAGCCATTCGATCCCCGAGGTCGCGCGGCTGGCGACGACGCTCGTGGTGTTGTCCGAGGGACAGGTCGCGGCGATCGGCCCGACCGCCGAGATCATGGGCCGGCTCGACCTGTTCCCGCTAACCGGCCGGGCGGAGGCCGGTGCGATCCTCGCGACGCGCGTCGCCGCGCACGACCGGGTGTTCGGACTGACAGTGCTTCGCGCTGCGGCGGGCGAGCTGCGCGTGCCCTATCTCGACCTGCCGGTCGGCACGGCGCTGCGGGTGCGCATCCGCGCCCGCGATGTGATGATCGCACTCGCACCGCCGGAAGGTCTCAGTGCGCTCAATGTGCTGCCTGGCACGGTGGCCGAGATCGCCCAAGGCGATGGACCGATCGTTCAGATGCGGCTCGACTGCGCGGGCGAAGCGCTGATCGCGCGGCTGACCCGCCGCTCGGTTGAGACGTTGGGCCTCATCCCCGGGCTCAAGGTGCATGCGGTCATCAAGAGCATCGCCTTCGACCATCACGCCTTTGCTGGCGCCTCACCAGGCGCGGTCAGCTCCGACGCGGAGATCGCCGAAGGCTAAGGCTCGGCCAGCGATGCGGTGAGCGCGCCGACATGGGCGGCGCCGGCAGCGGCCGCCGCCTCCTCGATCGCGCGGTAATGCTCGACGACGCCGCGGCCAAACGCGGTCAGCGCCGCACCACCGCCCTTGACGCCGCCGACCTGCGCCGCCACCAGCGGCTCACGGAAGCAGTGGTTGAGATTGTCAACCAGGAGCCAGGCACGGCGATACGACATGCCCATCTGCCGACCCGCCGCCGAGATCGAGCCGGTCGCCTCGATCAGCTCGAGGAGCTTGATCTTGCCGGGGCCGATCTGCCGGTCAGCGTCAAAATCGATGCGCAGCGTCAGCCTTGCCATGCCGCAGTTTAGTGCAAATCCCGGTTGATCGGAAATGCGGTAGGCCCCGGTCGCATCCCGCGCATGCGAAATAACTGAAAACGCGCATTTGCCGGGCGCAGCCATCGTTAGTATGATTCTCGCGTCGTCTTTCGGCCCAAGACGAGACAAGAGAGGAGAGCGGGATGGAAAAGCTGTTGGGTTCCCTAGCCGGGACAGTCATTGCCGGCTTTGTGCTGGTGATTGTCGAAATCCTGGTGATCCACGCGATCCATTAACTCGTCGTCGATAGGGGGACAACGCCATGGAATTCGTAGCCTATGACTGGTGGACCCAGTTCATCCGCTGGGGCCACATCATCAGCGGCATCATGTGGATCGGCCATCTCTGGTATTTCAATTTCACCCAGACGCCGACCATGCCGAAAATTCCCGCCGAACTGCGACCGGCGGTGGTTCGCTTCATCCTGCCCGAGGCGCTGTTCTGGTTCCGCTGGGGCGCGATGTTCACGTTGGGCTTCGGGTTGATCCTGGCCTACATGAACGGCTACCTGCTCGACGCTATCAAGATCGGTATCGGTGACAACAACCACAAATTCACCGCGATCGGCATCGGCATGTGGCTCGGGACGATCATGTGGTTCAACGTGTGGTTCATCATCATGCCGAACCAGAACAAGGTGATGGGCGTCACCAGCGCGACGCCGGACGAGGTCAATGCGGCGCGCCGCATGGCCGGCCTTGCTTCGCGCGTCAACACGATGCTGTCGATCCCGATGCTCTACGGCATGGTGTTCTCGGCCCATTTCTACTAAGCCGCATCTTACCTCGTCACGGCCAGGCTCGACCCGGCCATCTTGAGACCCGCGGGTCAAGGCCCGCGGGTGACGAGCGGAACCTTCAGAACCTGCCTTTCAGCATCGCGAAGGCGAGCCGCCAGCTCTGCAGCGGATCACTTTCACCGATGCCGGAAAACGGGTCGTAGCCGGCCCGTTCGAGGCGTTTTAGCGCGCGCGAAGCGATACGCGCCGGCAATAAGGCGGGCAGCGCCGCTTTTGGCACGTCTCGCCGCTTCGCTCGCGCCGCGGCGAGATGACGCTCCGCCGCCCGCACGATTATCTCGACCACGCGCCGCAAGGCCGGCGTCGCGCGTCCGGCCGCGTAGTCGGCCGGTTCGAGCCCGGCTTCCGTCGCCAGGTCGAGCGGGATGAAGCAGCGGCCGGCGAGTGCGTGAACCGGCATTGCCCGCAGTAGCCCGGTCAGCGCGTAGGCGACGCCGATATCGGCCGCCGCCGTTTCGGTTGACGGCGTCGCCGAGCCGAGCGTTTCGAGCGCGAGCCGGATCAGCGGCTTTGACGTCCCGTCCGCGTAGTCTTCGAGCGCCGTCAGAGTCGCGGGCGGCGCATCGTCGAGATCGCGCTCGCGCGCATCGATGAGCCGGTCGAAATAGCCCCGGCTGAGGCCGCGGCTGCGGATCGCCGTGGTCAGCGGTTCCACGACCTCGTGCCGGCGCGGCTGCGCCTCGCCATAGGCGGCATCGATCGCCTCGCGCCACCACTGCAGCCGGATCTGACCGAGCATTGGCTCGCGCACGGTCTCGCGCACCCGAGCGATCTCGTAGTTGAACGCATAAATGGCGAACAGCGCCTCGCGCACCTGCCCGGGCGCGAACAGCACCGTCTGGAACCGGTCGCGGTCATGCGTGCGGACAATTGACGCAACCGGCGAAAGTGACGCAGCGACACTGGAACGCCACACGGATGACGCCGTTTTTCCCGTAGACCGATGCTGCATCGGCTTCCCCGAAGCGCTGTCTCCAAACCCTGGCAATAGGACGTGTCCCATGGCTTTTGAATTGCCGCCGCTACCTTATCCGAACGATGCGCTCGAGCCTTACATCTCGGCAAAAACGCTCGATTTCCATCATGGCAAGCACCACAAGACCTATGTCGACACGTTGAACCGGCTGACCGAAGACAAACCGGAAGCGAGCATGTCGCTCGAAGACATCATCGTCGCGACGCATCACGACGATTCAAAGACCACGATCTTCAACAACGCCGCGCAGGTTTGGAACCACACCTTCTTCTGGAACTGCATGACAAAAAGCGGTGGCGGCGACCCGCCGGCCGAGATCAAGCGGGCGATCGACCACGACTTTGGCAGCGCCGACAAATTCGCCAAGGAATTCAAGGAAGCGGCGGTCACGCAGTTTGGCAGCGGCTGGGCCTGGCTGGTGTTTGATGCCGGCAAGCTGAAGGTCATCAAGACCGCCAACGCGATCAACCCGATCGCCGGCGGGCTGGCGCCGCTGCTCACGTGCGACGTCTGGGAACACGCGTATTACCTCGACTACCAGAACCGCCGCCCGGATTTCGTCCAGGCGTTCCTCGAGCACCTGATCAATTGGGACTTTGTCGCCCGCAACCTGCAGCAGGCGCACGAACGGCACGGGTAACGGTGCATCAAGCCGCTTACAAATGCTCGCCGGTGTCGAGCAGATGGGCGGTGTATTCGCGATAGGTCATGCCAAGCGCCTCGGCGCGCGCGAGGCGTCGCAGCGCGATCTCGCGCGGCGGCGTCTTCCACGCCTTGGCATGCGCCTTTTTCCAGCAAAAATGCGCCCAGCTCATCCCGAGTTCGAGCGGCGGCCCCTGATTGTGGCCGATCCCGATCACAGGAGCGATGCTGGCGCCATCCGGCATTCGCCGACTCCGGTCTGCTTTTTCGCATAAGCAAGGCTTGTGCCGCGATTGCCTAAATTGGCGGCAACAAGGCCGCCGCGACCCGCCGATCCTCGGCCAGGAGCACGTTGTACGTTCGGCATGCGGCGCCGGTATCCATCGCCTCGACCCCGATGCCGTGCGTCTTGAGCGCCGCGCGCAACGCGGGCGCGACAGGCGCGCCGCGGCGCCCCAGTCCCAAGAGCACCAGTTCGATGCCGCCCTCGGCGATGACTGGCGCGAGACCTTCGATCGTCGGTGCGGCGTTTTCCCACGGGACGGTGCGCTCCGGGAACACGAGCACCGGCCCCCCGAATACCACGCCGCTGACCTGAAACCCGCTCGCGCCGTAGCGCTCGATCTGCTGCCGCCCGGACGCTGATTGGGGCGACAGCTCCATCGCCTAGCCCCCGGCTCGCGGCGTTCCGCCAGCCGGCCGGCTTGACGAGCGGCCGCCTTCACCCTCGCCGCTCGTCGGCTCGCGAGCGATCGCCCGGCGGTTGGGCTGGATGTAGTAGATGATCGGCGCGGCGATAAAGAGCGACGAATAGGTGCCGATCACGATGCCCCACAGCATCGCGATGCTGAAGCCTTTGAGCACCTCGCCGCCGAACAGCAACAGCGACAGCACCGCCAGCGCCACCGTGCTGACCGTGAGGATCGTGCGCGACAGGGTCTCGTTGAGCGCCAGATTGATCAGCTCACGGAACGGCATTGTGCGGTATTTCCGCATCGCCTCGCGCAGCCGGTCGTAGATGACCACGGTGTCGTTGATCGAATAGCCGGCGATAGTGAGGATCGCCGCCAGCGTCGTCAGGTTGAACTCGAGCCGGAAGATAGCGAACAGCCCGATCGTCGTGATCGTGTCGTGCAAGGTCGCGATCGTCGCGCCGACGCCGAACTGCCACTCGAAGCGGAACCAGATGTAGACAAGGATCGCCGCAAGCGCGAGCGCGGTCGCGAGCGTTCCGGCGCGGATCAACTCCGAGCCGACGCTCGGGCCCACGACCTCCTGGCGTCGATAATCGATACCGGGCCCCAGCGCCTGCTTGACGGCGGTGATCGCACTTTCCTGGGCCTTGTCGCCGCCGGCCTGCTCGGGCAGGCGAATCAGCACCTCGTCGGGCGCACCGAAATTCTGCAGCGAGGCATCGCCGAGATGCAAATCGTCGATCTTCGAACGCATTGTCGAGAGGTCGGCCGGACCCTGCGTCTTCGCCTCGATCAACAGCCCGCCCTTGAAATCGATCCCGAGGTTGAGCCCGATCGCGGCGAACAGCCCGATCGACACCAGGCCGAGGATGATCGAAAACGCAAAGCCAAACAGGTGCCAGCGCATGAAATCGATCTTTGGCACCCGGCGGATGACGATAAGCGGCTTTATCACAGCGGGATTTCCTTGGGCTTCCAGCGCCGCAGCCAACTGACGATCTGCAGCCGGGTCACCAGGATGGCGGAGAATAGCGAGGTCAACACGCCCAGCCCCAGGGTTACCGCAAATCCCCGCACCGGCCCGGAACCGAGAACATAAAGCAAGACCGCGGCGACAAAGGTCGTCACGTGGCTGTCGAGGATCGTCCCGAAAGCGCGGCGGAACCCGGCTTCAAGCGACGACAGCATCGTCCGGCCGCTGCGCATTTCCTCGCGGATGCGCTCGTAGATCAACACATTGGCATCGACCGCCATGCCCATGGTCAGCGCGATGCCGGCGATTCCTGGCAGCGTCAGCGCGGTATTGGGCAGCAGCGACAGGATGCCCAGCATCAAACACAGGTTGAAGAACAACGCGATGTCGGCAAAGACGCCAAAAAGTCCGTAGAACAGGATCATGAACACCGCGACCAGCGTCACGCCGACGACGCTGGCAAACGCGCCGGCATGGATCGAATCGGCGCCGAGATCGGGCCCGACGGTGCGCTCCTCGAGGATCGTGATCGGCGCCGGCAGCGCGCCGGCGCGCAGCAGCAACGCCAAGTCACTCGCCGATTGCGCCGTGAAGTTGCCCGTAATGATCCCCTCGCCGCCGGGAATCGGCTCCCGGATGACGGGAGCGCTGATAACCTTGTTGTCCAGGACGATCGCGAAAGGCTTGCCGACATTTTCACGCGTCGCATCGCCAAAGCGCCGTCCGCCGGCCGAGTCGAAGCGAAATCTGACCGCCGGGCCGCTCGGGTTCTGAAGATCGACCTGCGCGTCGGTCAGCATATCGCCGCCGACCATGACCCGCCGCTTCACCAGATACTGGGTCGGCTGATCGGGCCGGTCGGTCTGGGCCTGCAGGACCTCGTCGCCAATCGGCATGCGGCCGCGCTTTGCTTCGTCCGGGCTCATCGACTGGTCGACCAGCTGAAAAGTCAGCTTCGCGGTTTTGCCGAGCAACGCCTTGATGTGCTCGGGATTGTCGATGCCGGGGATCTCGACGAGGATCCGGTCACTGCCCTGCCGCTGGATCGTCACCTCGGCGGTCCCGTTCGGATCGATGCGGCGGCGGATGATCTCGATCGACTGATCGATCGCCTGCTGGCGGCGCTGTTCGGTCGCCACGGCGTTGAACTGCATCTTGCCGGCGCCATCCGACCCGATGTCGACGGTCAGCGTCTGGTCGATCTTGGCCAGCGCGTTCTTCGCGTCGTCGATCCGGTCCTGGTCGCGGATCGTGAAGACGATCGCGTTGTTTTCGACGTTAAGCCCGGTATAGCCGATCTTCGCATCACGCAGCGCGTCGCGCACATTGTCGATGGCCGAGTTGAGCTGCTCGGTCTGCGCCGCGGCAATATCGACCTCGAGCAGCAGATACGAGCCGCCGCGCAGATCGAGGCCAAGATTGACCGGCTTGTGCGGGATCTGGCTCGGCAGCCAGGCGAGCTGCGCCGGCGCGAACAGATTGGGCAGGCTGAACAGCACGCCCAGCGCGCACACCCCGCAGATCAGCAAAATCTTCCAGTTGGCGAAGTAAAGCATCGCAGGCGTTTACGCCTTCTCGTCTTCCTTGGCGGCGTCGTTGGCCGCTTCGGCTTCCTTCGCGGGTTCCTTGGCGGCGCGACGGCGACCCGCCGGGCGATCGTTCGCCGCTTCGCGCGCCGCGGCCGGGTCAGGCTTCGCCAGTACGCTCGAAATCGTGCTGCGCAGCACCCGCACGCGCACACCCTGCGCGATGTCGACGTCGACCTCCTCGCTCCCGGCCGTCACCCGGTTGACCGTGCCGACAATGCCGCCACCCGTCACCACCCGGTCGCCGCGTCGCAGCGAATCCAGCATTGAGCGTTGCTGTTTCTGCTTCTGCTGTTGTGGGCGAATCAGCAGGAAATAGAACACGACGAAGATTAACACCAGCGGCAGAAACTGGATCATCGCGCTCTGGCTGTCGAAAAGCCCACCGCCCGCTGCCTGGGCGTAGGCCGGAGAAATCAGCATGTGCGTCGACCTCGGAATGCGGCGGCGAAGCGGAGGCGAATTCCTACGCGATGCCCGGTAAAAGGGCAATGCAAACAGGCGCGGCGGTTTTCCTCCCGCAAATACCGCAATCTGATCTAAGTTCGCCGGCCTTATTTTGCCAAGAACACGACATGTCCAAGACTGACCTTTTGCCGCTGCTGACCCGCGTCGCCGACGCGCTCGAACGCCTCGCCCCGACCGCGCCGCCAAAGAACGACCTCAACGCCGCCGATGCCTTTATTTGGCATGCCGAAGGCGAATGGCTCGAACCCGTGAAGGCCGTGAACCGCGTCGAGATCGACCTCCTTAAGGGCATCGACCGGGTGCGCGACATCCTGGTCGAGAACACCGAGCGGTTCGCGGCTGGGCTGCCGGCCAACAACGTGCTGCTGTGGGGCGCGCGCGGCACCGGCAAGAGCGCACTCGTCAAGGCGGCGCACGCGGCAATCAACAAGGCGAAGCCGCGGGCGCTGGCGCTGATCGAAATCCACCGCGAGGACATCCCGACCCTGCCCCGCCTGCTGTCGCTGGTGCGCGGCAGCAAGCGGCGATGCCTGCTGTTCTGCGACGACCTGTCGTTCGAGAAGCAGGACACCAGCTACAAATCGCTGAAGGCGGTGCTCGAAGGCGGGATCGAGGGCCGGCCCGCGAATGTCGTCCTTTACGCGACCTCGAATCGGCGGCATCTGATGCCGCGCGACATGATCGAGAACGAGCGCTCGACCGCGATCAACCCCGGCGAGGCCGTCGAGGAAAGCGTCTCGCTATCTGATCGCTTCGGGCTGTGGCTCGGCTTCCACAATGTCGACCAGGACACCTACCTTGCGATCATCCACGGTTATGTCGCGCATTACGGGCTGGATATCCGCGAGGATCAGCTGAAGGCCGAGGCCAATGAGTGGTCGATCACCCGTGGCGCGCGCTCCGGCCGCGTCGCCTGGCAGTTCATTCAGGATCTGGCCGGCCGGCTCGGTAAGACCTTGGGCTAGCCCGCCCGACCGCCCGGGCCCTCCGCGCTCGGCGCCGGCGCAAGGAATTCGGTCGGGTTGACCGGCTTCTGGCCGCGGCGCAGCTCGAAATGCAGCTGCGGCTCGCTGACCCCGCCCGTATTGCCGACCTTGGCGATGACCTGGCCGGCGGCGATTGTGTCGCCCTGCTTCACGGCGACATCGCCGAGATGGGCATAGGCGGAGATCCAGCCATTGGCGTGCCGAACCAGCAGGATGTTGCCGTAGCCTTTCACCTCGTTGCCGGAATAGACGACGGTGCCGCCGTCGATCGCCCGCACCGGCGTGCCGAGCGGTGCGCCGATGTTGATGCCGTCATTATGGCCGCCGCCGGGCGCATTGCCGTAATTGGCGAGGACGCGGCCGCGCAGCGGCCACGGAAAGCGCCCACCCGGCGCCGGATCGGCGCTCGCCTGCGGCGCGACGGGTGTTGACGGCGCGGCCTGCGGCGGGGTCAGCGTTCCCGGCGCCGAGCTTGGCGGGGTCGCCGCGGCGGTGTTCTTGGGCGGACTGTCGAGCGAGATAATTTGCGGCGAGTTCGTCGCCAAGGGTGGCGGGGTCACCGTCTGGGGCTGGGTCGCAGCCTGGGCGGTCGCGGGGGGCGGCGTCCGGACCGACGGCGACGCAGGCGCCGTGAAGATGGTCTGCGGCGGTCGCGCAGCCTGGGAGCCGATCACCTCCGGCGCGCGCGGCGCCTGGGGTGTCGGCACCGGCGGCGTCGCGGGCTGCGGCGGCGAATAGGCGGCAGGCGGCGGCGACCATGGTTGCGACGGGGCCGGAGGCGGCGCCATCGCTTGTTGCACTGGGCCTTGCGCATTGGGAATGACGAGCCGCTGCCCGGCCTCGAGCGTGTAGGGCGGGCGCAACCCGTTGGCGGCGATGATCGCCGATTTCGGCACGTGGTAGGTGTAGGCATAGCCATCGAGCGTCTGGCCGCGCCGGACGGTGACTTGCAGCGTCGGCGGCGGTGACGGCATCGGCATCGACGACATCATCGGCTGCGGCTCGCCCCCGAAATACACCGGAGCCGGTATCGATTGCTCGGCGCACCCGCCGACAAGCCCAGCCAGAATAGCGGTCGTCGCGGCGCGGGCGGCCCTGCACCGGCGAATGGCATCAAATTGCATCTTCCCCCCTTGCACGCCCCCCAGCGCGCAAAGCCCTACCGCGTCATTCTAGCGCGAATCCGTCAGGCGCCAAATCGTCATCTGCCTTAGCGAATCGCAGCCGGGCATACCGCGACACAGCGCATCCACGCCAGCTCCTTCGTCTCGTGAGCCGATTCGGCTTCGATCACTCGAAAGCCGGCCGCAGCGCCGCGGCGACCGCAACATTCGTCAGGTTGAGGTGGATCGGCGTGATCGACACGCGGAGGTCCGCAAGCGCCCCGAGATCGGTTCCCGGATCGGCCCCGCCGCGCATCTGTGACGGGCCGATCCAGTAGTAATGCCGGCCGCGCGGGTCGGTGCCTTCGCTGAGATTGTCGCCGAGCACGCGCTTACCCTGATGCGTCATCGCGAAGCCACGCACCTGCGATGGCGCCGCCGCCGGGAAGTTGACGTTGAAGAACGTATCCTTCGGCCACGGGTCGGCGGCGGCGGCGACGATGCGGCGGATCGCGTCCTCGGCAAAGGCTTCGGCGACGCCCCAGGGCACCGCGTTGCGGTCTCGGTATTCCTGGCTCAGGGCAATGGACGGCACACCAAACAGCGTCGCCTCCATCGCCGCCGCGCAGGTGCCGGAATAGGTGATATCCTCGGCGATGTTGCCGCCGGCATTGATCCCCGCCAGCACCAGGCTCGGCCGCCGGTCGCGCAGCAGCCGTTTCAACCCCAGCAGTACGCAATCGGTCGGCGTCCCGTCGACGAAGTAGCGCTGCGGTGCGACCTCCATCAGCCGGATCGGCCGCCGCGTCGTCAGCGAGTGCCCAGCGCCGCTCTGCTCCATCTCCGGCGCGACGACCCAGACCTCGGGCGACAGCGCGTGCGCGATCCGTTCGAGCAGCTTGAGCCCGGGCGCATCGATCCCGTCGTCATTGGAGACGAGGATGCGCGCAAACCTCGGATGACCCGCCTCAGCCATGCGGCTCGATGATCTGCATGCCGCCCATATACGGCTGCAATGCCGGCGGAATTGCGACAGTGCCGTCCTGGCGCTGATAGTTTTCGAGGATCGCGATCATCGCTCGACCGACCGCCAGCCCCGAGCCGTTGAGCGTATGCACCGGTCGCGTGCCCTTCTCGCCCTCGGGGCGATAGCGCGCATTCATGCGTCGCGCCTGGAACGCGCCGCAATTCGAGCAACTGGAGATTTCGCGATAGGCGTTCTGCCCGGGCAGCCAGACCTCGATATCGAAGGTCTTTTGCGCCGAGAACCCCATATCGCCCGACGACAACAGCATCACGCGATAGGCGAGGCCGAGCCGTTTTAGCACCTCCTCGGCGCAAGCGGTCATACGCTCGTGCTCCGCGGCGGAGTCCTCGGGCCTGGCGATCGACACCAGCTCGACCTTGGCGAATTGGTGGACGCGGATCATGCCACGCGTGTCGCGGCCGGCGGCGCCCGCCTCGGAACGGAAGCACGGCGTCCACGCCGTAAAGCGCAGCGGCAGTTCCTCTTCATCGAGGATGTCGCCGGCGACGAGGTTGGTGAGCGGCATCTCGGCCGTCGGGATCAGCCACATTCCGCCCGAAGCCGGCGTGGTCTGGAACATATCCTCGGCAGCCTTTGGCAGATTGCCGGTACCGTAGGCGGTCTCCTCGCGCACCAGAAAAGGCGGCGCGATCTCGGCGTAGCCGAACTCGCCGGTATGCAGGTCGAGCATGAACTGCGCGAGCGCGCGTTCGAGCCGCGCCAGCGCGCCCTTTAGCACGACAAAGCGCGAGCCGGACAATTTCGCGGCGCGGGCGAAATCCATCATGCCGAGCTTTTCGCCGATTACCTCATGCGCCAGCGGCGTGAAGTCGAAGCTCGGCGGCGTGCCGACCGTGCGCTGCAAGACATTAGCGGTCTCGTCCGGCCCGACCGGCACGTCATCGGCCGGCAAATTCGGCAGCGCGCCCAGCAATTCGTCGATCTGCTTGCGCAATTCGCCCGCCTCGTGCGCGAACATCGCCTCGGCGGTCTTGTTTTCGGCGCTCTGATGCATGAGTTCGGCGGCGTCGCCACCGGCGCGTTTCGCCATGCCGATCTCGCGCGCGAGCCGGTTGGCTGTCGCCTGCGCCTCTTGGGCCCTGGTTTCGGTCGTCCGCCACTTTTTGTCGAGCGCCAGCACCTCATTCGCGCGCGGCTCAAGTCCGCGCTTCTTGAGGCCGGCGTCGAACGCCGCGGGATTGTCGCGAATGGCGCGCAGATCGTGCATCTAGATATTCTTTTGACTAATGGCCACTACTTATAGCGATTGTGCCATCCCGGTGAAAGCTAGGACGATGTCTACTCCCCGGCCGCCGGGTTGCTGCCATCCGGCGTCTCCGCGTCTTCCGCGGCTTCGCGCTTGGCGCGCTGCCTTTCGACATAGCGGCACGAAAAGATCGACAGCACATAGAGGAGGATCAGCGGCACGGCCAGCGAGGTCTGGCTGACCACGTCGGGCGGGGTCAGCACCGCCGCGACGCCAAACATCGCGACCACCGCGTAGCGCCATTTCGAAATGAGTCCCTGCGAGGTGATGATCCCGGCGCGCGCCATCAGCGTCAGCAGCACCGGCAGCTGAAACGCCACCCCAAACGCCAGGAGCAGCGTCATCACGAGCGATAGATATTCGTTGACCTTGGGCTCGGCGACAATCGGCAGCGTGTCGGGACCGCCGGTCGTCTCGAAGCTGAGGAAGAATTTGAAGGCGTAGGGGATCACCACGAAATAGGCGAGCGACGCGCCGAGAAGAAACAGGATCGGCGTCGCGCTGATGTAAGGCAGGAAGGCGCGCCGCTCGTTCTTGTAGAGGCCGGGCGCGACAAATTTCCAAATCTGCAGCGCGATAATCGGAAACGCGATACAGCACGCGGCCCAGAACGACACCTTGACATAGGTGAAGAACGCCTCGGTCAGGCCGGTGAAGATCATGTGCCGGCCGGTCTGCCCCTCCAGCAGTTTGGCAAGCGGATAGGCGAGGAACCGGTAGATCGTCTCCTTGAACTGATAGCAGGCGATAAACGCGACGAGGATCGCCGCCGCCGACCACATCAGGCGGTTGCGCAGCTCGACCAGATGGTCAAGCAGCGGCATGCGGCCGGATTCGAGTTCGGCCTCGCGTTCGTCGTCGTTCTTGTCGGTCTCGGCCATCGCCGAACGCTACGGCTTTGACGGCTCGGCGGCGCGCGCCGGTTCGGGTTCGGCCGCCGCCCCGGGCAATGTCGGCGGGATGGTCAGCGGCAGGTCCGCCTCTTCCAGCTTGGGCAAGGCCTCGGCCGCGACAGGTTCAGCGGGTACCGCCGGGGGCACCGGCTCCTCGATCACCGGCGCCGGCGTCGTATCGAAATGATCCGGGATCGCCGCTTCCGCTTGCGGGCCGGCGGCAGGGTCCTTGGCTGGATCCATGATCTTGTTGAAGTCGTGGTCGAGGTTGATCTCGGTCGCCTTGCGCAACTCGTTCTGTACCTCGTGCAGCTCCACTTCGCGCATCATCTGCTCGACACTTGAATGGAACTCGCGCGACAGGCTGCGCGCCTTGCGTACCCAATACCCAGCGACGCGCAATGCCGCCGGAAGGTCCTTCGGCCCGATCACGACCAGCGCAACGACGCCAATCAGCAGGAACTCGGGCCAGCCGATATCAAAAAACATGCTGTGGTACCTGGCGCTGACGGCCGCGCGGACAAGGAGGACACGACAACATAAGGCGGCTCCGCAAGCGGCGCGATAATGTCAGAAAGCCCAGAGGGCAGCAATTGCGCGGGTTAGCGCAGCCGTCGGGCCGCTATTCCTCTTCTTCCGCCGCCGCTTCGTCCTCACGCATGACGAGCGCCTCGCCGAGTACGGCCGGCCCGATATCGAGCAGCCCCGACTGGCGCAGTTCTTCGACCCCGGGCAGCTCGTTGAGGCTTTCGAGGCCGAAATGCGCGAGGAATTGCGGCGTCGTCACCCAGTTGAGTGGACGACCGGGACTTTCGCGGCGGCCCTTGGGCTGCACCCAGCCAGACTCCAAAAGCCGGTCCAGCGTGCCGCGCGCCAGCCCAACGCCACGGATCACCTCTATCTCCGCACGGGTCACCGGCTGGTGATAGGCGATGATCGCCAGCGTCTCGACCGCCGCGCGCGACAGCCGGCGCAACACATTGCGCTCGCTCTTCAGCGCCGAGGCGAGGTCGGGGGCGGTGCGGAACGTCCAGCCACCGGCCAGCGCCACAAGGTTGACGCCGTGCTCGGCGTAGGTTTCGGCAAGCGTCCGCAGCAGCGCCGGGATGTCAGCATCCTCGCCCATGCGCAGCGCCAATTCCGCCTCGGCCAGCGGCTCCGCCGCAGCGAACAGCAGCGCTTCCAGCAACCGCAGCTGGTCGTTCATTTCGGTTGGGCGTCCGCCACGGCGCCACTGCGCAGATAAAGCGGCCCGAACGCGCGGTCCTGGCGCAATTCGACCTTCCCGGCCTTCGCCAGCTCGAGCGTTGCGGCAAAGGTGGCCGCCAGCGCCGATTTGCGCAGCGGCCCGTCCTGCAGCTCCTCGGGGAGGAACGCCATCAGTTCCAGCCAATCGGGCAAATGGCCGACGAAGCGCTGCAAATACTCCATCGCGTCCGCCAGCGAGCGGTAGGCCGAGGGCAGGATCGTCAGCACCTGGCCGTGCTGCCGGCCATGGCTCGTGCCATAGGCCTTGAGCAGCTCGTAGAGGCTGAGCTCGTAGACCGATTGGTTGACCGTCGCGAGGCCTTCGGGCGCGCCGCGGCCAAAAACGTCGCGGCCCAAAAGCGGTCGCGCCATCAGCGATGCGCCAGCGCGCTGCATCGCCTCCAGGAGGCGCAGCCGGTGTGCCAGCCCCTCGGCGAGCTCGATCGCCGAAAGCCCGCTTTCGTCCGCGGGCGGATCGGGCAGCAGCAGCCGCGATTTGAGGTAGGCGAGCCACGCCGCCATGACGAGATAATCGGCGGCGATCTCGAGGTGCAGCCGGCGCTGCACGGCGATAAACGCGAGGTACTGGTCGGCGAGCTGCAAGATCGAGATGCGCGCCAGATCGACCTTCTGGTCGCGCGCCAGCGCGAGCAAGAGGTCGATCGGACCCTCATAGCCGTCGAGGTCGAGGACGAGGCTCGGGTTCTGCGCCGCCGCGATCATGCGCCTTCCCTAGCCGCCCTGACCAGTCACCGCCAGCACAACGCGGATCAGCAGATTGGCCGGGCCGAGAATGAGCCAGCCGAGCGGGTTGATGCCGAGCTCGGTGCGCGTGCTGATATAGCCGACGATAAAAAGCCCCATTAGGATCAGCATCCCATAGGGCTCGAGCCGGGCGAGCGGCCAGGCGAGAAACCGCGGCAGCACGCCGACCGCGACCCGGCCGCCGTCGAGCGGCGGGATCGGCAGCATGTTGAAGACACACAGCACGCAATTGATCTGCAGCGAATTGACCAGGTTGCGCGCGACAAACTCCTGGCCGGACTGCGGCACAAGCCCGAGCCCGAACAGCAGCAGCGATGAGACGATCGCCAGCACCACGTTCATCATCGGCCCGGCCAGCGCCACCAGGATCATGCCGAGCCGCACCGGCTTTAGCCGGCCGAAACTGACCGGCACCGGCTTCGCATAGCCAAACATGAACCCGGAACTCAGCATCAACAACAGCGGCAGCAGCACCGTGCCGAACAGGTCGATGTGATTTAGCGGGTTGAGGCTGACGCGGCCGGCGCGCTTGGCGGTGTCGTCGCCGAAGCGCAGCGCCACGAAGCCGTGCGCCGCCTCGTGCAAGGTCACGGCAAAGATCACCGGCACGATCCAGGTGGTCGCGCTCTTGATCATCGCCGCGAGGTGGCCGTCGACGATCATGCCGCGAGCGCTCCAATCATTGCGTCGAACCGGGCTTCGGCCGCCCGTCGGTCAAAGTCTCGGCGGGATGCGCGCCGCAGCTTGTCGCCGCGCGCGAGGCGAGCTGCGGCGTCTTCGGTCAGCGGCGCGGCGGCTTCTGCCGCTTCACGCATCTCACTCAGCACACCGGTACAATGCAGCACCGCATCGCAGCCCGCCGCGAGCGCGCCCCGGACCCGCTCACGCATCGTCCCGGCCAGCGCGCCCATCGTGACGTCGTCCGACACCAGCATGCCGTCAAACCCGATATCACCGCGGATCACCGTGTCGATGACCTTGCGCGACAAGGTCGCCGGCGCATCGGGATCGATCGCCGAGTAAATAACATGCGCGGTCATCGCCCACGGCATGTCGTTGAGGGCGCGGAACGGCGCGAAATCGGTCCGCGTCAACTCCGCAACCGCTTCATCGACGCGCGGCAGCGCCTTATGGCTGTCGACCCGCGCTCGGCCGTGGCCGGGGATATGTTTGATGGTCGGCAGCACCCCGCCCGCGAGCAGCCCCTCACACGCCGCGCGGCCGAGCCGGGCGACAAACGCCAGGTCGCCGCCATAGGCGCGATCGCCGATCACATCGCTTGCCCCGGCGACCGGCAGGTCGAGCACCGGCAGGCAATCGACCGTGACGCCGAGCGGGGCGAGATCGTCGGCGATAAGCCGCGCGCCCTGCCGGATCGCCTCTTCCGCCTCGGGCAAGGCGGCAAGCCGCGCGGGCGCCGGGTAGCGCCGCCATTCAGGCGGCTTGAGGCGCGCGACGCGGCCGCCTTCCTGGTCGATCAGCACTGGCGCGTCGCCGCGACCGACGCAATCGCGAAAATCGGCGATCAGCGCGCGCACCTGCTCTGAGGTCCGGCAATTACGCTGAAAGAGGATGAAGCCGAGCGGGTCGACATCGCGAAAAAACGCACGCTCATCGACGCTCAGCGTTTCCCCGGCGCAACTGAACAGGATAGCGCGGGACTCATTGGACAAGTTGGCACCCCAGGTTGCGATCCTTGAGGGCCTTACATAGGCGCAGCGCGGCGGCATGGTCGCCGACCGGCCCCACCTCCACCTTGTACCAGATGCCGCGATCACCGAGATCGGCGCGCACCGCGACTGCAGTGAACTTGCCGAGCAGATCGTCGTTCTCGCGCTTCACGCGCTGCCACTCGTCGCGCGCTTCATCGGGTGTGCGCAGCGAGGCGAGCTGCACCTTCACCGGCGGTCCGGCGGCTTCGGTTTTGGGTGCGGGCGCAGGCTTTGGCGCAACCGCCGCTGGAGCGGGAGGAGCGGCTGGCGCCGCGGGAGGCTGCGGAACGGCGGCAACCTGCGGCGGCTGCGGTGGCGGCGCGACCGGGCGTGGCGCCGGCGCCTCGGGCGGCGGCAGGATGTGCTCGGCCTGGTTGGGGTTGGCGCGCATCGAGTAGATCGGGTCATCGCGGTCAGGGATCGCCATCCCGCCGGCCTTGTCGGGCTTGACCTTGACCGGGCTTGTGTCGGCGCGGATCAGCGGCACTTGCGCGTTGGCCGCGCCGGCCGAGGAAGACGGGGTAGCAGCGGACGACGGCCCGGCTTGCGCTGCGGGCGCGCCAGCGGAGGCGGGTGCCCCCACCGTGGTCTCGCCGCGCTTGACCCCGGCATGATAGGCGGCCCACAGCCCGCCGGCGAATGTCACCATGAGCCCGATCACCAAGAGCGCGCCCGGCAAGGTTCGCCGCGGCGCGTATTCCTCGGCGAGCGGCGCCGGCTCCTCGGAATAATCGAGCCGCTCCTCCGGATCGACGTGCCCGAATTGCTGATAGGACATGTTTACATCTCCTCCGCCGGCGTCACCCCAAAGACAGCCAGCCCCGACGCGACAACGGTCGCCACCCCGCGCACCAGCGCGAGGCGGGCCCGTGTCAGGTCGGGATCCCCCGAAATGATGAAGCGCAACTGCGCTTCGTCCCTGCCCTTTGTCCACAATAGATGGAATTGCGCCGCGACCTCTTGAAGGTAGAAGGCGAGACGGTGCGGCTCATGCGCCTCGGCGGCGCTTTCGACCATGCGCGGCCAGCCCGCCAGCAGCCGGATCAGCGTCAGCTCGGCCGGGTCGGACAGCAGCGCGAGGTTCGCCCCGGCCAGCGCCGCGTCCGACAAATCATGGCCAGCCAACTCGTCGATCGCATGCCGTACCACCGACGCGGCGCGGGCGTGCGCGTACTGCACGTAGAAGACCGGGTTGTCCTTCGACTGCTCGGTGACCTTGGCGAAATCGAAATCGAGCGCCTGGTCGTTGCGCCGGGTCAGCATGATAAAGCGGAAGACGTCCTTGCCGACCTCGTCGACCACCTCGTGCAAGGTAACAAACGTGCCGGCGCGTTTCGACATGCGCACCGGCTGGCCATTGTCGAAGAGGCTCACCAGCTGGCAGAGCTTGACGTCGAGCGACGCGGCGCCGTTGGTCAACGCCTGCACCGCGGCGCCCACCCGCTTCACATAGCCGCCGTGATCGGCGCCCCACACATCGATCATCGTGTCGCCACCGCGACGATATTTGTCGAGGTGGTAGGCGATATCGCTGGCGAAATAGGTCCACGAGCCGTCGGGTTTCTTGAGCGGCCGGTCGACCTCGTCGCCGAATTGCGTCGCGCGGAACAAGAGCTGCGGGCGCGGCTCCCAATCGTCGGGCAGCTTACCCTTTGGCGGCTCGAGCACACCGGTATAGACCAGCCCGCGGTCTTCGAGGACGCCGAGCGCCTTGTCGACCGCGCCATCGGCGACGAGCGCCTTCTCCGACGAGAACCGGTCGAATTGGATGCCAATCGCGGCAAGGTCGTCACGGATCAGCGCCATCATCTCGGCGACCGCGAACTCGCGCAGCGGCCCGAGCCACACCGTCTCCACCTTGCCGATCCAGCGCTCGCCGTCGCGCTCGAACAAGCGGCGGCCGGTCTCCTTCAGATATTCGCCGGGGTAGAAGCCCTCCGGCTCCACGAGAGCCGATTGCGACACCGCCGAGCTATGGAGCAGGGCGCTCTCGGGTTGGCTCGCGACCTCCTCGCAGTAGCGGAAATAGACCGAGCGGGCGAGCGCATCGACCTGCGCGCCAGCGTCATTGACGTAGTACTCGCGCTCGACGGCGAACCCGGCCTTTTTGAGCAGCGCCGCCAGTGCATCGCCGACCACCGCGCCGCGGCCGTGGCCGACATGCATCGGCCCGGTCGGATTGGCCGAGACAAACTCGACATTGACCCGTCGCCCACCGCCGATCTCGCTATCGCCATACGCCGTACCGGCGAGCAGAACCGCGCGCAGCTGCGCGTGCCACGCTGCCGGCTCCAACCGGATGTTGATGAAACCCGGCCGCGCCACCTCTGCGGTAAAGCCAGAGCCCCGGTAGTCGGCGGTTTCGAGCTCCCGGCCTGCCAACGCCGCGGCAATCTTTTCCGCCAGCTGCAGCGGGTTCTGCTTCGCCTGCCCGGCCAGCACCATTGCTGCGTTGGTCGACAGATCACCGTGGCTCGGATCACGCGGCGGCTCGACCGCGACACGCAAGGCATCAAGCCCCGACGGCAGTGCGCCCGCCGCCCCGAGGTCATTTAACGCAGCCAGAACGAGACGGCGAAAATCGCCGAAAATGTCACCCATCGGAATGTCGCTATACCGCCGCGTAGGTATCGAACAAGCGGCGGTGCTCGTCGAGGGCAAATCGGTCGGTCATCCCGGCGAGGTAATCGGCGACGGTCCGCGCCCGCCCCGCCGGGTCGCCCGAAGCCGCCGAGCGCCATTCGCTCGGCAGGCATTCCGGCTCGGCAAGAAACAGCTGGAACAGCTCGCGCACCACGCGACGCGCCTTGTGACTCATGCGGTTAACCCGATAGTGCCGGTACATCCGCTCGTAAAGAAAACGCTTCAGCGCCCGGTCGTTATCCTGCATCGGGGCGGAAAACGCGGCGACCGGACGACCCAGTGCGCGCACATCATCGGCGGAACGCAAGCCGCTATCGGCGAGCCGCGAGCGGGTCTCCGCGACCATGTCACGCACCATTCGATCTATCATCCGGCGAATCGCCTCGTGGATGAGGCGCGTCTCATCGAGATCGGGATAGCGCTGGGCGACCTCATGAAACACGGGGCCGACCAGCGGCACGTCGGCAAGATCGGCGACCGCGAACAGCCCGGCTCGCAGCCCATCGTCGATATCGTGGTTGTTATAGGCGATGTCGTCGGCGAGCGATGCGACCTGCGCCTCGGGGCCGGCATAGGTGTCGAGCCCCAGATCGTGCCGCTGGTTATATTCGGCGATGTAAGGCGCGAGCGGCGGCGCCAGCGGGCCGTTATGCTTCGCGGTCCCTTCGAGCGCTTCCCAGGTTAGGTTGAGCCCGTCGAACTCGGCGTAGCCACGCTCCAACTTGGTCAGGATCCGCAAGGTCTGCTCGTTGTGCGAGAAGCCGCCATAGTCAGCCATCTCGGCGTTGAGCGCTTCCTCGCCGGCATGGCCGAACGGCGTATGACCGAGGTCGTGCGCCAGCGCCAGCGCCTCGGCCAAGTCCTCGTCGAGCCCCAGCACGCGCCCGATCGAACGCGCGATTTGCGCCACTTCGAGGCTGTGGGTCAGCCGCGTACGGTAATGGTCGCCCTCGTGATAGACGAAGACCTGGGTCTTGTGCTTCAGGCGGCGGAACGCGGTCGAATGGATGATGCGGTCGCGGTCGCGTTGAAACGGCGAGCGCATCTCCTGTTCGGGCTCCGGGTGCAGCCGGCCCCGACTTTCCTCCGAGCGCGACGCGTAGGGCGCGCGCGAAATTGCCCATCTCATGGTGGTGTCGCTATTTGCCACCTCACGCAAATGGGGCTGATGCCCTGTCATCGTCAACCGACATCGACCAGCCGCCCGCGGTATTACTGCCACCCCTTGAACGGCAGCTCCAGTTTCGCGGTCGCGTTCGCCGCGGGCCACACGGAGACATACCGCTTACCCTGGAGCTGAGTCAGATAGGTCGAAGCGAGCGTGTTCACCCCCGTCGCACTGAATTTCACGCCGCCATAGCCGACGATCAGTTGCGATGGTGACAGGTCGGTTTGCTGCAGCGCTGTCTGAATCGCCACCGGGTCCACCGAGCCGGCGCGGTCGATCGCGGCCGCCAGCACGAGAAAGCCCTGGAGTACCTGCGCGCTCGCGTCGTCGAGATCGCCGCCGCCCTTCGCCTTGTAGAGGTCGTTGACGATTGCGGTCGGGCTGCCGGGCGGCCCCAGGCTCCAGGCACTGTGGCCGATCGCGCCCTGCGCCAGATTGCCCACCGCCGTCACAAAAGCGGGATCGGAAAACCCTACACCATCGCCGATCTCGATGGGCGCCCTGTACCCGGTATTCTGCATCGTCTTTGTCAGCAGGATCGCGTCGGCGGTCCGGCTCACGAAGATTGCCGCGTCCGGGTCGGCGGCACGCAGTTTCGCGACCGTGGCCGTGAGATCGGTCGCGTTGGCGGGATAGACGATATCCGTCGTATCGAACCCGGCGGCCTTGAGCACGTCGCTCAAGGCGATCGCCCGCGACTGGCTCGTTTCGCCGTCATCGGAAACGAGCGCCAGCTTGCCGATCTTTCTGCCACCCGGCTGCGCGGCGAAGAATTGCGCGTAGGTTCGCGCGATGCCGAAGATGTCGGGCGCCGTGACGAAAACAGACTTCGTCCCACGGGACGAAACGCTTGGCCTGGTCGGCCCTAGCGCGAGAAGCGGCACGGCGTGACGCTCGGCAATGTCGGCCAAGGCGACAGGCCGGATACCGTCACCGATCAGCGCCGCGACATGATCCTGGGTGATGAGGCGCAGCGCCTGCGCCGCCGCGACCGACGGGTTGGCAAGGTCGTCGGCGAAGTCGACCGCGATCTTAGCGCCGCCGAGCCCAGGCATCCCCTGACCAGCGCCAAGCGGCAGGTTTTCGAGCCCCGGATGCGGCGTATTGACGATGTCCTCGGCGGTTTCGATCGCGGCGCGGGCGGCGGGGTCGCGACCGAAGGAATCGACCGCGCCGATTGTCACCGTGTCAGCCGCATGGGCGATACCCACCCAACCGGCGAGCAGCAGCGCCGCAATCCGCAATCTCATGTCGCGTCCCGTGACGAGGTGACAAGCCACACCAGCATGTCCCAGCCATTGCGGATGCCGGCGACGAGCAGCGCGGTCAGCAAGGTGGCGAACACGTACAGCCCCTCGGCGTTGTCGTACAGCCCCGTGACGGCCGCTATCGACAGCGTCGCATAGGCGGCGAGCGGAAAGATCGCGTACCAGAACCAATCGCTCAGCACCGTGCCCGGATGCTGGCGGAAGCCCCAAATGACATGCAGCGAATACCCAACCCCGACCAGCCCGGCGATGCCGGCGACGACCGCCTGCCAGCGCGGCGCCAGAACCGGGACCATCGTCAACAGCGAGCCAAATAGCACGGTCGACAGATGCACCACCGTCGTCGACAGAAACACGCGGATCGCCATCGAACGGTCGCGCGACAGGAAGCCGATGCCGATCGACACGACGACGAACATCGCGCCGATCAGCGTCGCCGCGGCGGTGCCGAGCAGGATGAAGAAATTCTGCCAGGGGGCAAGCAGCGTTGCGGCGGACACTCGTTACGCGGCGCGCAGTTTCGCGGTCGCCGCGCGGTCGACGCCGCCATTCGCGGCGAGCGCAACCCGATAGGCGGCGCGCGCGGTTTCGGCGTCGATCAGCCCGTCGGCGACATCGAGCGCGACCTGATCGGGGTCGCGGCTCACCGGATCGCCAAACCCGCCGCCGCCCGGCAGCTCGAGGCGGATGTAGTCGCCGCCGGCGATCGTCGCACGGCCCTTTGAGCGGATCGGCTTCCCCGAAACCAGCGACACCTGCCCCGGCGCGCCCAGCCCGCCGCCGTCGCGGCCGCGCGCCGGGTTGTTGATGCGCTCGAAATTGCACAACATCGCGACCGGCATGCCGTCGGCGCCGCCCAGCTCGATCACCTGGCCGAGCCCGCCGCGATACCGGCCCGTGCCACCGGAGCCTTCGCGAAATTCGCGGCGGCGGAATATCACCGGCGCCACCGACTCGGTTGCTTCGACAGGGATCGTACGAACGCCCGACGGAAACGCCGTGACATCGAGCCCGTCCTTGCCCGGCCGCGCCCCGGTGCCACCGCTATGGAAGATGACGGTGGAGAAGGGCGGCACGTCCTCATGCCCCTCGCCGCCAAGCTCATCGGCGACATCGGCGCCGCCATATATCTGCGGGTTCCACAAGGACGACGCGCCTTCGGCCGGTACGCCGCCTTCCATGACCTGATGCAGGCAGCCGAACACCACATCAGGCAGCATGTGGCCGATCGTGTGCCGCGCCGCCACGGCGCGCGGTCGCTTGACATTGAGGATGCAGCCCTCGGGCGCGCTGGCGGTGATCGTCGCGAGCGAGCCGGCATTGTTCGGCACCTCGGGCGCGACGAGGCATTTCACCCCGAACGCGGTGTAGGCGAGCATGTAGTTGGCGACGACATTGATGCCGAAGGCGCTCGCCGGCGACGTGCCGGTGTAGTCGACATGGATGCCGTCCTGGCCAATCGTCATTTCGCCGGCCAGGGTCAGCGGCCGGTCGTAGCCGTCCATGTGCACGGTATTCTTGTATTTGCCAGGCTTCAGCTGGCGAATCGCGTCGAGCGTCGCCTGGCGCGAGGTCTCCATGATGTGCTCGCCGAGCCGGTCGAGATTGCTGATCCCGAATTCCTCCATCATCTCGACGAGGCGGCGGCTGCCTTCGTCGTTGCACGCGGCAAGCGCGTAGACATCGCCTTCGACCTGCAGCGGCTCGCGGACATTGGCGCGGATGATGCGCATCAAGTCCTCGTTCATCCGGCCTTCCTTGGCGAGAGCCATTAGCGGGATCGCCAATCCCTCCTCGTAGACCTGCCGCCCGTCCGGCCCCATGCCGAGCCCGCCGATATCGACGACATGCACGGTCGAGGCGAAGAGGCCGACCGGTTCGCCATTGAGGAAGGTCGGGCTGACGACGGTAAGGTCGTGGAGGTGGCCGCAGGTCAGCCACGGGTCATTGGTGATGTAGTGGTCGCCCGGCTTCATCGTCTTGAGCGGGAAGGCGTCGAGAAAATGCGTCACCGCCGCGGCCATCGAGTTGACGTGACCCGGCGTGCCGGTCACCGCCTGCGCCAGCATCTTGCCGTCACGGTCGAAGACCCCGGCGGAGAGGTCGCCCGCCTCGCGCACCGGGGTCGAGAACGCGGTGCGCACCAGGGTCT
>DATMLO010000155.1:0-15473 GCA_035570495.1 Allostellaceae bacterium | reverse complement strand
TCGTCGAGCTGCAGACCGCGATCAACCGTTTCATCGCCGACGCCAACGCCAAACCCAAGCCGTTCGTGTGGACCAAATCTGCCGACGCCATCCTCGCCGCCGTCGATCGTGGGAGACAAGCGTTAGAAGCCATCCACTAGGGTATGGGGGCGCCACGGCGCAGCCATACCCCAAACAGGCGGGCGCATCCGAAACATCGGCGCCGAATTACGGACAGGCCGCGCCGTCGGTCAACGCGCCCTTCATTCTCGAGCCGACAGCCCAACTCCTCGCCGCGCAAGGGCAGACCTCACCCTATATTATCGTGGGGCTTTCAGGTGGGCCAAACGGGACTTATGACCCCAACTGGGGCGGCGCCAACGTCTATGTGTCCCTGGACGGCTCGACCTTTGCGCCGTTCGGCGAGTTTGTCGGCCGCTCGACAATGGGCTACACGACGGCCGATTGTACGGCGACCGGCACGTCGCTGTCGGTTAATCTCGCCGAGAGCGACGGCGCCCTCAACAGCGTTTCAGCGCAACTCGCCGCGAACGGGCTGAGCCTGTGCGCGGTGCGGACACCGGACGGTCTGCTCGAATTCCTGAGCTACACGAACGCGACGCTGACCGCCCCCAACCAATATACATTGGCCGGCCTCTACCGCGGCCTGTACGGCACTTACGAAATCGACCTGCCCGCCGGGTCGCAATTTCTGTCGCTCGGCTCCAGCCGGTTTTTCTTCGAGGTGCTGCCGTCACAATTCGTCGGACATACGCTCTATTTCGAATTTCAGAGCTTTAACCCGGTTGGCGGTGGCGAACAAAGCCTGGCCGAAACCACGATCTACAGCTATCTGCCGGTCGGCTCATCGGTTGTTCCGGGCATCTTCCCAGTCGCGACAACGACCGGCAATCCGATGGCGGTGGAGGTCGCGTCGGGCACCACGCGCCGCGACCACATTTTGCCGGTCGAGCAGCGCCGAGGACTGGCGCGGGACACCGTGCTCGCCTCCGAGATCGGCCAGATTACGCGGCGCGACGGCCGCGATCCCCTGGAGAGCAACTGAGCGCGACGTCAAATCATTCGACCGATCGGGTTGATGCGGGCGCGGCTGCACCAACTTGCGATCATGGCTCGCCTCTCTTCTGATCTGCAATGCTGATCCCGTGGGTCGCGGCGTGTGCCGACACCGCGACAGGCTTCGCCGCCGCGCGCATCGGAACCCCGGAACCCCGCCGGCCAAACACCATCCAGCCAAACTGACTGTCGCCGACCCGGCGCAGACCTTTCACTGGACCAATGGAGCATGAAACCAATGTTTAGATTCTGGAATTTTGTCGATTGCCGGAACGTCAGCTTGTGTGACGGAGTAGCGTCGATGTCGGTATTGATAATGGCGAGCGTGCTGGCATTGTGGTTGACGGGCTGCGCCCAAGTTGGCCAATTCAGCGCCGAGGATGCAGGCAACGCAGCGACGATCGCAACAGCTGCAGGGGATCCGGTGGGCGCGGCCTGCTGGCCGATTTTGGAGGCGACCGGAAACGCGATCTCCAGCGTCGGGGATAAACCCGGTATACTGGTCGCGATCGAAGAGAAGCGTGCGGTGCAGATGGCTCTGCAAAGCACGCAATGCCAACCGGTATGGGCTGGGGTTCTGGCCGAGCTGCTGAAAGCCACCCCGGCAGCTCCGTTCGTCCCTTGATGTTGAAGCCGCGGTTCTCGCCCGAGATCAACTTCGGTCATGTCATGCAGGCGGCCGTGCTGCTGCTGACTGTGGGCGGCGGTGCTGTGACCAGCTACATCAGCCTGCGCGGGGACATCGAAAATCTGCGGGCTGAGCTCGACGTCCAGATCGCTTCGCACGAGTTGCGCATCGCCGCGGCGGAGCGAGCCCTCGAACAAGGCCGGATTGACGAGCGCGATTTTCAGGCAGAAATGCGCGCCGCGCTGGCGCGCATTATCGACGCCATTGCCGACCTGCGGACGCAGATCGTGCAGAAGCAGGACCGCAAGTAACATTCCAATGGGTCATCATAGGTCTTCCTTCGCTTGGAGAAGCAATGCTTCCGCGCAAATTGACAGCCGTCGATCCCGAAAGCGAGAGACGGCGATATAAAATCGTCCGTCGTGACACAATGGAGGACGTACCCGGCCTCATACTTTCCGCCAATGTCGAAAGCGGACTGTGTCTTGTGCGGTTGTCAAATGGAGCAAGCCAGGAATTCAACTTTGGGCCGGAGGGCCTCCGCATCGTCACCGCTTCCCGGTAGACCGGGCGATCCTCGTCAAGCCTGGAGCATTTGCACCTGGGCGAGCCCAATACATTGGGCTCCGCGCGCGCTTCGGGCTTGATCCCGAGCCGTCCTGTGGCCATGGTGTTACGGCACGATTGGGGGGTGGTATGCGGTCGAGAGTAGTATCGGTTGTCACTGCGTTTCTGGTGGCGTTGACGATAAGCGGTTGCAGTGGCGCGCGGGCGACGGCGTGCCAGTGTCCTCAACCTGTCAACTATGATGATGCGGCGATAAAGAAAATAACGGCAGCCTTGCGCGCGTTGCCGTCCGACAACGTTCTGCACCAGGCAATGGACGATTACGAGGACGAGCGGGACGATCTGCGAGCCTGCCTCGCCGCTAGCCGTTGAGGGTGACCATGCACTCGATAAGGTGGATAAACCGGCTCGCGGGTTTATCCACGAGCGCGTGGCGATGATCGAATTCTTGATGATCCCCGAGGCGCCGACGCCGGTCGGGCCTTTCAGCCATGCGACCGCGGTGGACGGCTGGGTGTTTGTCACCGGCCAAATGCCGACCCAGCCGGACGACGACAAGGGGCCGTTGCCCGACGGGATCGCGGCGCAAACGCGGCGCGTTATCGAGAACCTGAAGCGTGTCCTGGCCGGCGCTGGCAGCTCCCTTGACTGCGTTGTCTTCGCCCGCGTCTACCTCACGCATTTCGATCGCGATTACGCCGCGATGAACGCCGTCTACGCGTCATATTTCGCAACCGGACGACTGCCGGCACGGACCTGCGTCGGCGTCACCGGCCTTGCCCTCGGCGCGCTTGTCGAGATCGATCTTCTTGCCCGCCGAGCAACCGGTCAGGCCGCTCGTCCCTGATGGGCACTCTCGCGGCCCAGAAAAGCCTGAGACGCCGTCAGATCAGTGGTGCCCCGGGTCGGATTCGAACTGACGACCTACCGCTTACGAAGCGGTTGCTCTACCGCTGAGCTACCGGGGCGCGCCGCGTAGAAATAGCGTGTTACGGCGCTCGCGCCAAGGCGCTTTGGAGACGCAACAAGGTTAACCGCCCGCGGGATCGGCAGCCGGCAACGGCAGCTGGGGGGCGGACGGTTCGGTCGACGGCGCCGCCTTGGACGCAATCGGCAGCGTACCTCTGGAACCCGCCCAAGGTGGTGTCCGCCAGGCAAGTTCGTCAAACGCTCCGCAGCGCGGGCAGAGCGAGCGCCATTCCGGGTTCTCGCCGCCGCAGCTGGCGCACACATAGCACGGATCAGGCAGGGCGTGGACGGCGCGATCGAGCCACTCGCGACTGCGGGCAAGGTCGCCCTGCTCGGCCTCCTCGACCCGCGCCATCATCAGACACAGGCGAGGGGTGGCGCGCGACGGCCCGCCATTGACACTGGCACCCGTCAGCGTTCTCGGCACGGTTGCTCCTGGAGCTCCGGGCAGCGCAGCGAATGGCGGCGGATCGGCCGCCAGCGCCCGCTCAATATGACGCCGCGCCTCGCCCCATAAATGGGCGGACAATGCTGCCTCCGCCAACATCGTATAGCTTTCACGAGCGGACGGATGCTGCGCCGCCAGACGCTCGAAATGGGCGATGCGGGCAAGCGGCGTTTCGTCCTTCGAAATCCCGCCATACAACCCCGCCAGCTCGGGGTGCGGAGCTGTCTGCCACGCGCGTTCCACCGCTCTGCGGGCCTGCCCGGTGCGGCCCTCGGACAACAGCAGCCGCGCGTGATGCGCCGCCACCGTAGCAAGATCGGGAGCCAGCAAACGCGCCTGGCCGGCGAGCTTCAAGGCGCGCTGGCGGTCGCCTTGCGACACCGCCGCACCGCTCAGCTCATAGAGGATCACGGCGCGATGATGGCGTGCGAGCTCGGGATCGATCAACCGGCGCTTTGCGGCTCTGTCGAGCGCCTCGAGCGCCGCCTCCCAACGCCCGCTGCGGGCTTCGAGGTCGAGCAGGCTTGTTGCTGCCCAGGCGGAGTTTGGGCGCAAGCCGGCAGCTCGCTCGGCGAGGCGTCGCGCAGTGTCGCGGTCGCCGTCGCGCAGAGCCTGGCCGAGCAGTCCTCTCAAGCCGAGAAACTCCGTCTCCGGGCGATCGAGCATCGCGTCGAAGAACTTCTTTGCCGCAAGCTCGTCGCCACCGATCTGCGCGGCTTGCGCCGACAGCAGCAAGGTCAAGGGTGGCTCGGCGAGCAACGCCTCGGCCCGTCGGGCATAGCGCCGGGCATCCTGCGGATCACCAGCGGCGACCGCGACCATCCCGCGGGTCAGCGCCTCGTAGCCGGCGCGGCGGCGCCGTTCGCGACGCCGTCGAAAAAACACGCCGGGGCTGCCGAGGATCAGCGACACGAGCCATATCACCAGCGCTACCGCGAGCGCCGCGAGCGCCGCGGCGGCAACCAACACGCCAACTGAAGTGTCGACCCGCCAACCCTGCCACAGGATTTCGACATTACCAGGATTGTCGGTCAGGAACACCGTCGCCGCGGCCACCACCGCGACTGCGATCATTGCAAAAACCAGCCGCATCAGGACGGGGTTTTCACTGCGGCGGGCGGCGGCGCGGCGCTCGGGGCGGGCAACGACGCCGGCCCGGCCGGGGGAGAGCCCGGCGGCGTGACGAGACGGTCGGTCAGAAGGGCCTGAAGACGCGTCAGCGCCCTCTCCGCGGCGAGACGCCGTCGTGCCGAGCGAAGCCAGGGTTGCGCCACCTCGGCATTGGGGCCGGTCAGCTTTTCGAGCGCCGCTATCGCGCCCGCGAGATCACCTTGCGCCAGCGCCGATTGTGAGGTCTCAACCGCCGTCTGCGACCCGGCTTTTGCCGCGCCGTCAATCCGGCGGATCCTCACCAGCCGGCGTAGCCGGTCGAGCGCCTGCTGCCACCATTTCGCTTTGGACTGTGGCGGCTTCGCAGACGTAATCGTTTCTGCGAGAGCGGCCAGCTGCCGCCGCAGCCGGGCGTTGCTCGCGACCCCGTCGCGGGCGTCATCGGCCAAAGGTTGCACGGCCGCGGCAAGATCGGGATCATGGCCGGCGAGCTTCGTGAATGCGGCGTATTCGGCCGGGAACGGTAGAGCTTCGTCGACCGCCTGCCGCATCTGCAAAAGCGCCAACAGCAAGAGCGAATCGGCCCGGTCGGCGCTGCTCTGCGTCTGCGCCTGGCGTTCCAGCGTGGCGAGACGGCCGGCCATATTGCCGTCGGCGGCGGCGCGCTCCGCCAATTCCTCCTCCATCTTCCCCATACCGTCGGTCAAGGTCCGGGTCCGCGACGCCAGCTGGGCGTCGAGTGCGTCGGCCCGATGCGTCAACTGCGCGAGAGCCGCCTGTGTCGCGGGCGCCTCCCCCTCCTCCTCGCGGTGCAGACCCGCGACCTCCCTCTCCATCGCGGCAACGCGCTGAGCCAATGCCGCGTCCGCCGACTTGATCGCCTCAATGTCTGGTATCGGCCGCGCTTGAATTGCGGAAACTCGCGCCTCGATCGCGTTGTAATCAGCTGTGGAGGGCTTTGGCCCCCAGGGCAGCAACGATGCGATCGCTGGGGCCCAAAACGGAGACAGCGCGACCGCCGCGATCACCAGCGCGAGCAAGCTCGCGAGCAAAATTGCCATAGCCGAGCGCGGGCCTCGGGGGGCTTGCAGATGCGGTGGATCGAGCCCAGCTTCTTGCGGTTCCGGCTCTGTGCGTTCTGACGTAGCGGGCCGTGTCTCATCCCCGGCCGCCGGCTCGTTATGCTCGCCCGACATCACGCGCCTGGGCTTTGGCCGTCCCGACGCGCGGCCAGCGCATCGTCGAGCAGATCGAGCAGCGTCGGCTGGTCGGGTCGTTTGGCGACCAGCCGCCGGCGCCAGGGCATCGCGTCGAGCGGCCTGTCCGCCGCCGCGCTGATCGACAGCGCGATTGCCGTCCCGCACTGCTGTGCAACCCCGGCAGCGCGCGCGAGGCCCGCAAAGATTGCCGAGGTACGCGGGGAAAAGAACAGGGCGAAGTCGATAGCTCCGTCGGCTAAGGCGCGGGTCGCGGTGGCGCTCAACGCCGATGCTGGCCGAGCATCGTAAAGAACCGCAGGCTCGACAGTAAAGCCGCGCGCGCGCAGTTCACCGCCGAGATCGCCGGCGACCGCGCTGCCGCGGACATGCAGCAGCCGCCCCATCTCGGGTCGCAACCTCTCGGCAACCAGGCGAACAAGATCGGCGGTGTCTCCGCCGGCGCTCGCCACGAGACGAAACCCTTCCGCGCGCGCTCGTGTCGCGGTTGCATCCCCCACCGCATAGAGCGCGACAGAGCGCTCTACGTCAGCACGGGCCAAAGCGCGCACGCCGTTGGCGCTCGTGCACAGCACCGCTTGCACGCCCGCGAGCGCTGGCGGGGCCCCGTGGAAACAGATGTTCATCATCGGCTCGACGAGCGCGCTCACGCCGCGCGCGGCCAGCGCCTTTGCCAGCGCCTCCGCCTCCTCTCGGGGCCGGGTCACCAATGCCCACGTCCCATGCCGCGCCGCGTTCGAAGCCATCAGCCTTCATCGCCCAATCCCGCCATCCCTGCAAGGCCGCCGCGCTGCGCTGCGCTGCCGCGGCGATCGTTCGACCGCGCAACTCTCGCCGGGCCGGGATGACTTACGCCCCAAGCGGGACTAATCTGCGAGATCGACGAACCGGGACGATACCGATGCCGCTGACCCGAGAGCGATTGCATCAGCCGGCTGGACACCTGCTCGGCGCATGAGCTGACCCGGGGCGGGCTGACCGGAAGCGACGAGGATGCAGCAGGTGAGTTCCTGTCGCCGCGGCGAACGCGCTCTCCCGGCTCGCCGGAAGAGATTGGGAGAAAGCATCTTTCAAGTGCTCGGCGTGCTGCTGCTCACGGCCTTTCCGGCAATCGCCATGGCGCAAGCGCCGGAACCGTCGCCGACGGTGCTGCATCTGAGCCAGACGGCCGAGCGCAAAGTCTTGCGCGATCTGCTGCGGATCGAGTTACGAGTCGAGAAGACCGGCCCCGATCCGCTTGCTCTGCAGGTGGAGGTCAACCGACGGATGACGGCCGCGCTTAGTATAGCGCATCCGGTTCAGGGGATTGCGGTCGAGACCGGCAGCTACGCGGTAGACCAGGAGCAGCCGCAAAACGCGCCGTCACGCTGGCGCGCGAGCGAGGCGCTGATCCTGAGCGGAACAGCCGCGGACGCGCTGCTGAAGTTGGCTGGCAGCTTGCAGTCCGACGGATTGCTGATGTCGTCGATGAACTACGAGGTCTCGCCGGAAACGGTGCGCGGCGCGGAGGAGGATCTGACCGACGAGGCGCTCGCCGGGCTGGCGCAACGCGCGTCGGCAATCGCCGACCGCGTCCATCTCTCGGTGCAGAGATACCGCGACCTGCGCGTCGGCAACGCCGAAACCGGAAACGAGCCGATGCCGCGCTTTGCCGCGACGGCGATGGCTGCCCCGATCGCCCAACCCGGAGAGGCGCTGGTTCGGGTCACCGTGTCGGCCGACGTGCTGCTCGGCCCGCCGCATCCCTGAACAGGCCGTCAATGGACTTGCCCGAACCGCCGCTGCTGGTTATCTCCGACCGCCATCAGGCCCGCCGGCCGCTGATCGAGGTGGCCCAAAAGGCATTCGCCGGCGGCTGCCGGTGGTTCAGCCTGCGTGAAAAGGATCTCCCGACCGACGAGCGTTGCGACCTGCTCGCGGCATTGGTCGAGCTCGGGCGTCGCTTCGGTGCGCGCGTGACCACACACGACGATGTCGCCGCCGCGATCGCAATTGGCGCGGACGGTGTTCATTTGCCGCGGGGCGGCGAGCCATGCGCGGTGCGGGCGATATTTCCTCGGGGCCTGATCGGCTCCTCCGCGCATTCCGCCCACTCGGCCGCCGCACTGCTGCGGGCCGGGGCCGACTACGTGACCATAAGCCCGATCTTTCCGACCGCGAGCAAGCCTGGCTACGGCCCGGCGATCGGGCTCGACGGCCTCGCTCGCACCGTCGCCGCGACGCCAGGTCCGGTCGTGGCGCTCGGCGGCATCACCCCCGACAATGCCGGTCTCTGTCGGGCCGCGGGTGCCGCCGGGGCGGCGGTCATGGGCGAGGTCATGCGCGCCGGCGATCCCGAAGCGACGGTCGCGCGCCTGATCCGCGCATTCTCTGCCAAGTCCGACGATTAGCCATTCACCTCGCCTCTTCATCGGCGGGGCGCTTGGGGCTAATCTCGTGGCTCAAGGCGAGGATAAGACCTGGATGGGCAGTCTCAACGCTAGCGTGGACCTGCGCCGTGACGGGAATGTCGCGGTGGTCACGATCGACAACCCGCCGGTCAACGCGCTGAAGCAGGAGGTTCGCGCCGGGCTCGCCGAGGCACTGCGACAAGCGCGCGACGATGCCTCCGTGGCGGCGGTGGTCATCGCCTGCGCCGGTCGCACCTTTTTCGCCGGCGCCGACATCACCGAGTTTGGCAAACCCCCGCAAGCCCCGGCTCTGGGCGAGGTCATCGCCCAGATCGAGTCGATGCCGAAGCCGGTCGTCGCAGCGCTGCATGGCACCGCCTTGGGCGGCGGCTTCGAGGTCGCGCTGGCCTGTCACTTTCGCGTCGCGGCGCGGTCCGCGCGGATGGGACTTCCCGAGGTAAAGCTCGGGTTGCTGCCAGGGGCTGGCGGGACGCAGCGCGTGCCGCGCCTGGTCGGCCCCGAAAAGGCCTTGCGGATGATCGTCAGCGGCGACCCGGTCGGTGCCGCCGCGGCCCTCGCCGAGGGAATTGTGGACGAAATTATCGAGGGCGACCTGACGGCGGGCGCGCTTTTGTTTGCTCGTCGTTCCATCGCCGAGCGGCGCCCGCTGCAAAAGGTGCGCGACCGTGAGGACAAGCTCGCGGCGGCACGCACCGATCCGACAAGCTTTGACGATCTCGCAACGGCGCTGACCGCCCGCTTGCGCGGCCAAGAGGCGCCGGCTGCCTGCGTCGAAGCCGTGCGCAACGCCTTCGCCCTGCCATTCGACGACGGCTTGCAGCGCGAGAGCGAGTTGTTCCGCAAGCTTGTCGCCGGCGACCAGTCGAAAGCGCAGCGCCACGTCTTCTTCGCTGAGCGCGAGGCAGCTAAGGTGCCGAACCTGCCCGAAGGCACCCAGCCGCGGCCGATTGCGCGCGCGGCGGTGCTCGGCGCCGGGACGATGGGCGGCGGCATCGCGATGTGCTGTGCCAATGCCGGCATTCCGGTGACGTTGATCGAGACTAGCCTGGACCTCCTGCAGAAGGGCCGCGACCGGATCGCCGCCAACTACCGCGCTACGGTGGCGCGCGGCGGCCTCAGCGCCGAGGAGATGGAGCGCCGGGTCGGTTTGATTGCGGGTGCCATCGGCATCTCGGCGGCAGCCGACGCCGATGTCGTCATCGAGGCCGTTTTCGAGGAGCTTGACCTCAAAAAGCGTGTGTTTGGCGAGCTCGACCGGGTAGCGAAACCGGGGGCGCTGCTCGCCACCAATACTTCGACCCTCGATGTGAACGAGATTGCCCGCGCGACTGGGCGGCCGCAGGACGTCGTCGGAACGCATTTCTTCAGCCCGGCGAACGTCATGCGGCTGCTGGAGATCGTCCGGGGCGCCGACAGCGCGCCCGACGCAATCGCCACCGCGCTGGCGCTCGCCCGGCGGCTGGGGAAGGTGCCGGCGGTGGTCGGAGTGTGCTATGGGTTTGTCGGCAACCGGATGCTGGCGCGGCGTTCGGTCGAGGCGGAGCGATTGTTGTTGGAAGGCGCGTTGCCGCAGGAAGTCGAGGCGACGCTCGTCGAATTCGGGCTGCCGATGGGGCCGTTCGCGATGATGGACCTTGCCGGCCTGGATGTCGGCTGGCTGATTCGCAAATCGCGCGGCGAGAGTGCGGTCGTCGAGGACGCCCTGTGCGCGGCGGGCCGTTTCGGGCAGAAGACCGGACAAGGGTACTTCCGCTATGAGGCCGGGAGGCGCGTGCCGATCCCGGATGACGAGGTCGAACAGATCATTCTCGACGCCTCGGCCCGCCTCGGCATCCAACGCCGAAGGATCGAGCCGGAAGAGATCGTCGAGCGCATGGTGTTGCCGATGGTCAACGAAGGCGCCCGCATTCTCGAGGAGGGCATCGCCACGCAACCCGGCGACATCGACGTGATCTGGGTTTACGGCTATGGCTGGCCGGCATGGCGCGGCGGCCCGATGTATTACGCCGACCAGCAGGGGCTCGGCCAGGTCCGCGACCGGCTGGCTTTCTACGCCGAGCGGTCGCGCGACGAGAGCCTGCGTCCGGCGAAGCTGCTTGCGCGGCTGGCAAATGAGGGTAGAGGGTTCGCTGTCTAAATGCATCCGAATTCGTAACCACACCGTCATTCTCGCGGAAGCGGAACCCAGGGCCCCAAGTTTTCGCAGCTCGCCCTGGACCCCTTCTCGGCGGGGGTGACGAAACACCGGGAGGCCCTACGCCATGGACCTGCGTTTCACACCCGAAGAGCTGGCCTTCCGCGAAGAGGTTCGCACGTTCTTTCGCGAGAACCTGCCGGCCGCGATCCGCACCAAGCTGGCCGAGGGCAAAAAGCTCGCCAAGGACGACATCATCAGCTGGCAGCGCATCCTCAACAAAAAGGGCTGGGCCGTCGCAAACTGGCCGGTCGAGTGGGGCGGCACCGGCTGGACGCCGGTCCAGCAGTACATCTTCCAGGAGGAGCTGCAACTGACCCCGGCGCCGCAGCCTTTGGGCTTTGGCGTGACGATGGTCGGCCCGGTCATGATCGCGTTCGGCTCGGACACGCAAAAAAAGCACTTCCTGCCGCGCATCGCCAATCTCGACGACTGGTGGTGCCAGGGATTCTCCGAGCCCGGCGCGGGCTCCGACCTCGCCTCGCTGCGCACGTCCGCCAAGCGCGACGGCGGCCATTATATGGTTAACGGGCAGAAGACCTGGACGACCCTGGCGCAGCATGCCGACTGGATCTTTTGCCTGGTGCGTACGGATCCGCAGGCCAAGAAGCAGGAAGGGATCTCGTTTCTGCTGATCGACATGAATACGCCGGGGATTACGGTGCGACCGATCATCACGATCGAGGGCGGGCACGAGGTCAACGAGGTCTTTTTCGACGATGTTAGGGTGCCGGCGGAAAATCTGGTCGGCCAAGAGAACAAGGGCTGGGACTACGCGAAGTATCTGCTGGGCCGCGAGCGCACCGGGATCGCCCGGGTCGGCTTGTCAAAGGAGCGCATTCGGCGAATCAAGGAGTTGGCCGCGCTCGAACGCGACGGCGACAGGCCGTTGATCGAGGACGAGCGCTTCCGCGAAAAGCTTGCCGCCGTCGAAGTCGAGCTGAAGGCGCTGGAGATGACACAGCTGCGCGTCGTCGCTGCCGAGCGTCACCGGACCGGCAACAAGCCCGATCCGGCGTCGTCGATCCTGAAGATCAAGGGGTCGGAAATCCAGCAGGCGACCACCGAGCTGTTGATGGAGGTCGTCGGCCCCTATGCCCTGCCCTACCAGCCTGAGCACGAGGACGACGAGCGCTGGAACGAGCCGCCGATCGGCCCCGAATGGGCCGGGCCGATCGCACCCACCTACTTCAACTGGCGCAAGACATCGATTTACGGCGGCACCAACGAGATCCAGAAAAACATCGTCGCCAAGGCGATTTTGGGGCTCTGATCGCGAGGCGCAGGTCGGAACGCCCCTCACCCCCCCGCTAGGCGGGTCCCAACCCCCTACCCGCTCGCGGAAAGGGAGTTGAGGTGAGGGGCCCGGCGGATCGGGTTTAGGGGGCTTAAGGGATGGATTTCGACCTCAGCGAAGAACAGCGGCTGCTCAAGAACAGCGTCGATCGGCTCGTCGGCGATCGTTACAGCTTCGAGCAGCGCAAGGCCTATGCCCAAAACCCGGAAGGATGGAGCCGCGAGCTGTGGGCGCAATATGCCGAGCTCGGCCTGCTCGGTCTGCCCTTTGCCGAGGAGCACGGCGGCTCAGGCGGCGGCCCGGTCGAAACAATGCTGGTCATGGAGGCGTTCGGCCGCGCTCTTGCGCTCGAACCCTATTTCGCCACGGTGGTGCTTGCCGGCGGATTTCTGCGCCGCGGCGGCAATGCCCAGTTGTGTTCAGAGATTGTTCCAAAGATCGCGGACGGCAGCCTGACCCTGGCCTTCGCGCAGACCGAGCGGCATTCGCGCTGGAACCTCGCCGATGTCGCGACAACGGCGCGTCGCGATGGCGACGGCTGGGTGCTCGACGGCGAAAAAGGCGTGGTGCTGCATGGCGACACCGCCGACAAGCTGGTCGTGACCGCACGGGTCGGCGGCAGCCAGCGCGACCGCGATGGCATCGGCGTGTTTCTGGTCGATGCCGATGCCTCCGGCGTCTCCCGGCGCGGCTACCCGACCCAGGACGGGCTTCGCGGGGCGGAAGTGACTATGGCCGCGGTGCGCGTCGGGCCCGAATGCCTGCTCGGCGAGGCAGGTGCCGGTCTGGCGCTGGTCGAGCGCGTCGTCGACGAGGCGATCGCCGCGCTCTGCGCCGAGGCGGTCGGCGCGATGACGGTCATGCACGAGCTGACCCTCGAGCACCTCAAGACGCGCCGGCAATTCGGCCGCGAAATCGGCAGCTTTCAGGTCCTGCAACACCGCGCCGTCGACATGCTTGTGGCACTCGAGCAAGCGCGCAGCATGGCGATGTTTGCGACGATGATGGCCGCCGACGACAATCCCGCCGAGCGACGCGGCGCACTGGCGGCGGCCAAGGTGCAAATCGGCCGGTCCGGCAAATTCGTCGGCCAGCAGGCGATCCAGCTGCATGGCGGGATCGGCATGACGATCGAATACAAGGTGGGCCACTACTTCAAACGCGTGACGATGATCGACATGACGTTTGGCGACGTCGATCATCATCTGCGCGCGCTGGCTCGCGGCGGGGCTTCACGGTCCGCCGCATGATTAGGCGCGGCGCCGGCAGGTCCGCGAGCATGCCCGACCCGCGGCGTCGATGATCCTGACCTGCCCCGCCTGCGCCACTCGTTATCGGGTAGCCGATCGGGAATTCGAGGGCTCGGCCGGACGCACCGTGCGCTGTGCGAATTGCGGCCACCTTTGGTACGCGTATGCGGCCGGATCACCGGCGCGCGAAGGGCGGGAGCAGGTCGGCGACGCCGCCGGCAATATTCCACCCCAGTCCGAGGCGCCCGGAGGAACGCCCCCTCTTCTGTCGGCTCCGCGGATCGAGGTTACCGCTCGGTTGCACACGCCTCTTTCCAAGAGAAAGGGGCGACGGTGGCCCGCGACTTCCCGGGTGGTTACCGTCGTGTTGCTGATGCTGGCGTTGAGCGCGACCGCCCTAATTTTGATTCGTCAGTTTGCACCGATGCCGGCGGCCTCACGCCTTTACGCCTCGGCTGCCGGGTCGGGCGCCTCCTCCCAGACCGGGCTCGTGATCCAGAAAATCGAGCCGGCGCGCACCTCGGATGGGCTGGTTGTCGGGGGTGAGATCACCAACCCGGGGAATGCAGCTCGCGAGGTCCCGCGGCTGCGCGTCGCCCTTGAGGATTCAACCGGCAAGGAGATACGATCGGAAATCGTTGATCCTCCGAAAACACGATTGGCGCCGGGCGAAACCGCGCATTTCGAGACGCAGTTTGCCAACCCGCCCGATGCCGCCACCGGCGTCAGTGTGACCTTCGCACCGACATGACGATGTGACGACCCCATGTCCGACCCTAAATCGCAGCGCCGCTACACCGCCAATCTGCAGGGCGAGGTCGACAGCGCGGCGCTTTATCAAACGCTCTCCCAAGCCGAAAAAAACCCGCAGCTGGCAGAGGTCTATGGCCGCCTCGCCGCGATCGAGTCGGCGCATGCCGATTTCTGGAGGCGTCAAATCGTCGGTCTCGGCAAGCGCGTCCCGCGATTGCGTCCGGGTTTTCGGACGCGCGCGCTGTCGTGGCTGGCGCGACGGTTTGGTCCGGCCTTCGTGTTGCCGACGGTCAACACGCTCGAGCAGATGGACAGCGGCGCCTATTCGGCACAACCTGAGGCGGTAGCCGGTGGACTTCCGGCGGCGGAGCGTTCGCATGCCCGAATCATCGAGGCTTTGGCCGCGCCGTCGCCGACAATTCTGAACGGCGCCACGCTGGCGCGGCTGGAGGGCCGCCATCGCGGCCTCGGCGGCAACGCGCTGCGCGCCGCGGTGCTCGGCGCCAATGACGGGCTCGTCTCCAACCTCAGCCTGGTCATGGGAGTGGCAGGCGCCAACATGGCGCCCCGCGCTATTCTCGTCACCGGGCTTGCCGGGCTTCTCGCCGGCGCCTGCTCGATGGCGCTCGGCGAATGGCTGTCGGTAAACACCGCGCGCGAATCGGCGCAGCGCCAGATCGACACCGAAGCCAGCGAGCTCGAGCAGATTCCGGAGGAGGAGCAGGAGGAGCTGGCATTGATCTACCAGGCCAAAGGCCTGCCCGAGGAACTGGCGAAGACTTTGGCCGAGCGGCTGATCGCCAACAAAAAGACCGCGCTCGACACCCTGGTCCGCGAGGAGCTGGGGATCGACCCGGACGCGCTCGGCGGCTCGGCGTGGGCTGCCGGCGGCACGTCCTTCCTGTTGTTCGCGCTAGGCGCGATTTTTCCGGTGGCGCCCTATTTCGGGCTCACCGGCGGCATGGCTCTCGTCGCCAGCCTCGCGGCAAGTGGTGTTGCGCTGTTCCTGATCGGGGCTGGCACGTCCTTGTTCACCGGCCGCGGGATGTGGTTTTCCGGCGTGCGACAACTAGTTGTGGGGCTCGCCGCCGCAGGCGTGACCTTCGGCATCGGCCGGCTGATCGGCGTCGCGGTGGCCGGCTGAGCAACGCCTAGCGGCCCTGTGTCAGCAATTTTGTCCGGGCAAGAAACTCGGCGCGCGCGAGTTGGCGCTCCAACGCGAGGCGGTCGGCGACCCTGAGCGGATGATGCGCGCCGGCGAACGGCTCCCAACCCTTGCCGTCGAACAGCAGCAGGTTGCCGAGACCGCTGTCGTCGAGCGTCCAATTGCGGACCGGCCCGGTGTCGATGTGGATGAAGTCAGAGTGCGGATACCATCCAACCCCGCCGCGGCGCATCGCGCGCGCCGCTTCCATTGCCTCGGGGAGTCTGGCGTCGAGCGATATGTCGAGCGCCCGGCCGTAGATGTGCTGGCTGTTCTCCGCGACTCCTAACATCGTGCGGGCCAGCATCGCGTTCGTTTCGGGGGTGCGGTAGGCGGATAGGATGGTCGCCTTTGAGGCGCCAACAGCAT
>DATMLO010000154.1:0-43324 GCA_035570495.1 Allostellaceae bacterium | reverse complement strand
ACGCTCGACGCTGGACCAGCTCGCATCGTAGAGCCCGGCGCTGGTATCGTCGCCACCTCTCGGGTCAATTTCGGCTCGGCACTTGGTGAGATATTGGTGATGCGCTTAAGCAGAAGGGCCTAGCCGTTTCCAGCTAAGCCCTTTATCTGATTGGTGGAGCCAACCGGGATCGAACCGGTGACCTCTACAATGCCATTGTAGCGCTCTCCCAGCTGAGCTATGGCCCCAAAAATCCGCCCAAAATCGCTGGTCAGAGCGCGAACTTATGAATGCGGCCCCCCGCCGTCAAACGCAAAAACCTTAAGGCTCTTCCTCTTCGACATTGTCGATGACCTCGGCCATGTCGTCCTCGTCCTCGCCGAGCTCCGAAGCGTCCTCGATCAGCTCCTCGTCTTCTTCCTCCTCGCCCTCGGCGAGCGGCACCGCCTCTTCCTCTTCGTCCTCCGCGGTCTCGATATCCTCCGCCTCGGCATCGGCGTCATCGCCAACCGGCGCCAGCTCTTTCTCAACCGGCAGCGCGGGGCGCGACCGGCGCGCCTTGAGGAAGGCCTCCGGGTCGTAGGGCGTGCTGCATTTCGGACAAATCACCTGATCGCGCAACAGGTCGTAGTAGCGGGTGCCACAGCTCGGGCAGATCCGCTTGGTGCCCCATTCGGGTTTGGCCAAGTCTCGCTCCTTGAAGGTCGGCTCGCATGAAAGCTGGCGCGCCATTGCCACAGCCGGCGCATCCTGTCAAAACCAAACGCGCCGCCGGTCATCGCGCCAGGCTGCCGGATATGGGCCGCGCTTGCGGGAGAGGCAAGGGTAAAGTTCGGATCATGCCCGACGATCTGATATCGCATTCTCCGGTTGCTTTGAGCGGCTCGCGCCCCAAGGCGCCGCTTAACGGCGCGATCCGCGTGCCGGGCGATAAGTCGATCTCGCATCGCGCGCTGATGCTGGGTGCGTTGGCGGTCGGCCGTACCGAGATTTCCGGGCTGCTAGAAGGCGAGGACGTGCTGTGCACGGCGGCGGCGATGCGCGCGATGGGTGCCGGCGTCGAGCGGCTGAGTGACGGGTGCTGGCGGGTCGACGGGGTCGGGGTCGGCGGGCTTGCAGAGCCGGGCGACGTGCTCGACCTCGGCAATTCCGGCACCGCGGCGCGCCTGCTGCTCGGCGTCTTGGCGACGCATCCCTTCACCAGCTTTGTGACCGGCGACGCGTCGCTGCGCACCCGGCCGATGCGGCGGGTGACCGACCCGCTGTCGCGTTTCGGCGCACGCTTCGCCAGCCGTGACGGTGGGCGTCTGCCGCTCTGCGTTAGCGGCACGGCGGAGCCGGTGCCCGTCGAATACACCCTGCCGGTGCCGTCGGCGCAGGTGAAATCGGCGGTGCTGCTGGCCGGGCTCAACACGCCGGGCGAGACTACCGTCGTTGAGCCGGAAACAACGCGCGACCATACCGAGCGCATGCTCGGCCATTTCGGCGCAACAGTGCGGGTGACGCCAGCCGAGGGCGGCGGCAAGCGCATCACCATCGTCGGCCAGCCCGAGCTCGTCGCCGCGCCGATCGTCGTGCCGGCGGATATTTCCTCCGCCGCTTTCGCCATCGTCGCCGGGCTGGTGGTGCCGGGGTCCGAGGTCACGGTCGAGGGTATCGGGCTCAACCCGTCGCGCACCGGGCTGCTCGCCAGCCTCGAGGAGATGGGCGCAGACATTGCCTATCTTAATGAGCGCGTCGAGGGCGGCGAGCCGGTCGCCGATCTGCGCGTCCGCGCGGGCGTACTCCGAGGCGCCGACATCCCGGCGAGCCGCGCGCCGACGATGATCGACGAATATCCGGTGCTCGCCGTCGCCGCGTCCTGCGCCAAGGGCCGCACGGTGATGCGCGGGCTCGCCGAGCTGCGCGTGAAGGAGAGCGATCGTCTCGCCGGCATGGCGATCGGGCTCGCGGCGTGCGGTGTCAAGGTCGCGGTCGAGGGTGACGATTTGATCGTCGAGGGCGATGGCGGCCCACCCGCTGGCGGTGCGGTGATCGAGACCAGGCTCGATCACCGCATCGCGATGGCCTATCTGGTGCTCGGCCTCGCCGCGAAATCGCCGGTCAAGATTGACGACGTGCGACCGATCGCGACCAGCTTCCCCGGCTTTGTGCCGCTGATGAACCGGCTCGGCGCCGGCTTCCCCGAGATTGCCTGATAACGCTCCCCTCATCGTCGCGATCGACGGCCCCGCGGCGTCGGGCAAGGGCACGCTGGCGCGAAGGTTGGCCGCACGGTTCGACCTCGCGCATCTCGATACCGGCAAGCTCTATCGCGCGACCGGACTTGCCGTACTTGAGGCGGGCGGTGACCCGGCCGACCCCGTCGCCGCGGATAAAGCCGCGCGCAGCCTCGATTTTTCTGGCCTCGCCGACCCGCGCCTCAGCCAGGAAGAAGTCGCCCGCGCCGCCTCGCTGGTTGCCGCGATCCCGGCGGTGCGCGCGGCGCTGCTCGACGCACAGCGCCGCTTCGCGCGCCACCCGCCGCCGGTGAACAATCTGCCCGCGAAAGGTGCCGTGCTCGATGGTCGCGATATCGGCACCGTGGTCTGCCCGGACGCGACGGTGAAGATTTTCATCACGGCAAGCGCGGAATCCCGCGCTTTTCGGCGGGTCAAGGAGTTGCGGGAGCGCGGCGCGACGGCTATATACGACGATGTCCTGCAGGACATGAGGGAACGCGACGCGCGCGATAGCGAGCGCCGGGTTGCGCCGCTCGCGGCCGCACCCGACGCCGTAACGATAGATACGACATTGCTCGACGCCGACCAGGTCTACGAGCGAGCTACTCAACTCACCGCGCGCTATTGTGACCGCTGACGGCGGGCCTCCCCCACGATTTGCAGAACCGGGTCAACGCGGCCGCGCCCGAGAACTGCCGGCCGCCCGTCCCCCGCCCTGATCCCGGCGGGGGCTACCCTGCCAACGGGATCGAGGATGTGTAATGTCTGTTGCTGAACCTGTCGTCGCTCCCAAGGAAAGCTTTGCCGCGCTGCTCGAAGAATCGATGGGCGTTTCCAACGGCCTCGAGGGCACGGTCGTCAAAGGCCGCGTGATCTCTATCGAGAACGATGCCGCGCTGATCGATGTCGGCCTGAAATCGGAAGGCCGCGTGGCGCTCAAGGAATTCTCGAACGGCGGTGCGCCGCCGGACATTCATGTCGGCGACACCGTCGAGGTGTTCCTCGAGCGGATGGAAGACAAGAACGGCGAGGCCTCGCTCTCGCGCGAAAAGGCGCGTCGCGAGGAAGCCTGGACCCAGCTCGAAAAGAACTTCCAGGCCAATGAGCGCGTCACCGGCACGATCTTCGGCCGCGTCAAGGGCGGCTTCACCGTCGACCTGTCGGGTGCTGTCGCGTTCCTGCCTGGCAGCCAGGTCGATATCCGCCCGGTGCGCGATATTTCCCCGCTGCTCGGCTCGCCGCAGCCGTTCCAGATCCTCAAGATGGATCGCTCGCGCGGCAATATCGTCGTGTCGCGCCGCGCCGTGCTCGAGGAGAGCCGCGCCGAGCAGCGCTCCGAACTGGTGGCGAGCCTCAAGGAGGGCCAGATCCTCGCCGGCGTCGTCAAGAACATCACCGATTACGGCGCTTTCGTCGATCTGGGCGGCGTCGACGGCCTGCTGCATGTCACCGATATCGCCTGGCGCCGCATCAACCACCCGTCCGAGGCGCTCAACATCGGGCAGAACGTCAATGTGCAGGTGATCCGCTTCAACCCCGAGACGCAGCGCATCTCGCTCGGCATGAAGCAGCTCGAGGCCGACCCGTGGGAGGGCGTCGAGTTCAAGTATCCGGCCAACGCCAAGTTCAAGGGCCGCGTCACCAACATCACCGATTACGGCGCCTTTGTGGAGCTGGAGCCGGGGGTCGAGGGTCTTGTCCACGTCTCCGAGATGAGCTGGACCAAGAAGAACGTGCATCCTGGCAAGATCGTCTCGACCTCTCAGGAGGTCGAGGTCATGGTGCTGGATGTCGACCCGGCGAAGCGGCGCATCAGCCTCGGCCTCAAACAGACCCTGCCGAACCCGTGGGAAGCCTTCATGGAAGAGCACCCCGCGGGCAGTGAGATCGAAGGTGAGGTACGCAACACAACCGAGTTCGGCCTGTTTATCGGCCTGCCTGGCGATATCGACGGCATGGTGCACCTCTCCGACATCGACTGGACCAAGCCTGGCGAAGAGGCGATGCAGGACTATCGCAAGGGCCAGATGGTCAAGGTCAAGGTGCTCGACGTCGATGTCGAGAAGGAGCGGATTTCGCTCGGCATCAAGCAGCTCGAAGCCGACCCGTTCGAGGCGGGCCTCAACAAGGTCAAGAAGGGCGATGTCGTCACCGCGACGATTTCCGGCACCTCCGACACCGGCATCGACGTGACGCTGCCCGACGGCATGCCCGGCTTTATCCGCAAATCCGAGCTGTCGCGCGACCGCAGCGAGCAGCGCCCCGACCGTTTCGCGGTGGGCGAGCGCGTCGACGCCAAGATCACCCAGCTCGACCGTGCCACCCGCAAGGTCACGCTGTCGATCAAGGCGCGCGAGGTTGATGAGGAGAAGAAGGCGATGGCCGAGTTCGGATCGTCGGATTCGGGCGCGAGCCTTGGCGATATTCTTGGCGCCGCGATCCGCCGCCGCGACGAGGCTGACGGCGACGACAAGGCCTAGGGCCCTCGCCGTCGTCATCCCGGTGCGCGATGCCGCACCCGGCCGCGAAATCGCGGCCGGGTAACAGAATGCTCTCTTTTTCAGGCGCTTGCTTGACGCTTGCTCGCGGCTTTGGCACCGTAGGGTCACGCCAACAAAACTGACGGGAGCGGCGACCGCGATGACGAAATCAGAGCTCGTCCAGCGGCTAGCGGAGAGCAACCCGCACCTTTACCAGCGCGATGTCGAGATTATCGTCACCGCCATCTTTGATGAGATTGCCGCCGCGCTGTCGCGCGGCGACCGTGTGGAGTTGCGGGGTTTCGGCGCGTTCTCGGTCAAGAAACGCGACGCGCGTATCGGTCGCAACCCGCGCACCGGCGACAGCGTCTCGGTCAGCGAGAAGCACATGCCGTTCTTCAAGACCGGCAAGCAGCTGCGCGACCGGCTGAACCATTAAGTCTCGACCGCGCGCACCCATCTAATCGTCATGGCCGGACTTGATCCGGCTATCCACGCGGATCCCTGGGACAAACCCGGGGGATGACGAGTAGGGCGAGGTCCCTCGAATGAAATTCCTCTGGTGGCTCATCCTGGCGCTGGTCGCGCTCGTGCTTATCCTCTTCGCGGTATCGAACCGCGAGGCGGTATTGGTGGAGCTATGGCCGCTGCCGCTGAAACTTGAACTGCCGCTTTATCTCGTCGTGCTCGGGATGCTGGTCATCGGCTTTTTCGCCGGCCAGTTCGTGACCTGGATCGGCGGCTGGCGCTGGCGTCGCGAGGCGCGACGCTCGCGCGAGCGCATCGCCCGGCTCGAGCGCGAGCTGGACGCCGCGCGCGCCGAGACGCGTCCGCCCGTCGCGGCGCTCCCACGATGAGCGTCGCCGCGAAAATCTGCGGGTTGTCGAGCGAAGCGGCGATCGCGGCCGCGATCGCCGGCGGTGCCTCCTATGTCGGGTTCGTGTTCTATCCGCCGAGCCCGCGCACGGTGACCCCGGCGCGCGCCGGGGCGCTGTGCGCCGCAGTGCCGGCATCGGTGAAGCGCGTCGCGCTGTTTGTCGACGCCGATGACGCGGCGATCACCGCCGTGCTCGACGCGGCGCCGATCGACATCTTGCAGTTTCATGGCGCCGAAAGCCCCGAACGCGTTGACGAAGCCAAGCGGCAATTCGACTGTCAGGTGATGAAGGCAATCTCGATCGCCGGCCTGGATGATCTGGCTGTGGCGGCCCGCTACGAGGATGCCGCGGACATGCTGCTGTTCGACGCCAAGCCGCCCCCGGGGGCGACGCGGCCGGGCGGCAACGGCCTCGCCTTTGACTGGCAACTGATCGCCGGCCGCGATTGGAAGCTCCCCTGGATGCTGTCAGGCGGCCTCACCGCCGAGCTGCTGCTGGAGGCCGTGCATATCTCGGGGGCGCACATCGTCGATGTGTCGTCCGGTGTCGAGAGCGCACCCGGGCAAAAAGACCCGGACAAGATCCGCGCTTTTCTTGAGGTCGCGCGCGGTCTATAGCCACGCCGATGCAGACACCGAACACCTATCGCGCCGGTCCCGACCCGGACGGGCATTTCGGCCTCTATGGCGGCCGCTACGTCGCCGAGACCCTGATGCCGCTGATCCTCGCCGTGGAACAGGCCTATAACGCCGCCAAGGCCGACCCGGCCTTCAAGGCCGAGCTCGACTATTACCTGAAATTTTATGTCGGCCGGCCGAGCCCCCTCTTCTTTGCCGAGCGGCTGACCCGGCATTACGGCGGCGCCAAAATCTATATGAAGCGCGAGGAGCTCAACCACACCGGCGCGCACAAGATCAATAACGTGCTGGGCCAGGTATTGCTCGCGCGGCGCATGGGCAAGACCCGTATCATCGCCGAAACCGGCGCGGGCCAGCACGGCGTCGCTACCGCGACCGCTTGCGCGCTCTTCAACCTGCCCTGCGTCGTCTACATGGGCGCGACCGATATCGCCCGGCAGGCGCCCAATGTCTTCCGCATGAAGCTTTTGGGTGCCGAGGTCGTGCCGGTGCATTCCGGCACCGCGACCCTCAAGGACGCGCTCAACGACGCGCTCAGGGATTGGGTCGCTCATGTCGACGACACGTTCTACGTGATCGGCACGGTCGCCGGTCCGCACCCCTACCCGGCGATGGTGCGCGATTTCCAATGCGTGATCGGCGACGAGACCCGCGTCCAGCTGCACGAAGCCGAGGGGCGTTTGCCCGATACGCTCGTTGCCTGCATCGGCGGCGGGTCGAACGCGATGGGCCTGTTCCACCCGTTCCTCGACGATCCAACCGTGCGCATGATCGGCGTCGAGGCCGGCGGCGACGGCATTGAGACCGGCAAGCATGCCGCGTCATTGAATGGCGGTCTGCCCGGTGTGCTGCACGGCAACCGAACCTACCTGCTGCAGGACGATGACGGCCAGATCATCGATGCGCATTCGATCTCGGCTGGGCTCGACTATCCGGGCATCGGGCCGGAGCATTCCTGGCTCAACGATCTCGGCCGCGTCGAATACGTCTCGATCACCGACAAGGAGGCGCTCGACGCCTTTCAGCTGTGCAGCCGGCTCGAAGGCATCATCCCAGCGCTGGAGCCGGCGCACGCGCTGGCGCATGTCGCGAAGGTCGCGCCCAAGCTGCCGCGCGACCACCTTCTGGTCATGAACATGTGCGGCCGCGGCGATAAGGACATCTTCGCGGTCGCCGAGCATCTCGGTGTGGAGCTGTGAGCCGGCCAATGGGACGTCCAGGGGGGCGTATCGAAAAGCGTTTCGCGGCGCTGAAGGCCGAGGGCCGTGCCGGGCTTGTCGCCTATCTGGTCGCCGGCGATCCCGACCTCGACACCTCGACCCGGCTGTTCGAGGGCGTAGCGGCGGCGGGCGCCGATCTGATCGAGATCGGCATGCCGTTCTCCGATCCGATGGCCGACGGGCCTTCGATCCAGGCCGGTGGGCTGCGGGCGCTGCAATCCGGGATGACGCTCAAAAAGACGCTGGCGATGGTGCGCCATCTGCGCGCCCGCGACCCCGACACGCCCTATGTGCTGATGGGGTATTACAACCCGATCTACCGCTACGGCGCCGCGGCGTTCGCCAAGGATGCGGCGACCGCCGGGGTCGATGGCCTCATCATCGTCGACCTGCCGCCCGAAGAGGAGCGGGAGCTTGCCGATCCAGCTGAGGCAGCCGGGCTCGACCTGGTCCGCCTCGCCACCCCGACGAGCGACGAGCATCGCCTGCCGACCATCGTCGGGCGCGCCAGCGGCTTTGTCTATTACGTGGCGATCGCCGGGATTACCGGTACCCGCTCGGCTGACGCCGCTTCGGTGCGTGACGCGGTCACCCGCATCCGCCGCTTCACCAAGCTGCCGGTCGCGGTCGGCTTTGGCATCAAGAACCCCGCGCAAGCTGCCGAAATCGCTCGGGTGGCCGACGCCGCGGCAGTCGGCACCGCGCTGGTCGACCGCCTCGCGCAAAACCTCGACGCCGGCGGCAAGGCCCAGCCCGGCCTGGTCGACGCGGTGCTCGGCGACATCGTCGCGCTCGCTCAGGGCATTCGCGGGGCACGTCGATGATCGACCACGTGACCCTCGGTGTCAGCGATTTGGAGCGTTCGCAGGCGTTCTACGACCGCGCTCTAGCACCGCTAGGCATCGTCCGCCTCTATGCTTTCGGCGAGAATGATTTTGGCTATGGCAAGGGTCGCAAGGCGTTTTTTTGGATCGGTCGTCGCCTGCAAGCGCTGACCGGTACGCATGTCGCGTTCGAAGCGACTGATCGTGTGACCGTCGACCGGTTCTACGAAGCGGCGCTTTCAGCGGGCGGCCGCGACAACGGCAAGCCCGGGTTGCGTCCGCAATACCGGCCCGACTACTACGGCGCTTTCGTGCTCGACCCCGACGGCCACAATATCGAGGCCGTGTGCTACGCGGCTGAATAGCGATGCCGAACTGGCTCACCAATTTCGTCCTGCCGAAAATCCGCGCCGCCGTGGGCCGCAAGGAGGTGCCGGACAATCTGTGGAAACAGTGTCCCGGCTGTGAGCAGACGCTGTTTCTGCGCGATCTCGTCGCCGATCTGATGGTGTGCCGGCATTGCGGCCATCATTTCCGCATCGGCAGCGCCGAACGCTTCAAGATGCTGTTCGACAACGAGGCTTTCGAGAAAATCGAGCTGCCGCGCGTACCGATCGACCCGCTCAAGTTTCGCGACCGTAAGCGCTACACCGAACGGTTGCGCGAAGGCCATACGGCGCTGGGGCCGAGCAGCGAGGCGATTGCTGTCGCGCAAGGCCGCATCGGCGGCGTCGCTACGGTCATTGCCGCCTTCGACTTTGCCTTTATGGGCGGCTCGATGGGTGTCGCGGTCGGCGAGGGGCTGGTCGCCGCGTCGCGGCTCGCGGCCGAGCGCCATGCGGCGCTGGTCGTCGTCCCGTCCTCGGGCGGCGCGCGGATGCAGGAGGGCATCCTGTCCCTGATGCAGATGCCGCGCAGCATCATCGCCGCCGACCTCGTCAAGGAGGCGGGGCTGCCCTACATCGTCGTGCTGACCGACCCGACGACGGGCGGAGTCGCGGCGTCGTTCGCGGCGATCGGTGACATCGCGATCGTCGAGCCCGGGGCGATCGTCGGCTTTGCCGGGGCGCGCGTCATCGAGGAAACGATCCGCGAGAAGCTGCCCGAGGGCTTTCAGCGCGCTGAATATCTCTTTGAGCACGGCATGGTCGATATGGTCGTGAAGCGCGGCGAGCTGGCGGCTACACTGGCGCGCATCCTCAAGCTGCTGCGTGAACCGGTGCAGCTGCCGGCGCCGGCGGGATCGGCGTGAGCGAAACCGCCTCTGCCCTCGATAGTGTTCTCGCCCGGCTGGGCGGGTTGCATCCAAAGCGCATCGACACCGTCAACAGCAGCACGCTGTCGCTCGATCGTATCGAACGGCTGCTGACGGAACTCGGCCGGCCGCAGGACCGTCTGCCGCCGGTGATCCACGTCGCCGGCACCAATGGTAAGGGCTCGACGGTCGCCACCTTGCGCGCCTGCCTCGAGGCCGCCGGCTATCGGGTGCACGCCTACACCTCGCCGCATCTGGTGCACTTCAACGAGCGCATAAGGCTGGCCGGAAAGCTGATCGACGACGCATTTCTCGCCTCGCTGCTCGGCGATTGCGAGCGCGCCAACGCCGGTGGCGAGATCACCTTTTTCGAGGTGCTGACGGCCGCCGCTTTTATGGCGTTTTCACAGGTGCCGGCGGATTTCACTCTGCTTGAGGTCGGGCTCGGCGGCCGACTCGACACGACCAATGTCGTCCCGCATCCGGCGGTGACCGCAATCACCCCGGTATCGCTCGATCATCAGGCATTTCTGGGGCCGACCGTCGCGGCGATCGCCGGCGAGAAAGCCGGCATCCTCAAGCCTGGCGCGCCGGCGGTGATCGCGCCGCAAACCGACGACGGCGAAGCGGTGATCGAGGCGCGCGCCGCCACTGTCGGCGCGCCGCTGTTTCGCTGGCGCCGCGAGTGGCGTTGCGAACCGGCGGGCGACGGCATGCGCTACGAAGGGCAACGCTGGCGGCTCGATCTGCCACTGCCGTCCCTGCCCGGCGCGCATCAGATCGCCAATGCCGGCACCGCGATAGCCTGCCTCGAATGTCTGCCCAATGCTGTTGTCCCCCCGACCGCTTTGGCCAAAGGGCTGCGCCGCATCGAGTGGCCGGCGCGGCTGCAGCGCCTCGTGCGCGGCCCGCTCGTCGACATGATGCCGGGCTGGGAGCTATGGCTCGATGGCGGCCACAACCCGGCGGCGGGCGAGGTGCTGGCCGCGGCGGTGGCGGGGTGGCGCCGCCGGCCGCTGCATCTCGTCGTCGGCATGCTCAACACCAAGGACGCAGCCGGCTTTCTGGCTTCGCTTGCGCCCTTTGCGCACAGCTTTCAGGCGGTGACGATCCCCGGAGAGGAAAACCCGCTGCCCGCTTCGGCGATCGCCGAAGCGGCGCGTTCAGTCGGGATCGTTGCGCATGAAGCGGCGTCGATCGAAGACGCGCTGAGCGCCATCGCCGCCCAGGCCGCGAGTGGGCGAGTCTTGATCTGCGGCTCGCTGCATTTTGCCGGCGTCGTCTTGCGCGAAAACGGGTGAACCAATCCCGGCCCGCGATGTTTGCCGGGTATGAAACACACCACGATTCTGCTTGCTCTCGCCCTGTCCGGGGCAGTTGCCATCTCCGTCAGCGTGCAGGCCGCGCAGACTCAGCGGCCACCGGCGGCGGTCCGCGAGGCGGCGCTGGTTGGTCCCGCGCCTAATATCGGCGCGATGGACACGCAGCGCGACGTCATCGAGCCGCCGTCGAGCATCGATCCGGGTATGTCGATCGACCCGCCGCAGACCGGCGCCAAGATGCCGATCCTCCGTCCGCCGACCACACCCGGCGGGGGCGTGATCCTGCCGCACTAAGTGGGAAAAAATGGCCGGTGCGAACCGGCCATTTTCTTTGCGGCGGCGCGTGCGCCCTAGATTACCGACTCGACCCACTCCTTGAGTTTGCTCTTGGGCAGCGCGCCGATCTTGGTGGCGGCGACTTGGCCATCCTTGAACAGGATCATCGTCGGAATGCCGCGCACCCCGTACTTGCGCGGGGTCTGCGGGTTCTCGTCGATATTGACCTTGGCGACGGTGAGCCGCCCGTTCATGTCCTCGGCGAGCTCGTCGAGAAACGGCGCCACCATTTTGCAGGGGCCGCACCACTCCGCCCAGAAATCGACGAGGACGGGTTCCTTGGCGCCGAGCACCAGGCTGTCAAAGGTGCCATCGCTGACCGCTGTCGGCTTCATCGAATGAAATCCTTTTGTGATCTGTCCTAGAAATTAAGGGAGCCGCAAAAGCAACGTCAAGGCAGGTGCCGTTCGAGCAGCGCGTCGCTGATCGGCATCAGGCGCGGAGCCTCCGTCCACAATATGGCGCAGGCGACGGGGCGGCCCGGATAGATGCGTTCGAGCGCCGCGCGATAGCTCGCGAGCTGCTGTAGATAGACCGGTGCGACCTCGTCCTCGCTCCGTGGCGGCGGGCGAATCGTCTTGTAGTCGACAATCAGCACGCGCTCGTCGGTGACGACAATGCGATCGATCTGGCCGGAAAGGGCGCGTCCGCCAATGAGGCCGACGACCGGCACCTCGGCCTGCGCCGCCGCGCTCCATAGCGGCGCGAATTCGGGGTTTTCGAGCACAGCCATGGTCTCGCGGCAGATGTCCTCCTGCTCGTCCGTGGCGAGGGCGTGAACCGGCAGCGCCAGGAAGCGCCGGGCAGCGGCGGCGCGCTCGGCGGGCAGCAATTCCGGCAGCGTCTGCAGGAGGCGGTGCACCAGCAGCCCGCGCTTGAAGCGGTCGCGCCCGCCATCGGCGAGCGGCGACAGGGTGGCCGGCTCGGCGCCGCTGGGCTGCGACGGCAGCAGGGGGCGCGGCGGGTCGGGCTCCTCGGGCGCGGGGCGGGAGAGCCAGTCCGGGACCGCCGCGAGAACCGGCGCCGCGGCTTCCAGCGCATCGCGTTTTGGCGCCGCGGTCTGCGGCGCGCTGAGACGCAGTCCGATGCCGCCCCAGCCATCGGTCTCGCCGATCAGCGGCGCCGCGTCGAAATCGAACGGCTCGGCGATGTCCCTCAGCCCGGCGGCGCACAGCGTGTGCCAGGTCGCCGCTTCCTTGCCCTCGTTGCGCGTCTGCCAGCCGCAGATATAGAGCCGGTCCTCGGCGCGGGTCAGCGCGACGTAAAGCAGCCGGCGGTATTCCTGCAGGTCCCGCCGGCGCAGCGCGAGGCGCGCCGCCGTGTGATGCTCAGTCGAGAAATCGGCGTGCGGCCGCCAGAGTGGCAGCACGTCGCGCTCGGTCCACAGAAGGCCAGCGCGCTGCACCGGCAGCTGCATCGTATCGGGGACGAAGACGACCGGCGCTTCGAGGCCTTTCGCGCCGTGCACGGTCATGATCCGCACTTCGTCGCGCTGCTGCCCGGCGAAATCCCGCTTCACCTCGATGTCGCCCGCGACAAGCCAGTGCAGGAAACCCTGCAGCGACGGCACGTGCTCGCGCTCATAGGTGAGGGTGAGGGCGAGGAATTCTTCGATGGGGTCTTCGGCCTCTGGGCCGAGGCGTTCCAGCATCGCGCGTCGTCCGTCTTCGGCGCCCAGAATCCCGGCATAGAGCTCGTAAGGCGGCACGAAATCGGCCCGCGCCAGAAGGCCCTTCAACGTCCCCGCCGCATACGTGAGTTCTGCGTCGCCGCCGGCGCGCGCTAGGAGCCGCGACCACAGCGAGCGGCTTCCGCGATCGTAGGCGAGATCGTAGAGCTGATCTTCCGTAACGCCGAACAACGGGCCCTTGAGCACCGCGGCGAGGGTCAGATCGTCTTCCGGCAGCAGCAAAAACTGGCCGAGCGCGACCAGGTCTTTGACCGCCAGCTGCTCGATCAAGGTCAGCCGGTCGGCGCCCGCGACAGGGACCTTGCGCCGCTTCAGCTCGCGCAGCAGCTCCTCGACAAAGGCGTTGCGGCGGCGCACCAGCACAATGATGTCGCCGGCGCGCATCTTCCGGTCGTGGGACGCCAGCATCTCACCGGTTTTGAGCCAGCCATCAATCGTCGCGGCGATGGCGCGGGCGAGCCGCGTCGGCGCGCTTGGGGTGCGTCGGACGATATCGTCAGCGCTCGGGTCGTCGCTTTCCTCGGCCGGCGGCATCGCGGGCGGCCACAGCTCGACGAGGCCGGCCTGGCCGATCCGCGCGGCGACATGGCGGATTGCGGCGCCGTCGAGCGCGACGCCGTTTGTCGCTTCTTCGATACCGAAGATCGCATCGACGGCTTTTAGTAGCGGTTCGGCGGCGCGAAACGACACTTCGAGCGGCACGGTGCGCCATCCATCCCGGCGAACCGCGTTGACCCGTTCCGCGAAATGCTCCCGCATCTCGACAAAGGCCTTCGGGTCGGCGCGCTGAAAGCTGTAGATCGATTGCTTGGCGTCACCGACCGCGAAGACCGTCCGCATCCGGCCCAGCGGGTCGTCGCCGGCAAAGAATTCTTCGGCAAGGATCGAAACAATGGCCCATTGCTCGGGGTTGGTGTCCTGGGCCTCGTCGATCAGGATATGGTCGAGCCCGCCGTCGAGCTTGAACAGCACCCAGGGTGCGATACCGGGGCGATCCAGCAGATCGAGCGCCTTCAGCACAAGGTCGTCGTAATCGAGCTCGGCGCGCAGCCGCTTGCGCGCTTCATACGCCTCGACCACTGCACTGCCGAGACATACCAGTGCCCGCGTCGCGTCGAGCGTCACCAGGCTGTTCTGCGTCTCGACAAAGCGCTTGGCGCGTTCGGCCTCGACCGAAAGGATCGTCCCGAGATCGATACCGGCTTTTTTCGCGGCCGCCTTAGTAAACAAGGTCTCACGGATCGCATCCGTCTGCGTGAGAAATGTATCGAGGTATTCGTCGACCATCGCGGCGCGCCCGGCCGCGTCTTCACACCAGCGTGCGATGATCTGGCTACGCGGTTGATCGGTCTTCGGGGAGCCGGCGTCGAGCGCCTCGCAGGCCTGGCGCAGCGCCGGAAGGTCGCCGCCGGCGCAAAACGCGGCGGCGATGCTTGCCGCGGTTGCGCCCGGCGGGATGCCGGTCGCCGCGGCAAGGCGAGCGACGAGCATCTCCTCGCCCTCCGCCAGCGCTGCCGCAAGCCGGCCGCGCTCGCGGGCGAGCGCAACCATCAGCGCGGCAAAGCTTTCGTCGGCCGAATAGCGGGCGACGACCGATAGCGCTTCCATGAGATCGGGCCGCGTTCCGGCGCGTGCCGCCGCGATGATTTGCGCAATCGCATCATTGAGCGCCTCGCTGGCGCTGCGCTCGTCGACGACAGTGAACTCCGGCGGGACGCTCGCTTCGAGCGGAAAGCGCCGCAGCAACGATTGGCAGAAGGCGTGGATCGTCTCGATCTTCGCCCCGCCCGGCGTGTCGAGCACCCGGCTGAAGAGGCGCCGCGCGGCACTGATGTCGTCTTCGTTGGGGTGACGGCCGGTCAGCGCGACCAGCTCCTGCGACAGCTCGCCCGAGGGCATCGTCGTCCATCGCGCCAGCCGCTCATTGACCCGGTTTGCCATTTCGGCAGCGGCGGCGCGGGTGAATGTCAGGCAGAGGATGCGTGACGGCTCGGTGCCGCCGAGCATCAAGGTCAGCAGCCGCTCGGTCAGCACCTTGGTCTTGCCAGTGCCGGCCGACGCCGATACCCAGACCGATGCGCCCGGGTCGAGTGCCCGGCGCTGGGCGAGGTCGGCTTCGCGATGCGCGTCGATCACTCGTCCTCGCTTTCGGTCAGCCGCTCGAGATGCGCGTAGTCGGAATAGCGCGGCCGCCATTTCGCGACCGGCACCGGCCGATAGGGCATCGCCGCATCGTCGTAGCGGTCGATCTGCGCGCGGACGGCCGCGAGGACATGGGCGATCAGCGCCCCGGGGTCGTCGCCCGCCGGATCGCGCGATCCGGCGGGGTTGCCGCCGCCAAGCTTCCAGTGCTCCAGCGCGGTGACCGTCGCGGCGGAAATGCCGGCAAACCCGCCGGCTTCGGCGATCGCGCCTTCGAGCGGCAACTGCACCGCAATCGCCGCCGCGATGTCCTGTTTCCGAGGCGTCGCGCCGGTCTTGTAGTCGATCAGCTCCAGCTCACCCGTGGCGAGCCGGTCGATGCGATCGGCGCGTGCGACGATCGTGAACGGGCCGCCGCGCGCGTTGATGACGAGCTTGCCTTCGACCTCGCTACGGCTCTCGGTTAGCTCCGTGCGGCGCAACCTCTCCTCGGCGACAAACCACGCGGCGATGCGCTCAAAACGCGGCCACCAGAACGCCCAGGCGCTCGGCCGTGACAGCAGCGGCCCGAACTTCCACTCGCCGATCTGGCGCAGTTCCTCTTCGGCGTGCGTGGGCAGCTCGCGCGGGTAGCGCTGCACAAATTCCGCCAGCGCGTTATGAATCGCGATGCCGAGATCGGCGCGGTTGGGGTCGGCGTCGAGCTCGTCCAGTGCGCTCAGCTTGAGGACGTGTTTGGCGTAGATCGCATAGGGGTCGCGCCGCCAGGTCTCGATCTCGGTGACCGACAGCTGCCGTGGCCGTGCCGCAAGAGGCGGCTTCGGCTCAGCACGCGGCAGCGGCCGCGCCTCGCGCGGCTGATCGCTCAGCGTGGTTGCCGCGATGATTTCGGGGTCGGGGCCGAGCGCGCTCTCGAGGCCCACGGCGCGCAGCACCGCGTCGAGCCGCAGCAGCCAGCGCGACGGCACGGTCGGCGCGCCTTCGTGCCGCGCGGCGCGGGTCAGTGCTACTTCCGGCGCGCCGAGCGCTTGCACGAAATCATGCGCCGCCATGCCGATCGCGCGCTCGGGCAGCGGCAGGCGAAACTCGGCGCGCATCTGGCGCGACATCCAAGGGTCCGTCGGAACCGGACCAGGCCAGGTGCCCTCGTTGAGTCCGCCGAGTACGACCAGATCGGCTTGTTGCAGCCGCGCCTCGACGAGGCCCCAGATCGCGAGGCGCGGGTGGCGGCCATAGGCCGGGCGCACCACCGCTCTGGCGGAAAGCGCCTCGTAGAGCGCCGGGTAGTGGCGTCCGGGCAAAGGCGGGAAATCGCGCGCCGCGTCGAGCAGGTCATGGCAGAAATTCGCGGCGACCTCGCCCGCCCCGTCGCGCCACAGTCGCGCGGTGCCGCTCTCGTCGCGGCCGGGGAGATTAGTTTGGGCGAGACGCTCGGCAGCCGCGATATGCGCGGTCGTCAGCTCGACGACGCTCGCCTCCCGTGCGGCGAGCAGCGCGGGCAAGTTGCTGAGGCATTCGTCGATCCGGTCGATAAAGCGCCGCAACTCGTGATCCTTGGCTTCGAGCGCCGCGCGCAGCCCCGCAAGACCGGGCGCCGGGCGCGGTCCGCGCAACCGGCGTTCGAGGCGCCGCGCCAACTCGCGAAATTCCTCCGGCGCCAGCCCTCCCGCTGCCAAGGGGTGCTTCAGTGCCGCGAGGAGCGGCACCGGCGCCAGCTCGCTGGCGGTCATATCGAGCACCAGACGCAGGAAGGCGCCGGGCGGCGTGCGTGCCAGCGGTAGGCCGGCGGAGTCGTCGATGTCGATGTTCCAGCGCCGCAATTCGGCGGCCACGCGGCGCGCCAGCTCGCGGTCCGGGGTGACGAGTGCGGCGGTCGCGCCTAGCTCTTCGAGCTTGCGGCGCAACAGCAGCGCAATCGTCACCGCCTCCTGCTGCGGGCTCGCGCAATCGTAACGGCTGAGGCCGGCCAGCGTCTCCACCGACTCTGGCCGCAGGTCGCGCCACGCATCAGTCAGGTTCGCCGGCCTTAGCGCCTCGGACACAAGACGCAGCCGCGTGCCGCGTGCGCTTGCCGCTTCCGGCTGCCACTCACGTACATCGTCTTGCGTCAATTCCAGGCGGTCGAGCAGCCGCGCCAGCAAATATTGCGGATGCGCCGGGTCGTCGGCGATGGCCTCGCGCAACGCCGGTGGAGCGGTGCGGTCGAGCCCCGGCAGGATCACCAGCCCGTGTTCCAGCCCGGCGACGACGCCCACCAGCTCCTCGATCGCGGGGATGCCGCCGACAAGGCCGGCGGCGATGACGGGATCGCGCGGCGGCGTCTTGCGCCACGCCTCGGCCTGGCGCGCGAGCAACCGGTTGCGCCGCTCGGCCGGGTCGAGCGCGCCTTCCGCCGCGAGGATCGCGGGCCAGCTTCTAGGCAGGATGTCGAGAAAGCGCAGCACGATCTGCCAGTGCTCGGCGAGATCGAGCGGCGCCAGCTTCGCGAGATCGGCGAAATTCGCGCCTTCGCTGGCGGCGGCATCGATCAGCCGGGCGAGCGCCGCGGCGAGCCCCGCCGCCTGGCCAGGCAGCAGGTTCTGGTTGTCGTCGCCCGCGCTCCATTCGAGCACCAGCCGCGTCAGCAGCAGACGGCGTCGCAAGTCGGGGATCGCCGGCGGCACCGCGAGCGTCTCGTCATCGGCAAACTCGAACTCGTCGGCGTCGAGGTCACCAATCGGCCGCAAGCGCGGCAATAGCAGCGGCGCGCCGGGGTCGCCGCCCTCGCCGGTCAGGCGCAGGAAGGCTTCGCGCAGGCTGCGCGCCGCGCGCCGCGTCGGCAGCAGCACAGTCATCCGCGGTAGGCGCAGCGGGTCACCCTCGGCCAGCGCCACCAGCCCCTTGGCGAGGGTCGCGAGAAACGGCCGGTCGGCGGCGATGGTGTAGATATGCGGGCGCATCGCGGGCCCCGCGTCTAGCGCTCGGTCCGCAACTCGGCGAGGCGGGCGCGGGTCTGCTCGAGGCCCTCGGGCGTGCCGACGTGGAACCATTCGCCGTCATGGACGATCGCCGCCAACCGTCCGGCATCCTCGGCGCGGTCGTAAAGCCGCTTCAGCGAGAACACGGAATCGGCGACCCCGTCGAACAGCCGGCGGTGCAGGATCTGGACGCCGCCGAAGATGTAGGGCGCGATCTCGCGCTCCTCGCTTCGTCGCGGCGTGCCGGCGGGGTCGAGGAAATAGTCGCCGCGCCCCTCGTAGCCGATCGCTGTGACCGTGCGCTGGAGCAGCAGCGCCGCGTCGATCTTCCTCGCGTTGAACGCGCCCGCCAGGCGCGTGAGCGCCGGCACCAGGCCGTCGAGCCACAGGATGTCGCCGTTGACGACAAAGAAGCTGTCGCCGAGCAGCGGCAACGCGTGCTTCACGCCACCGCCGGTTTCAAGCAAGGTCTCCTCGCGCGACACCTCGATGCGCGGCGCGCTGCGATGCGCCAGCCGCTCGGCGATCATGTCGCCCTTGTAGTGCAGATTGACGACGACGCGCTCGGCGCCCGCCGCCGCCAGCCGGTCGATCGCATGGTCGAGTAGCGTTTGGCCTTCCACTTCGATCAGCGGCTTTGGCAGATGGTCGGTCACCGGGCGCATCCTGGTACCGAGCCCCGCGGCCAGCACCATCGCGGACTTTGGGCCGCGCGAAGCGGCACTCATGCCGCGCTCCGCTGGTCGGGGATGCGGCGCGATGCTGGTGGCAGATGCCGGTCGAGCCAGCGCGCGAGCTTGTGCAGCGCCGGCTCCCGCAAATCAGCCTCCAGCAGCCGCCAGACGCGCGGGATGTGGCCGAGATATTGCGGCTTGCCGTCGCGCCGCCAGAGCCGGGTGAAGATGCCGATGATCTTGGCGTTGCGCTGCGCCGCCAAGATCGCCGCCGCGCGGTGAAACTGGGCGCGATCGAGCCGCGGGAAAGCCGCGAGATAGCGCTCGGTCATCGCCGCCCGCAACGCCGACGGTACGTCGCGCCGCGCGTCTTCCAGCAGCGACACCAGGTCGTAGCTTGCCGGGCCCGCGAGCGCGTCCTGGAAGTCGAGGAGGCCGCAGCCTCGCACGCCATCACGGCCTTCGAGCAGCATCAAATTATCGACGTGATAATCGCGCAGCACCAGGGTCGGCGCACCGGTCTCGACCAGCGGCGCGAGCTCACGCCACAGCGCCAGATATTCGTCGCACAGCGCCGGCGGCAGCGGTGCTCCGCGCACGGTCGGCGCATACCATTCGACGAGCAGCGCCGCTTCACGCAGCAGAGCCTCTTCATCGTAGGAAGGCAGCGCCGGCGGCTCGCTCACGGCACGTTGCAGCGCGATGAGCGTATCGATCGCCAGCGTGTAGAGCCGCATCTCGTCGGCGCCGCGCGCGAGGAGCCGCGTATAGGTGTCGTCGCCGAAATCCTCGATCAGCAGCAGACCGAGCTCGACATCCTCGGCAAAGATGTCCGGCGCGCTCAGTCCGTGCCCGTGCAGCATCCGCGCGACGGCGATATAGGGGCGGACATCCTCGTGCGGCGGCGGCGCATCCATCAGCACGGCGCGGCGCTCGCCGTCGACGAGGCGGAAATAGCGGCGGAACGAGGCGTCGGCGGCGAGCGGCGCTGGCGTAACGTCGCGCCAGCCAGCACCGGCGAGAAACTCGGCGATCGCGGCCTCGCGCTCAATCATGAGCCTTGTCACGAAATCTCTGCCGCGATGACCGCGAGGCGCGGCGCCCACGCGCTGTCGCCCGCCAGTGTCGCGCGCCGCGCGCCGCGTACCGCGGCAAAATCGAGCGTCACCAGAAGACGCCGCGGCGGCAGCAGCATCTCCAGCCGCTCCGGCCATTCGATCAGCGCGATACCGCTGTCGAACGCCTCCTCGATGCCGAGCTCCCAGGCCTCCTCCGGCGTGCGCAGCCGGTAAAGATCGAAGTGCCAGACCGCGCCGCCCGGCAGGTCGTAGATCTGCACCAGCGTGAAGGTCGGGCTCGGCACGTCCTCATCGCCGCCGCGCGCCTGGATAAAGGCGCGCACAAAGCTCGTCTTGCCGGCGCCGAGTTCGCCCTTGAGCGCGATCACGTCGCCCGGCCGTGCCAGCATAGCGAGCCGCGCCGCGAGCGCCGCCGTCGCGTTTTCATCCGGCAGATCGATGATTGCCATGCCTGCTTGTATGCCCGCCGGCCGCACTGCTGCAACATCGGGTTGCGTGGCGTCGCGGGGTGTCTAAATTCGCCGGATGGACAAGACGGTCATTAAAACTGACGTGGCGATCATCGGCGCCGGGCCGGTGGGCCTCTTCGCGGTGTTCGAGTGCGGCATGCTCGACATGAAATGCCATGTCTTTGACGCGCTCGATATCGCCGGCGGGCAATGCGCGGCGCTCTACCCCGAAAAGCCGATCTACGACATCCCTGGTTATCCGCGAATCGATGCCGCGCTGCTGGTCGAGCGCCTCGCCGAGCAGGCGGCGCCATTTGCCCCGATCTATCATCTCGGCCATGCCGTGACCGGGATCGACCAGGCCGACGGCGGTGGTTTTGTCGTCACCACCGCCAATGGCACAAAGGTAGCGGCGCGGGCGGTGGTGATCGCTGCGGGCGGCGGCGCATTCGGCCCCAACCGCCCGCCGCTTGCCGGCATTGAGGCGTTCGAGGGCAACAGCGTCTTCTACCTGGTGCGGCGGCGCGAGGATTTTCGCGGCAAGCGGATCGTCATCGCCGGCGGCGGCGATTCCGCGGTCGATTGGGCGCTGTCGCTCAGCGAATTAGCCGAGCATGTCATGGTCGTGCATCGTCGCGCCAGGTTCCGCGCCGCCCCGGAATCGCAGAACCGGCTACAGCAGCTCGCGGAGACGGGAAAGATCGAGCTGGTCGTGCCCTATCAGCTCGCGGGGCTCGACGGCGCGGACGGCCGTCTCTCGGCCGTGATCGTCGCCGATCTCGCCGGCAACGAGCGCCGGCTCGGCGCCGATTGCCTGCTGCCGTTTTTTGGCCTCGCGACCCAGCTCGGGTCGCTCGCCGAGTGGGGGCTCAAATTCGATGACAATCGCATCGCCGTCAATCCCGCGACTTGCGAGGCCTCGCGCGGCGGGATTTTCGCGATCGGCGACATCGCGACCTATCCCGGCAAATTGAAGCTGATCCTCAGCGGCTTTGCCGAGGCGGCGATGGCGGCGCACGCCATCCATCCGCTCGTCCACCCGGGCGAAGCGCTGCATTTCGAATACTCGACGACAAAGGGCGTGCCGGTCGCCCGTTAATGCACCGTCGCCTCCCGCGGCGCCTCGATCGCTGTGACCGGCGCGGGCGTGTGACTGGTCGGCAGGCGGCAATAGACCGTCGTGCCCTCGTCCGGGCTCGATGTCATCGTCACTGTGCCGCCGTGCAGCTCAACCAGGCTCTTGACCAGCGACAGGCCAAGCCCGGCGCCGGTCTGCGCGAGGTTCGGATTGCCGCGCTCGAATTTCTCGAAGATACGCGCCTGGTCGGCGATCGGGATGCCGACGCCGGTATCGGCCACCGACAGCACAAGCTCGTCAGTCGCCCGCTCCGCGTGCACGCGGATCGAGCCGCCCGGCGGGGTGAACTTGATCGCGTTCGACACGAGGTTGAAGAGCGCCTGTTTCAGCCGCCGCTCGTCGGCCTCGACCGCGCCGATACCAGCGGGGCAATCGATTTCCAGCTCGAGGTTCTGGTTGCGCGCCCGCTCGCGGGTCAGCGTCAGTACCGCGTCGAGCATGTCGTGGATGTCGACCTGCGCGGTTTCGAGCGTCATGTAGCCCGCTTCGATCGTCGCCAGGTCGAGGATGTCGTTGATCAGTGATAAGAGGCGCTGAGAGCTGTCGAGGATGCCGCGGCTGTAGTCGAGCTGGCGCGGGGTCAGGGCGCCGAAATACTCGTTCGCCAGGATCTCGGCAAAACCGATGATCGCGTTAAGCGGCGTGCGCAGCTCGTAGGAGACATTGGCGATAAACTCGCTCTTCAACCGCCCGGCGGTCTCTAGCGCCTCGTTGCGCTCGCGCAGCGCGCGCTCGACGCGCTGGGTGTCGGTGACGTCCTGGTAGGACAGCAGCACGTTGCCGTCGGGCAGCGGCACCGTCGCGATCTGCAGCACCGTCCCGTCGGCACGGTCGAGCAGGTCGCGCACCAGCGCGCCGCCCGAGACGCGCGCGATGATTCGCGCCTTCAGCGCCGCCCAGTTGCCGCCCCCCGGGCCGTCAATTTCGTAGAAGCGGCGTGTCTTTTCGACGATCTCGCTGATATGCGGCTCGCCTTTGAGGTCGTCCTCGCTCAGGCCCCACACCTTGCGATAGGCCGGGTTGTGCAGCTTCAGCCTTCCGTCGCTGCCGATCACGGCGATGCTTTCGAACAGATTGTCGAGCGACTCGCGCTGTACCTCTATGAGCGTGTTGTAGGAGCGTTCGAGCGCCAGCCGATCGGTCACGTCCTCATAGACAAAGACCAGGCCGCCCAACGGGTGCGGCGACACGGTGAGGCTCAGCGTGCGGTCGTCGGGCAGGTGCAGCAATTCCTGCAGTGGTTCGATCAGCGACGTGAACATCGCCGTCTGCTGACGCTTGAAGGCGCGGAAATCGGCCAATTCCGGGATCCGCCGGCGTTCGCGCAGCCGCTCGAGCATCTCGTCGAGCGACGGGCCGCACGCGAGCCAGTCGGTCTCGACGCCCCACAGCAGCCCGAAGGCCGAATTGCAGAATTTTAGGCGCTTGTCCGCGCCATAAATCGCGACGGCCGCATGGATATTTTCGAGCACGCCGCCATGCGCGCTGATGTGGCGCTGCAGCTCGGCCTCTGCGGCTTCGCGGTCGGTGCGGTCGATCGCGAAGCCGATCGTGCCGCCCTCGCGGTCGGGTGTCTCGGTGATCTCGATCAGGTGACGCGAGCCGCCGATCACCAGGTGATGCGCCTCGGTGCTGGACGTGCCGGCCGCCGCCGCGCGCGCCAGCTCGAGCGCCTTGCCGCGCCCGCTTTCAGGCGCCAGCTCGCGACCCTCGGCGATCGCGGCCTCGCGTGTCGTGTCGAGCGCGGCGGCGTAGGCGCTGTTGCAGTCAACAAGCGTGAGACTGCCGTCGCGCCGCCACACCGGCACCGGCACCGCTTCGAACATCGCGCGCAGCGCCGCGGTCGCGCCGAGCGAGGCCCTGTGCGCCGCCTCGATCGCCCGCGTCCGGCTGATATCGGCGGCCCACACCACGGAATCCCCGCGCGCCGTGCGCTTGCCGGTTAATGCGTAGGCAGTCCCGTCGTTGAGCGTCGAGGTGTCGACAAAGACCGTGCCGTTGGCGCGCAGCGCGGCGGTAAGGGTGAAGAGCCGCTCGGCACTGTCGGTGTCGAGGCGGGCGAGAAACTCGGTGAAGGTCGTGGCGGCGGCCCGACCGGGCAGCGCGCCGAGCGCGCTCTCGCTGCCGTCGGCGCGCCACAGAAAGCCGGCGAGTGGTGCCGTACCGATGATCGCCGCGAGACCCTCGCGGTTCGCCTCCGCCGCGTCGCGCCGCGCTTCGGCCTCGCTGAGCCTGGCACGCTCGCGCAGCGTCAGCCCGCCGAGGGCGATCAGCACGGTAAAAACGGTGATGGCAGCGACGAGAATCAAGACACGACGCCTCTGGCCGTCGCGGCCGCGCCCCTCCGGCCAAACGGTCCCTCCAATGAGCCAACAATGATCCTCTTTTTCTCAACAAAATCAACACGACATAGTTAAAATTGCTAATAGCGATAATGTTCAGGCTTGTAGGGACCGGTTTCTTTCAACCCGAGATACTGCGCCTGGGTGGCGGAAAGTTTGGTGAGTTTGGCGCCAAGCTTGTCGAGATGCAGTGCGGCGACCTTCTCGTCGAGATGCTTCGGCAGCACATACACCTTGTTCTCGTACTTGCCGTGATGGCAGTAGAGCTCGATCTGCGCGAGCACCTGATTCGTGAATGACGCGCTCATCACAAAGCTCGGATGCCCGGTCGCGCAGCCGAGATTGACCAGCCGGCCCTTGGCTAGAACGAGCAGGCGCTTGCCGTCGGGGAAGATCACTTCGTCGACCTGCGGCTTCACCTCGTCCCACACGTAGTTGCGCAGCGCGCCAACCTGGATCTCGCTGTCGAAATGGCCGATGTTGCAGACGATCGCCCGGTCGTGCATCTGCCGCATGTGGTCGAGGGTGATGACATCGACATTGCCGGTCGCGGTCACGAAAATATCGCCGACTGGCGCGGCCTCTTCCATCGTCACCACCTGATAGCCTTCCATCGCCGCCTGCAGCGCGCAGATCGGGTCGATTTCCGTGACCATGACACGCGCGCCCTGGCTCCTGAGGCTCGCCGCCGAGCCCTTGCCGACATCGCCAAACCCGGCGACGACCGCGATCTTGCCGGCCAGCATCACATCGGTCGCGCGCTTGATGCCATCGACGAGGCTTTCGCGCACGCCGTAGAGGTTGTCGAATTTCGACTTGGTGACGCTGTCATTGACATTGAACGCCGGCACCTTCAGCGCGCCCGAGCGCATCATCTCGTAGAGCCGGTGGACGCCGGTCGTCGTTTCCTCGGAGACGCCGCGAATGTCCTTGAGGAGTTCGGGGTGCGTGTCGTGGATGATCTTGGTCGCGTCGCCGCCGTCATCGAGAATCATGTTGGGCTTCCAGCCGCCCGGGCCGGAGAGCGTCTGCTCGATGCACCATTCGTATTCCTCTTCGGTCTCGCCCTTCCAGGCGAAGACCGGGATGCCCTTGGCGGCGATTGCCGAAGCGGCGTGATCCTGGGTCGAGAAGATGTTGCATGAGCTCCAGCGCACCGTTGCGCCGAGCGCCACCAGCGTCTCGATCAACACCGCGGTTTGGATCGTCATGTGCAGGCAGCCGACGATGCGCGCGTCCTTCAGCGGCTGCGATTTGCCGAACTCATCGCGCAGCGCCATCAGTCCCGGCATCTCGGTCTCGGCGATGGCGATCTCCTTGCGGCCCCAATCGGCGAGCGCGATGTCGGCGACCTTGTAGTCGGTGAATTCGGGCATGGGGATGTGTCTCCTATGGCGCGCGGCGCGTTCGTGAGTTGAACATATAAAGATATCTTTAAGTCGTCAACGTCCTGCGCCGCCCGACGAGTGGGGCGCGTCACCGGTGTCGTATCTGTTCCCCAGCGAATGGACAAAAACTGGGCGCCTGGCAAATCTTAGCGCTCTGCCGCATCTTTACGTTTGCGGTTGGAGGTTGATCCGTCCGCGTGTGGAGTGCGTCTCCTCGATGAGAGGTTGGAGTACCAGGGCCGAGATCATCCTCGCGTTGCTCGTTGGCGCGGTCCCGCTTGTGATCGTGGTCGCGATCGTGACGGTCCAGTTGACGCGCAATGTGCCCGAGGCGCAGCAGGCGCGGGCCGACACGCTACTCGATTTCGAGGCGATCCGCGCGGTTACCGCGGTCGATGAAGCCATCCAGGACGCCGAGCGCGGCCAGCGTGGCTTTCTGATAACCGGGCGCGAGGATTACCTCGAGCCGTATAAGCGCGCTAAGGATCGCCTGCCGCTGCTGATGCAGAACCTGCAGACCGCGACGGCGGGAAACCTGGAGCAGCAGCAACGCATCCTCCAGCTCCAGGCGCACATCACCACCAAGATGAACGAGTTGGCCTCGACGATCGAGCTGATGCGCTCGTCCGGCTACCCGGCGGCGAAGGGGATCGTTGAGACCGATCTCGGGCGGCAGGCGATGACGGAAATCGGCGCCGATCTGGCCGCGATCAGCGACGCGGAGAGTGCCCGGCTCAGCGTCCGGCTCAAGGGGGCATCGGCTGCGGATGCGCGGCTCGTCTCGACCTTTATCGCCGGCAGCGTCGTCTCGCTGCTCGGCTTGTTGTTGGGCGCGGCGCTGCTGGTCGGCGCGGTGCGCCGTGCGACGGTTTCGGAACGCGTTCTGAAAGCGACGATCGACAGCGTCCGCGAGGGAGTCGCCGCGTTCGATTCACGCGGCCGCCTGCGGGCGCTGAACGCCTCGTTTGCCGTGGCGATGGGATCTTCCGCCGATATGACCGTCGGCAGCCCATTTCCCGCCGGGCGTCTCGACGACGCGGCCATGGCGGAGCGGCTACGCGAACTCGCGGCTTCCTCGCGCGCCAACGGGCGCCCGGTGCTCAGCGAGTTCGCGACGGCAAACGGCAAGCATATCGAGATCTTCCACCGGCCGGCGGACGACGGCGGCTATGTGGTGACGCTGCTCGACGTCACCGAACGCCGCCGCAATGAGGCGGCGCTGCGCCAAGCGCAGACGCTCGAAAGCGTCGGCCGCATGACCGGTGGTATCGCGCATGATTTCAACAACCTGCTGACCGTCATTATCGGCGGTCTTGGGCTGCTGCGCGGCATGGCCGGTCGCGACGACCGCGCGCGGCAGCGGATCGACATGATGATGACCGCGGCCGACCGCGCCACGCGCCTCGTTCGCCAGCTTCTCGCTTTTGCCCGCCGTCAGCCGCTGCGGCCGCAGACCATCAACCTCGCGCCCGTGATCCAGGAGGCGTTGCCGCTGCTGCGCCGTGCGGTCGGTGAGTTCGTCACGGTCGAGTGCGCGGTCGGGGCCGGGCTCTGGAACACGACGGTCGATCCGGCGGAGTTCCAGGCCGCCGTGCTGAACCTGGCGATCAACAGCCGCGACGCGATGCCGGACGGCGGCAAGCTCACCATCGAGCTTACGAATGCCACGCTCGACGAGGCCTATGCGGCGCAGCACGCGGAGGTCCTGCCCGGCCAGTATGTGCTGTTCGCGATCACCGATACGGGCGCGGGCATGGATGCCGGGACGATGGCGCAGGCGCTCGACCCGTTTTTCACGACAAAGCCGCCGGGCGAAGGCACCGGGCTCGGCCTGCCGCAGGTTTATGGCCTCGTCAAACAACTCGGCGGCCATCTGAAGATCTACAGCGAGCCGGGCCAGGGAACGACGGTAAAACTTTATCTGCCGCGCAGCCTCGCGCTGGAGACCGCGTCGTCGTTGCCGGCCGCGCGCATGACGGTGACCGGCCGCGAAACCGTCCTGCTGGTCGACGACGACGACATCGTCCGCGCCACGGTCAGCGCGATGCTCGCCGAGCTCGGCTACACCGTCATCGAGGCGCCGGGCGGTACGGAGGCATTGGCGATATTGCAGCAGGGCGAAAAGATCGACTTGCTGTTCACCGATGTCGTGATGCCGGGGCCGCTGAGCGGCCGCAAGCTCGCCGACGAGGCGCGTAAGCTCGATCCCACGCTGCGCGTGCTCTATACCTCGGGTTACACCGAAAACGCGATCGTCCATCACGGGCAGCTCGATCCAGGCGTCGAGCTGCTCAGCAAGCCGTATAGCCGCGACGAGCTCGGCGCCAAACTGCGCCGCGTGCTCGACGCCAGGCCCGACGGGTCGGCCGCGTCCGTGGCCGGCTCCTGAGCCTGTCCGGTCTATGTTAGAGCCGCCATTGCGTTGAAATCGTCGAGCAGCGCGGCGATCCGGCCGGAATCCGACTGGTCCATGATCGCCTCGGCGCGCCGCGTCGCGGCGATCATGTCGAGGTTGCGGATGCGCTGCTTGAGGCGCGGCAGGTTGCCGGGCGACATCGACAGCTCGCGCAAGCCCAGACCCAGCAGCAGCGCCGCGTAACGCGGCTCGCCGGCCATCTCGCCACAAATCCCAACCGGGATGCGCCGGCGCGAGCCGGCTTCGACCGCGAACTGGATCAGCCGCAGGACGCCCGGATGCAGCGGGTTGTAAAGATGCGCGACCTGCTCGTCGCCGCGGTCGATCGCCAGCGTGTACTGGATCAGGTCGTTGGTGCCGATCGCAAAGAAATCGGCCTCGATCGCCAGCGCGTCGGCGGCGAGCGCGGCGCCCGGCACCTCGATCATGACCCCCAGCGGCGGCAGCGTCTCGGGGATGACCACGCCGCGGCGGCGTAGCCGGCGCGCGACCTGATCGATCGCCTCGCGCGTGCGGCGGATTTCGCCGACGGTCGAGATCATCGGCAAGAGGATACGAAGCGGCCCTTCGCGTGAGGCCCTCAGCATCGCCGCGAGCTGGACATCGAAGAGTCGTCGCTCCTTGAGCGACAGCCGGATGCCGCGCAGGCCGAGAGCCGCGTCGGCATCGTCAAAGACGCGCGCGGCCAGCGCCTCGGGCAGCTTGTCGCCGCCGGCATCGAGCGTGCGCAGGGTCACCGGCCTTCCGCCCATCCCGCGCACCAGCCCGGCATAGAATTCGTATTGCTCGTCCTCGTCGGGAAGGTCGTCGCGGTTGAGAAACAGGAACTCGGTGCGCACCAGCCCCAACCCCATCGCGCCGTTGCCGAGTGCCTGGTCGAGCTCGATCGGCAATTCGAGATTGGCCTCGAGGCGGATTTCGACGCCGTCCCGCGTCACCGCCGCGAGCCGGCGCAGCCGCGCGAGGCGGCGGCGCTCGTGGACCTGTCCTTCCTGGCGCTCGCGGTAGAAGGCGAGCGTCTCGGGCGTCGGGTCGAGGATCACCACGCCTTCAGAGCCGTCGATGACGACGGTCGCGTCGGGCCGGGCGCGGGTCACGAGGTTGCTGACACCCATCACCGCCGGCAGGCTCAGCGCGCGCGCCATGATCGCGGAGTGGCTTTCCGGGCCGCCGAAAACCGCGGCAAACCCGCCAACCCGCCGGGGGTCCATCAGCGCGGTATCGGCCGGGGTCACGTCTTCGGCCAGGATGATCGCGCCGTCGCTCAGCGTCGCGTAGGGCACATAGGCCTTTTTGACGAGGTTGCGGATCAGCCGCGAGCCGACGACCCGGATATCCTCGACCCGCGCCGCGAGATACGAGTCGCGCATTTGCGCGAAGCCTTTGGCGATGTTCTCGATCTCGAGTTCGACCGCGCGTTCGGCGTTGATCCGCGAATTGGCGATGCGCTGATGGACGCCGCGCACCAGCCGCGAATTGGCCAGCATCGCGAGATGCGCATCGAGCAGGTAGCCGATTTCTTCTGGGGCGGAGCCGGGCAGCCCGCCGGCATGTGCTTTCAGCTTGCGGAGCTGCTTCTGAGCGTTGGTGACGGCGTCGGTGAAACGCGCGCGCTCGGCGACGACGGCGGTCTCGGGGATCGCTATCTCGTGGACCACCAACGGCCCGCTCTCGCCGATATAGGCCGCGCCGATCGCGATCCCCGGCGACACGCCGATCCCGGTCAGCTTTTGCTCGTCATGCCCCCGAGCCGGATCAGGCCCAGCTTTCTTTGAGACCTCGGCATCGGGGCCGTTATCAGCAACCCTCATCGAACTTGCATTCGACCAGGCGCGCCAGCGTTTCGACCGCCAAATCGGCTTCCGGGCCGGCGGCGGAGATTTGTAGCTCGGTACCGGCCGCCGCCGCCAGCATCATCAGTCCCATGATCGATCGTCCGGAGACGATCGTCCCGTTTTTGCGCACCCAGATGTCGGCGTCGAACTCGTGCGCGGCCTTGACGAAGCGCGCCGCGGCGCGCGCGTGCAGGCCCTTCTGGTTGCAGATCGTGACGACGCGTTTGGCGGTTGCAGCCGCTGCTGCCTCAGCCTCTGTCGAGTCGCTGGGCAGCTCGTCGCTCATCGTTTGGCGTCGGCCAGCAGTTGCGAGGCGACGTTGATGTATTTGCGCCCCGCCTCTTGCGCGCCGACCACGGCGCGGCCGAGCGTCTCGGTCTGGCGCAGGCTGGCGAGCTTGATCAGCATCGGCAGGTTGATTCCGGCGATGACCTCGACCTTGGCGCGGTCCATGACCGAGATCGCGAGGTTCGACGGCGTGCCGCCAAACATGTCGGTCAGCAGCACCGCGCCCTCGCCGGTATCGACCTCGTCGATCGAGCGGACAATCTCTTGCCGGCGCAGCTCCATGTCGTCATCGGCGCCGATGCAGACCGCGGCGATCTGCCGTTGCGGCCCGACGACATGCTCGAGCGCGGCGACGAACTCGGTCGCCAGCCGGCCATGCGTGACGAGGACGATGCCGATCATCGCGCAAGCCTCTCCTCAGCGGGGCGGCAGCGTGAAGCTTCCGTCGGTCGGATGAAGAGGGAGGGGGGCGCGAGATCCCGGCTACAGGGGCTCGACATTCTTGGATGTGGCGTCAGGAGTTTTGTCGATCACTCTATGCGGTCGCTTTGGGGGCAGGGACCACTCGGTGTTCGGGCCCCATGCCGCCTAAGGCCACGACGGCCTGCGGGTGGGGACATGTCGCCCATATAACCCCGTCCGGCGATTTCGTCATCACGCTTGATGCAATGGCAGTCATGCCGCCATGTGCGGTCGCGGACCGAGTTCGCCCGCGGTGCCGGGTCAAGCGCCCGGCGCGGCCTGCGTTCCGCCGCCCGCGAGCGCGGCCAGAGCAAAGCGCAATTTGGCCGGCGCCGAGGCCTCAAACGGGGCGATCGCAACCACAGGTATCGCCAGTCCGAAAATCGTTTCACTACCAGGCTCTGGGAAGCGTTCTACATGTTGCGCTGCAACCAAATCCGCGATCAGCGCCAGTGGCGCCGCGGCGAGCGGCTCGACCTTTAGAATGCCGATCCCGCGCGCCTCGATCAGGCCGGAGATCGATGCTGGGGCGCGCACCACGATGGCATCGTCTTCGCGCCGCAGCTCGCTGTAATCGTCGGCGACAAGCCTCGCTCCGGCGTCGATTAGTCGCAGGGCGAGGTCGGATTTGCCGCTGCCGGACGCTCCGCGCAGCAGCACCGCGCGTCCGCCGATCGCCACCGCGGTCGCATGGATGAGGACAGGATTGTCGCTCACGCTTCCGGCAGCCGGATGAAGAACCGCGCGCCGCACACCGCGCCGGCGGCGTCGCGGCGGTTTTCGGCCCAGATGCGGCCGCGATGCGCCTCGACGATTTGCTTCGAGATCGACAGCCCGAGACCCGAATGCGTGCCGAATTTTTCGCTGGCCGGGCGCTCGGTGTAGAAGCGGTCGAAGATTGTCGTCAGCCTTTCCTGCGGGATGCCAGGCCCGTCATCCTCGACCGTGATCAGCGCCGCGCGGCCGTCTTCGCGCAGGCCGACGCGGATGCCGGCGCCGGGCGGGCTGAACGACACCGCATTGCTGATGAGGTTGAGGAAGACCTGCGACAGGCGGCTTTCCATGCCTTGCACGATCAGCTGACGGCGGCGCTCGGGCATGGTCAGCACGATATGGGCGGTGCCCTGTGGACGGGTCGTTTCGTGGATGTCGACCAGCGCACGCAGCATTTCGGCGAGGTCGATTGGCTCCATGACGTCGCGGCTCAGCTCGGCGTCAATGCGCGATGCGTCGGAAATGTCGCTGATCAGTCGCGACAGCCGCTCGATGTCGTCGAGAATGATCGCCAGGAGCCGTTGCTGTTTGACTGGATCGTCGATGCGCACAGCGGTCTCGACCGCGCTGCGCAGCGAGGAAAGCGGGTTCTTGATCTCATGCGCGACATCGGAGGCGAAGCTTTCGATGGCGCTCATCCGCAGCCACAGCGCGTTGGTCATCTGGCGCATCGAGCGCGACAGATCGCCGATTTCGTCGCCGCGCTGGGTCAAATCGGGGATTTCGGCGCGGGCGCCGCGACCCTGAGCGCGCTCCGCGGCCTCGGCGAGCTGATGGATCGGCCGGCCGATCGTCGTCGCGAGATAGACCGACAGCATGATCGTCACCAGCAGCGCGACGCCGAAGATGCGCAGCAGCTCAAAACGGACATTGCGCAGCTCGGCTTCAATATCGCCGTTGACGCTCGACAGCATCACCGCGCCGAGCACCTCCTTGTAGCGCTGGACCGGCACCGCGACGCTGATCACCAATGCCTTGTCGGCCGGGTCACGCCGCACCGCCGAGCTGCTTTCGCCGTGCAGCGCGCGAACCGCCTCGGGAAAGTCGCTGGCCGTCCGTCCCGCCCGATAAGGCGGATAGGTTTGTCGCTGAGGCAGAAGCCGCGCCACCCAGTCATAAGCGGCGTCGACCGCGCGGGTCACAGAACTCCGGTCGTCGGGTGGCGCCAGCTCCGTCACCTCGACCGAGTCGCCCGGCCCGGTAAGCAGCTTACTGTCGGCGATCAGATGGCCTTCGTGGTCGAAGAGCCGCGCTGGCGTGTGGGTCGGCGCGACCAGGCTGCGCATCATCTGGCGCGCGAGGTCGGGGAGCAGGATCTCGCCGCCGTCTGGCGAATCGACCAGCACCGCGCCCTCGCCAAGCGCCGCGGCGAAGATCTCGCCTTGCGTGCGCAGCGCCTCGACCTGCTGGTCGACAAGGCTCGCCTCGAACTTGCCGAGATAGAGAAAGCCGAGCGCCAACAGCGCCAGCGGCAACACGTTGACCGCGATAATGCGCCGGGTGAGCGGTGACAGGCGCGGCAGCCGCCAGCGCCGCCGGTGCCGCGTCTCGCTGCGCGCCGGCACGATGGACGTGACCGGCGTCGCCGCCGGCTCGGAAGCTACGGCGGTCGCCGTCGCGTCAGTGCTCGCGATACCGATAACCGACGCCATAGAGCGTTTCGATCTGCGCGAACTCGTTGTCGACGGCCTTGAACTTCTTCCGGAGCCGCTTGATGTGGCTGTCGATCGTCCGGTCATCGACGTAGATGTGTTCGCCGTAGGCGGCATCCATCAGCTGGTCACGGTTTTTGACATGCCCCGGCCGCTGCGCCAACGATTTCAGGATCAGGAATTCGGTGACGGTCAGCTCGACCTGGCCGCCTTGCCAGGTGCACAGATGCCGTCCGGCATCGAGGGTCAATTCGCCGCGCACGATCGGGGGTTCGCCTTGCACCGTCTCGAGCTCGCGCGCGAGCTCGCCGCGCCGCAGCAGCGCCCGGATGCGCTCGATCAGCAGGCGCTGGGAAAATGGCTTTTTGATGTAGTCGTCGGCCCCCATGCGCAGGCCGAGCAGCTCGTCGACCTCGTCGTCTTTCGAGGTGAGGAAGATCACGGGTGTCGGGGTCGACCGGCGCAGCTGCGCGAGCAGCTCCATGCCGTCCATGCGCGGCATCTTGATGTCGAGCACCGCGACATCGACCGGCTGGCTCGACAGCCCCCGCAGCGCCTCCGCGCCGTCGGCGTAACAGCGCACCGCAAAGCCTTCCGCCTCGAGTGCCATCGAGACCGAAGTCAGGATATTCCGGTCGTCATCGACAAGAGCGATCGTGTTCGTCAACGATTTGTCCCCCCAAGGGCGGCTTTCAGCCGCGCGGGTCGCCAATGATACGACACCGGCGCATAATATGTTCCCTGTGAAATATGGCGGCTCGGCGCCGAACAAAAAGGGTGCGGGATGAACGAAACCGTTGAGCGCAGCCGATTATGCCGCCGCCTGGTACGGACTCAGGCGCATGCGGTGCTGGCGACCTCGCTCGCCGAAAGTGCGTCCGCGCGGCCTTATGCTTCGCTAGTCGCTATCGCCTGCGACACAGACGCCAGTCCGCTGCTCTTCATCTCCAACCTCGCGCAGCACAGCCGCAACATCGCTGCCGACAGCCGGGTCTCGCTGCTGTTCGACGGCGGCGAACATGCTTCCGACGGCGATCCGCTCGCAGCGCCGCGGCTGAGCCTGCTGGGCGAGGCGCGGCGTTGCGACGACGCGCGATGCCTCACGCGCTTTGTCGCGCGCCACCCGAGCGCCGCATCCTACGTCGGGTTTGGCGATTTCCATTTGTATCGGGTCACGATCGGCCGTGGCCATCTGGTGGCGGGGTTTGGCCGCATCTCCTGGGTGGAGCCGGACGAATTGCGCTTCGCCGGCGATGCGCGGGCGCTGGCCGAAGCCGAGGCGGAGATCGTCGCGCATATGAATGCCGATCATGCCGACGCGGTGGCGCTCTACGCGACGCGGCTGCTGCGCCGCGCGGCAGGCGACTGGCGCATGACGGGCATCGATCCCGAGGGCATCGATCTGCGCGGCGGCAACGAAACCGCGCGCCTCGATTTTGCGGATAATGCTCTGGCGCCCGTGTTTGATCCGGCGAGCGCGCGGCACGCGCTGGTTGCGCTCGCGACCGCTGGGCGTGCCGCGTCCGGCGCATAGCGCATTTTACATCGCTGGCCCGGAAGTTGCGTCGTCTTTGGCTTGCTTGCGAGTGGAATTCTGCTATCTAGCCAAAACCGGTCCCGCGGCAAGCCGGCCCGGCGATGATGGAGGAACGCGTGGATAAGACGGACAACCCGGTGACGGGCCCGAAGCCGTCATTCGACCTCGAAGCGCAGGGCATGCGGCACCTCGGTCCGGTGCACTGGAACCTGCAGATGCCCTTCCTCTACGAGCAGGCGGTGCGCCGGCGGCAAGGCGAGATTGGCCTGGGTGGCGCGTTTGTCGTCAACACCGGCAAGCACACCGGCCGCAGCCCGCGCGACAAATATATCGTCGACGAGGCCGGCACGCACGACACGGTCGACTGGGGCAGCGTCAACCAGCCGATCACGCCCGAGCAGTTCAAGGGCCTGCATCAGCGCGTCCTCGCCTATCTCCAGGGCCAGGAACTTTTCGTCCAGGATTTGTATTGCGGCGCCGACCCGGAATACCGGTTGCCGGTGCGTGTGGTGACGCCAAGCCCCTGGCACAGCCTTTTCGCGCGCAACATGTTCATCCGCCCGCCTTCGGCGGAGCTTCCCGGGTTTCAGCCGGCGTTTACGATCCTCCATGCACCGCATTTCAAATCGATCCCCGAACTCGACGGCATCCGCTCCGAGACCTTCATCTTTGTCAATTTCGCCGAGCGCGTGGTGCTGATCGGCGGCACCGAATATGCCGGCGAAATCAAGAAATGCGTGTTTGGCTATCTCAATTTCGTGCTGCCGACGCGCGACGTGCTGCCGATGCATTGCTCGGCCAATGTCGGGCCGAAGGGCGACAGCGCGATCTTCTTTGGCCTCTCCGGCACCGGCAAGACGACGCTCTCGGCCGACGCCTCGCGCACTTTGATCGGCGATGACGAGCACGGCTGGAGTCCGCGCGGCATCTACAATTTTGAGGGCGGCTGCTACGCCAAGGTCATCAACCTGTCGCCCAAGGCCGAGCCCGAGATTTACGCGACGATCACCCGCTTTGGCACGGTGCTCGAAAATGTCGTGCTCAATCCGCGCACCCGCATGCCGGATGTCGATGACGACAGCCTCACCGAGAACACCCGCGCCTGCTATCCGCTCGACTACATCCCGAACGCGTCGGATGACGGGCTCGCGCCGCATCCCAAGAACGTCATCATGCTGACCTGCGATGCGTTCGGCGTGATGCCGCCGATCGCCCAGCTCAACGCCGAGCAGGCGATGTACCACTTCCTGTCGGGCTATACAGCGCGTGTCGCCGGCACCGAGGTCGGACTCGGCAGCGAGCCGCAAGCGACCTTCTCGACCTGCTTTGGCGCGCCGTTCATGCCGCGCCGGCCGACCGAATACGCCAAGATGCTCGGCGACCGCATCCAGCGTTACGGCGCCAAATGCTGGCTCGTCAACACCGGCTGGTCGGGCGGCGCCTACGGCATCGGGCAGCGCATGGCGATCGGCCACACGCGCGGCCTCTTGCGCGCCGTGCTCGACGGCCGCCTCGAAAAGGCGCCGATGCGCAAGGATGCGAATTTCGGCTTCCTGGTGCCGGAAAGCGCCGCCGACGTGCCGGCCGAGGTGCTCGACCCGCGCGCCTCATGGGCCAACAAGAGAGCCTATGACGAGACCGCCCGCGGCCTCACCCGCGATTTCGAGCAGAATTTCGGCAAATACGAGCCGAACGTCGGCGCCGAGATCAAAAACGTTGCGATCCGCGCGGCGGCCTAAGCCGCCGCATCGGGGAAAACCGCGCCGCAGAGCACGGTGTTGACGCGCCCGTTTTCGGCGGCGAGCGGCAGGAAGCACGCTTCGAATTCGCGATACCCCTTGTCCGGGTGCCAGTGCGCCTTGCCGGCGCGGAATTTTGGTGCGCCTTCGCCGGTCACCGCGTCGAGAATCGCCTTCAGCATCTGCGCCGAGCGTGGCGGCATGGTGTGTCCGGCGGGGCCGCCGGCGGCGTTGCGCCCGACAAACTCGACGACCTCCTCGCCGACTAGTCGTACCGTGTACCCGCCATCGTCGCCGACGCCGTACAGGATGATATGCGGCAAAAGCCGCGGGATCGCGGTGGGGTCGAAATCGCTGCGCGCCGGCATTACCCGGTCACCGCGAAGGGCGTTCCAATGATCGTAAAGGGTTTTAAGACCGGCATCACGAGGCGAGTCGATAAACACTGCGTCCGTAATCGGCCCTGACGTGTCCGACATTCTGGCTCCAATTTTTGGTTTCCCCGGCCATTTCTCGGCGCGGGGGCCGTGCGTATAGGGCAAGGGCGCGGGAAAGTCCCTCGTCCTTTTCCCCGCACAGGCTTGCAGGTGCTGCTTGATTGAGCCGGGGGTCGGGCGGTTTGCTTTGCTCGCTGGCGCGGAACCGATAAGGTTCTGTCGTGCCCGCCCTCGATCCGCGTTCGGAAGTCTTCGGCGCTGCGGCTTAGGCGCGGCTGCGCGGAAAGCTGACCCCGCTGAGGATCATGTTGACACGCTCGCCATCGGCGGAGAGCGGCAGAAAGCACGCCTCGAAGTCACGGTAATCCTTTTCCGGTATCCAACGCGCCTTGCCGGCGCGAAACCTTGGCGCGCGCTCGTCGCAAACCGCGGCGAGGATGCTCGTCAATCTCTCCGCCGCCTCTGGCGGCAGTGTCGCGCCCGCCGGCCGCCCCGTGGCGCTCCGCCCGGTGAACTGCACGACCTCTTCGCCGACGAGGCGAACGGTGTAACCGCCATCCTGCTGGACGGCGTACAGCACGATCAGCGGCAAGAGGTGCGGGATGTCGATCGGGTCGAAGTCGGCGCGCGACGGCATCTTCCGGTCGCCGCGCAGCCGATTCCAGTAGTCATGCAGCGCTTTAAGGCGCTGATCGCGCGGCGCGTCGAGCGACACCACCATCTCGTCGTTCGCCGGAAAACTTTCGGACATCGGGCCCTCAGATTTGGCCAAACGACATTCAGTGTGCGCTCGTGCGTTGATTGCAAGAGCCATGCTTCTTTTGCCGCCGGCCCGTACTGCGACCCCCAAGCGATGCGCTGCACCTTGCGTTGTGTCTGGCGCGGATTAAGGTTTGGGCATGCCCACCCTCACCACCGCCCTTGACCCGCGCTCCGAAAGTTTCCGCGCCAATGCCGCAGCGATGCGCGCGCTGGTCGACGACCTCAAGGTCAGGACGGAAGAAATCTCCCTCGGTGGCGGCGAGGCCGCGCGCCAGCGGCATATCGGGCGCGGCAAGCTCCTGGCGCGCGACCGGGTGCGCACCCTGATCGATCCCGGTTCGCCGTTTCTCGAATTCTCGGCCTTTGCCGCGCACGGCATGTATGACGGCGAGGTGCCGGCGGCGGGCATCGTCACCGGTATCGGGCGCATCGCCGGCCAGGAATGCGTGATCGTCGCCAACGACGCGACCGTCAAGGGCGGCACCTATTTCCCGCTCACCGTCAAAAAGCACCTGCGCGCCCAGGACGTCGCACGCGAAAACCATCTGCCCTGCCTCTACCTCGTCGATTCCGGTGGCGCGTTCCTGCCGGCGCAGGACGAGGTGTTCCCTGACCGCGACCATTTCGGCCGCATCTTCTACAATCAGGCGCAGATGTCGGCCGCCGGCATCCCGCAAATTGCCATCGTCATGGGGTCGTGCACCGCCGGCGGCGCCTATGTCCCGGCGATGTCGGACGAGAGCATCATCGTCAAGGGCGAAGGCACGATCTTCTTGGGCGGCCCGCCGCTGGTCAAAGCCGCGACCGGCGAGGTGGTCAGCGCCGAGGAGCTCGGCGGCGCCGATGTCCACAGCCGCGTCTCCGGCGTCACCGATCATTACGCGCTCGACGACCGGCACGCGCTCGGCATCGCTCGCCGCATCGTCGGCAATCTCAACAAAAAGAAAATCGTAGGGCTCGATCTTAAAGAAACGCGCGAACCTCTATACGCACCCGAGGACCTTTACGGCGTGATCCCGGCCGACACGCGCCGGCCTTATGACGTGCATGAGGTCATCGCCCGGCTGGTCGACGGCAGCGAGTTCGATGAGTTCAAGCAGCTTTACGGTCAGACCCTTGTGTGCGGCTTCGCGCGCGTCTGGGGCATGCCCGTCGGCATCCTCGCCAATAACGGCATCCTCTTCTCCGAAAGCGCGCTGAAGGGCACGCATTTCATCGAGCTCTGCGCGCAACGCGGCATCCCGCTTGTGTTCCTGCAGAACATCACCGGCTTTATGGTCGGGCGGAAATATGAGGCGGGTGGCATCGCCAAGGATGGCGCTAAAATGGTTACCGCGGTCGCGACCGCCGCGGTGCCGAAATTCACGATCATCATCGGCGGCAGCTTTGGCGCTGGGAATTACGGCATGTGCGGCCGTGCCTACGGCCCGCGCTTTTTATGGATGTGGCCAAACGCGCGCATCTCGGTGATGGGCGGCGAGCAGGCCGCTTCGGTCCTCGCCACGGTGCGGCGCGACGGCATGGCGGCGCGCGGCCAGGACTGGCCGGAGGCCGAGGAGGAGACGTTCAAGGCGCCGATCCGCGCGCAATACGAAACCCAGGGCCACCCTTACTACGCCAGCGCGCGATTGTGGGACGACGGCATCATCGACCCGGCCGAGACTCGCACCGTGCTTGGCCTGTCGATCTCCGCGAGCCTCAACGCGCCGATCGAAAAGACGCGGTTCGGCGTCTTCCGGATGTGATGTTCAGCAAAATCCTCATCGCCAATCGCGGCGAGATCGCTTGCCGGGTGATGCGCACCGCCAAGCGCATGCGTATCGTCACGGTCGCGGTTTATTCCGAGGCCGATGCGGGCGCGCTGCATGTTGCGATGGCGGATGAGGCGCGGCTCATTGGCCCGCCGCCGGCGCGGCAAAGCTATCTCAACGCCGAGGCCATCATTGCCGCCGCCAAGGACACCGGCGCCCAGGCAGTCCATCCCGGTTACGGCTTCCTGTCCGAGAATGCCGCGTTCGCCGAGGCTTGCGCCGCCGCCGGCATTGTCTTTATCGGCCCGCCGCCGGGGGCTATGCGCGCGATGGGCTCGAAGGCGGCGGCCAAGGCCCTGATGCAGCAGGCCGGTGTGCCGGTCGTGCCGGGTTATCACGGCGATGACCAGGATGCCGCGCACCTCCTCTCTGAGGCAGAAAAGATCGGCTTCCCGGTGCTGATCAAGGCGTCGGGCGGCGGCGGCGGTCGCGGCATGCGCATCGTCAACAAATCGGTTGAGTTTTCTGCCGCGCTCGACAGCGCGAAGCGCGAAGCGTTGGCCTCGTTTGGCGACGACCGGGTGCTGATCGAGAAATATCTCGCCAGCCCGCGGCATATCGAGGTGCAGGTCTTCGCCGACGCGCACGGCAACGCACTGCATCTGTACGAGCGCGACTGCTCGATCCAGCGGCGCTACCAGAAGGTCATCGAGGAAGCCCCGGCGCCGGGTCTCAAGCCGAAAATGCGCGCAGCCATGGGCGAGGCGGCAGTCGCCGCAGCCAAGGCGGTCGGCTATGTCGGCGCCGGCACGATCGAGTTCATCGTCGAGCGCGACAAATTCTACTTCATGGAAATGAACACGCGGCTCCAGGTTGAACACCCGGTGACCGAGGCGATCACCGGCGCTGATCTTGTCGAGTGGCAGCTGCGTGTCGCCGCCGGCGAAAGATTCTCCCGCACCCAACAGGACATCGCCTGTCGCGGCCATGCGATCGAGGTACGGCTCTATGCCGAGAACCCCGATCGCGGCTTTCTGCCGGCGACCGGCACCCTGCACCGGCTGCGCCTGCCCACGACAAGCGCGCGGGTCGAGACCGGCGTGCGCGAGGGCGACGTAGTAACGCCGTTTTACGACCCGATGATCGCCAAGATCATCACATGGGGGCCGGATCGCGATGCGGCGCGCACCCGGCTTCAACACGCACTGGCCGAGACCGGCGTGCTCGGCCTCGCGACCAATCTCGGTTTTCTTGCGCGGATCATCGCCGACGAGGATTTTGCCGCCGCCAAGCTTGACACCGGGTTTATCGAGCGGCGTCGGGCGGCGCTGTTCCCACCGTCCGCGCCCGCGCCGGATGAGGCGCTCGCCGCGGCGGCGCTATTCTGTCTCGGTGAAGCGGTAGCGAACACCGCCGACCCCTGGGCACGGTGCGACGGCTGGCGGCTCAACACGGCAAAAGCCTCGCAGACCCTCGTCTTTTACGACGGCGACACGGTTCGCGAGCTCGCCGCTACGGCCTCGGGCAACGGCTGGGACTTGCAGATCGGCGAGCGCCACATCGCGGCCGCCGCGGGCTTTGCGCCCGACGGCGATGCGACCCTCACCCTCGACGGCGCGCAGCGCCGCGCGCTCGTGCTCGACCACGGCGACGAGATCGCCGTCTTTATCGATGGTGCGAGCTGGCGCCTCGCGCGCGTCGATCCGCTGGCGCCGCCAGCGGGCGCCGATCATCACGCCGGGCGGCTCAGCGCGCCGATGCCAGGTCGGGTCGTGCAGCTGCTGGTCGCCGCGGGCGACGCGGTCAGCCGCGGCCAGCCGCTGATCGTCGTCGAGGCGATGAAGATGGAGCACACCATCGCGGCGCCGCGCGACGGCACGGTCGAGGCGGTGCGCTACGCGGTCGGCGACCTCGTCGAGGAGGGCGCCGAGCTGATCGCATTGGCCGATCCTACTGGGGCGGAGCCCGGCTGATGCCAAAAGGTGATGACTTCCCCACGGCCGGCCCGCTGCATCTGGTGAAGATGGCGGTCGGCGCGTCCGACGTCGAGGATCTGCGCCGCTCTCGCGAGCAGCGCCGCGCCGAGCGCGGCGAGAGCTGGGTCTATACCCGCAATCACCCCCGCCGCGCCACGGAGGTGCTCGATGGCGGCTCGATCTATTGGGTCGTCAAGGGCCAGGTCCGCGCCCGCGAGCGCATTATCGGCTTTCGCACCAAGCGCGACGACAACGACCGCGCCTATTGCCTCATCCTCACCGACGGCGACTTCGTCGTCACCCTGCCGCGCGCGTTCCGCCCGTTTCAGGGTTGGCGCTATCTGCTGCCGTCGGATGTGCCGAAAGACGCGCCAGGCGGCCCCAGCGGCGATTTCTCGATGATGCCCGACCACATGCTCGTGGAATTGCGCGAGCTCGGGCTGATCTAAGCGGAATAAGCGACGGTGCGTCCTTCGAGGCTCCCTTCGGTCGCACCTCAGGATGAGGGCTTTTCTTGATGCCATCCTCCATTTCCCCTCATCCTGAGGTGCCTCGCGCAGCGAGGCCTCGAAGGACGCATTGACAGTCGTTGCATTGCTTGCGCCGGTGGGCAGGCCCATAATCTCTCGACATCCGCCTCTCCGAGGGCAAAACCATGATCGACCACAGGATCGAGGGCGCGAGCGCCTGGAAGCGCGCGGATATCCGCAGCGAGGACTACCGGGTGCGGCTTGACGGGCCCTGCCTCGACGAAATCCGCCGGGTCGTGGACGAGCTGCGTGCCCACCCGCTGCCGACCATCCTGCGCAGCCCGGCCGATTTCGACATGACCAATTGCCATGCGGCGATGGCCGAGGTGCGCCGCATCCTCAAGGAAGGCGTGCGCTTCGCCGTGGTCGACCGGCTGCCGGTCGAGGAGATGTCAAAGCCGGAGGCGGAGACAATCTACTGGCTGCTGTCCTCGATGGTCTGCCGCCCGGTGGCGCAAAAGCTCGACGGCACGATGATCTACAATGTCTGGGACACCGGAAAGCAAGCGCTGCCCGGCTCGGGCGTGCGGCCGGATTCGACCAACATCGAAATCCGCTTCCACATGGACAACGCCTACAACACGACACCGCCGGAATTCGTTGGCCTGTTATGTCTGCAGACCGCGAAATCGGGCGGGGTGAGCCGCGTCCTGTCATTCCACACCGTCCACAACGCGCTCTTGGCGCGGCACAAGGAGCTGCTGCCGCGGCTCTACCAGCCGTTCTGGTTCGACCGCCAGCGTGAATTCTTCGATGGCCAGCCCGACACGTTTTCCGCGCCTGTGTTTACGGTCGGCGAGGACGAGGAATTGATGGCGCGCTTTAGCGTGCACCAGATCAACTCGGGCTACGCGATGAAGGGCGAGCCGGTCGACAACCAAGGCGCCGCCGCGCTCGCCGCGACCCTCGAGATTTTCGAGGATCCCGAAGTCTCGATCGACTTCGAGTTCCAGCCCGGCGAAATCCAGTTTGTCGACAACCGCATACTGGGCCACAGCCGCACCGAGTTCGAGGACTGGCCCGAACCCGACCGTCGCCGCCACCTCGTCCGCCTCTGGCTGCGCGACCACGGCCGTCGGGCGTATACCGGCTGAAGACGGGCGTATAGCGGGGCAGGGGAATGGTAGCAGCCAATATCGACATCGACGCCGCGCTCACCGAGGCGCAGGAGCATTACCGCGCCAGCAACCCCAAGAGCCTCGCGCAATACGAGGCGGCCTGCGCCGCGCTGCCCGGCGGCAACACGCGTTCGGCGATTTATGCCGAGCCGTTTCCGCTCACCATGGTCAAGGGCGAGGGCGCGCATCTGTGGGATGCCGACGGCCACGAATACGCCGATTTCCTCTCCGAATTCACCGCCGGGCTTTACGGCCATTCGCACCCGGCGATCCGCAAGGCGATCGACGAGGCGCTCGACGGCGGCATCAATTTCGGCGCACACGGCATGGCCGAGGCGAAATTCGCCCAGGCCATCGCCGACCGATTTCCCTCCATCGAGCTGGTGCGCTTCACCAATTCGGGCACCGAGGCCAATCTGATGGCGGTGCTCGCTGCCCGCACCATCACCGGCAAGAGCAAGATACTGGTGTTCCACGGTGGCTATCACGGCGGCGTCTTTTACTTCCGCGGCAAGGGCAGCCCGATCAACGCGCCGTTCGACTATCTGATGGGCACCTATAACGACATCGAGGCGGTGCGAGCGCTGGTCGCGCCGCACAAAGGCGACCTCGCCGCGATCCTCATCGAGCCGATGCTCGGCGGCAGCGGCTGCATCCCGGCGACACGCGAGTTTCTGGCCGATCTGCGCGCGCTGGCGAACGAGACCGGCGCGATCTTGATCTTTGACGAGGTGATGACCTCCCGCCTCGCGCCAGGCGGGCTGCAGGAGGTGCACAACATCGCGCCCGACATGACGACGCTCGGCAAATATGTTGGCGGCGGCATGAGCTTTGGCGCCTTCGGTGGACGCACCGACTTGATGGAATGGTTCGACCCGCGCAACAAGGGCGGCTTTCAGCACGCCGGCACCTTCAACAACAACGTGCTGACGATGAACGCCGGCACGGTTGGCCTCACCGAAATCTACACCCCGACGGCGGCGAAAAAGCTCAACGATTGGGGCGACGGGCTGCGCGAGCGGCTCAATGCGGTC
>DATMLO010000153.1:0-17865 GCA_035570495.1 Allostellaceae bacterium | reverse complement strand
ACGATGTGGCGCGGGCGCTTGACGCGAAGGATCGCCGCGCCGGCGGCCCGACCGCGCCGGCCGCGGGGCTGTACTTGGTGGCGGTGACTTACGGCGTCGGCCAGATCAGCGGCTGACCGAAGAAATTACGTCGGACGAAATCGACAGCCCACTGCCATTTATTATTGTCGTTCGGTGGCATGTAATCGAGGTGGCCGAAACCTTCGCGGTCGGCGATCTGCCAGGGCGCGGTCACGCCGGCGGCGGGTGGCGGCGGACCGTCATAGCCCAACGCCGCCTGCGGCGTATGGTCGTCGTAGATTTGGTCGGCGACCGCGTCGCCAGGCGGAAATGCGAGCTTCAGCACATCGTCTCCATGCGATGCCAGCACGGCGATGCGCTCGGATTTAGCGGCGGCGGAGGCGTATTGCGTCACCAGGCAGTCGCGGTTGATCGCACCGGCCATCAGGCACAGCACGCGCGCCTTTCGCGGCGCGGCTAGGCCGGCGACGGCCTGCAACACCATCCGGGCGCCGAGACTATGCGAGGCGAAGGACAGACTTTGCGCGCCGTTGCACCAGGTATTGCAGAACGTCGCGAGCCGCCGGCCGCTATCCAGCGCGGGCCCGCCTTCCCACGGGTAATCGACAAACGGCACACCGCCATCGCCCGGCCACAACATGCCGATGAACAGATATGGAGCGGCGAGATTGAGATAGCGGGCTACCAGTTCCAGCGATTCGGCACCGCCCTGGTAGGAGACATTGAAGCCGTGGGTATAGAAGAGGATGCTCCTGCCGCCGACCAGCGCCGGCACCTCCGACCACTGCACGATCGATAGCGCCGGAGCGGTCGCGGGCGGTGGCGGTGCGCCATCGCCACGCAGCAGATAGGGATCGCAGACCGCGCCTCCGGGGCCGCGGAAATTGAGGAAATAGGTGTCGGCCAACGCTACACCTTTACCGCGCGGACGGCGGCAACGGCGTTTTGCAGCGCGGTCACCAGATCCTTCGACACCGGTGCCAACGGCGCCGCGATCAGCCCCACCAGCAGCGTCTGCCGCCAATCCACACCATTGACGAAGTACGTCGCGGCCAATGCCAATACAACTGCGACGACCACGGAGAGTGCCTTGGCGGCATTGCGATAAAGCTGGTCGGCGCGTTCATAGGCCTCGTCGAGCACCGCGCTCAGCACCGCGTCGAACTGCGCGATCACCGCTAGCTCTTGGGGGCTCACCGTTTCGCCGTTCTTCGCCTTGGCCGCAGCCGATCCCAGCGCCCTCGCTGGCACTCCGGTCAGCCTGGCAAGCGCTGTCGCGTCGCCCAGTGTCAGACGCAAATGGATCAGCGTGCGTGCCTTGGCTTTCTGGTCCGCGGCGGCGACACCGTTGAGCCAGTTCGCCCGCAACGTCTCGATGATGTCCTCTTGACGAAGCGCCGTTGGCCCGTCGGCAACATCGGGAGAGAAGGGCTCGACCGCCTTTTTGATGTAACCAAAGCCAAATCGGGACGGGCCGCCCCAAAACACCTTCGAGGCGTCGACCAGCCCCATCGAAGCCGTGCCTAATGCGCCTGCTGCGGAAATGATGCTGCCAACGGTGCTGATATCCGCCACCACAACCTCCCCCAACGCGCTTATCCACCAAATTTACCGCATAGGTAGCCAATCGACTAATACGAGACCACTAAAAGGAGAATCTAATAGAGCGACGCGCTGATATGGCTGAGGATCGTCGCGAGCACGACGTCGGCGAGGATCACCAGCGCGGCCTTGGGCCGGCTTACCGCCAGCGCGACATAGGAGACGTACCACTCGTAGACCAGCGCCGCGACACCGACGATCAGGTCGGCGACCAGCATGCCCTCGCCGGATAAGAGCCCGGCGGCGCCGACCAGCGCCACCGCCGCGAACACCGCGGTCTGCGGCGCCTGGGCCCAGTTGTAGGCGACCATGAAGCCGAAATAACGGTCGTGGCGGCCGAGCCAGTCGACGAGCGGGATCATCAGCAGCGGGAACGCCACCCACGAGATCACGTAATGGATGGTCTCGACGATCGTCACCCGCCACGGGTCAAGCTCGGGCGCATCCCCAAGCTCGATCGGAAAGGCCAGCAGGATCAGATAGAGCGGGTAACACAACACGCCGGCGCGGAACGAGTGCCAGAACCCGTCCTCGGTCGGGTCGAAGCACCCCATGCCGCCGCGATCGCCGCGCGCCAGCCGGATCGCGCCAGTGAGGGCCAGCCACGCCTCCGCCCACCACGCGGTTGCCATATACCCTCAGTCTTTGTCTGGAGGGGCGTTGCCGAAGAAGCGGTCGAGAAAGCCGCCGTAAATCCGCACTAGCCCGGCGATATCGGCCAGCTCCACGCGCTCGTCGATCTTGTGCATGGTCTGGCCGACAAGGCCGAATTCGGCGACCGGGCAATAGGCCTGAATAAACCGCGCGTCCGAGGTGCCGCCGGTGGTGCTGAGCTCGGTGTCGAGACCGGTCACGTCGCGGATCGCGCCCGCGAGGCAATCGCTGACCTTGCCCGGCGGCACCAGGAAGCTTTCGCCGCTCACTTCCCAGGTGAGCTTATAATTCGAATCAACGCGATCGAGCGCGTCCTTGACCCAGGTTTTGAGCTTGGCGCTGCTCCACAGATCGTTGAAGCGGATGTTGAACGTGGCCTTGGCGACGCCGGGAATGACGTTGGTCGTCGGATTGCCGATATCGATCGTGGTGACCTGCAGCCCCGATTTCTGGAAATGCTCGGTGCCATCGTCGAGCGAGCGGGCGGTAAGGCCGGCGAGCAGCGCGACAAGCCGGTGCGCGGCATTGTCGGCGAGATGTGGATAGGCGACGTGGCCCTGCACGCCATCGACAGTGATCCGCCCGGTCATGCTGCCGCGGCGGCCGATCTTGATCATATCGCCCAATTGCGTCGCCGAGGTCGGCTCGCCGACGACGCAGGCATCGATCGTCTCGCCGCGCGCCTTGAGCCAATCGAGCACCTTCCGGGTGCCGTTGATCGCCACCCCCTCCTCGTCGCCAGTGATGAGGAAGGAGATCGACCCGGTGAAACCCGGCCCACGCCGGTCGAGAAAGGCTTCAGCGGCCGCAGTAAAGGCGGCGATCGCGCCCTTCATGTCGACCGCACCGCGCCCGCACAGCACGCCGTCCTTTAAGACCGCGCCGAATGGCTCGAACGACCATTGGTCGGCCGCGCCCACCGGCACCACGTCGGTATGGCCGGCAAAGCACAGATTGGGGCTGCCCGTACCCTTGCGCGCGTAGAGATTGACGATCGGGTCGTAACCGTCTTCCTCGAAGGTGAGACAATGACAGGTAAAGCCGAGCCCTTCGAGCGTGCGCGCCACGACATCGAGCGCGCCCTCGTCCTTCGGGGTGACGCTCGGCCGGCGGATCAGCTCCGCCGCGAGAAGGCCGGGGTCGATGCCAGTCATACTCAATCGCGCAGCAGCTCGTTGATCGAGGTCTTGGCGCGGGTCTGCGCGTCGACTTGCTTGACGATGACCGCGCAGTAAAGGCTCGGGCCGGGCTGGCCGTTGGGGAGCGCTTTGCCGGGCAGCGACCCCGGCACCACCACCGAGTAGCTCGGCACCCGGCCCATATGAATCTCGCCAGTGTCGCGGTTGACGATCTTGGTGGTCGAGCTGATGAAGGTGCCCATCGCCAACACGGCGCCCTGCTCGACGATGACCCCCTCGACCACCTCGCTGCGCGCGCCGATAAAGCAGTCATCTTCGATAATGACGGGCTCGGCTTGCAGCGGCTCCAAGACGCCGCCGATCCCGACACCGCCGGAGAGGTGGCAGTTCTTACCGATCTGCGCGCAAGAGCCGACCGTCGCCCAGGTATCGACCATGGTATTGCTACCGACATAGGCGCCGACATTCACAAAGCTCGGCATCAGCACGACATTGGGCGCGATATAGGCCGAGCGGCGGACGATCGCGCCCGGCACCGCGCGGAACCCGGCCTCGCGGAAGCGGTTCGGCCCCCAGCCGGAAAATTTCGACGGCACCTTGTCCCACCATTTGGCGGCGTCCGGCCCGCCGCCGATCTCGCCCATATCGTTGAGCCGGAACGACAGCAGCACCGCCTTTTTCAGCCACTGATGGACCTGCCACTTGCCGCCCGACTGCTCGGCGACGCGCAGCTCGCCCGAATCCATGGCGTCGAGCGCCGCTTCCACCGCGTCGCGGTATTCGCCCTTGGTCGCGGTCGAGATCGAATCGCGCGCCTCCCAGGCGGCGTCGACGGTGCGGGCGAGGTCCGATGAAGTCATGAGGAAAGGTCCAGGGAAAGGGGCTGAAAAGGCGGCGCAACCATGATAGAGCCAAGCGGCGAGTGTCAACCGAGGCGTCTTTGCCGATGGCGAGCTTTCCCGACAAGCCCTATCCGAGCGCCGGTGCGTATATCGCCGGCTATCGCGAGGCGATGATCGAGGCCTGGGCCAGCGTCGATCTTGCCGCGTTCGACCGGGCGGCGGCGATGCTCGCGGAGGCGATCCACGCCAAGCGCATGATCTATGCCTGCGGCAATGGCGGCTCGGCGGCGACGTCCGGGCATCTGCTGTGCGATTTCCTGAAGGGCATCCAGACCGACACAATGCTGCGGCCGCGGGTCGTCAGCCTCGCCTCGCATTTGGAGCTGATCACCGCGATCGCCAACGACATTTCCTATGAGGAGATCTTCGCCTTTCAGCTGCGGACGATGGCGGCACCCGGCGATGTGCTGATCACGATCAGCGCATCGGGCAATTCGGAGAACATCGTCCGCGCGGTCGACTGGGCGAAAGCAAACGGCGTCGGCACCATCGCGATGACCGGATTCGCCGGCGGGCGCAGCGCCAAGATCGCCGACATCAACCTGCATGTCGCGGCGGAAAATTACGGCATCGTCGAAGACGTCCACCAGTCGATGATGCACGCCTTCGCGCAATATCTGCGGCAGAGCGCAATGGCGCCCGGCGCGCATGTCAGCCACCGGTTCTGAAGATGAACAGCAGCGCGGAGCCCACCCCGGCTACCCAGCAATAGATCGCGAACGGCACCAACGCGTCGTCGAAATCGCGGCGGCGGAAATAGCGCATCAGAAAGGCGATGCTGAGATAGGCGGCGACCCCGGCGACGACGCCCGAAGCGACCGCCAGCCCGCTGATCCCGTGACCCGGCAAAGCCCAGAGCTTTGGCACCTCGAGCACCGCCGCCCCGGCGATGATCGGCGTCGCGATCAGGAACGAGAAATGCGCCGCCTCCGCGTGTTGCAGTCCGGCGACGAGACCGCCGACCATCGCCGCGCCCGAACGCGAGATGCCGGGAATGAACGCGAGGCACTGCCAAAATCCGATCGCCAGCGCACCCTTCCAGTCGAGCGCGTTCGGCGGCTGCCGACCCTGCCCCGGCCTCGCACGAAATCGCAGATAATCGCCGAGCAGCAACAGAAACCCGTTGGCGACGAGGAACGCCGCCGCGATCAGCGGCGAGGCAAAAAGCCCACGCACCAGCTTTTCGAAAAGAAAGCCGACCACCACGGCTGGCAGGGTGGCGATGACGATCAGCCACAGCGCGCGCCAGGCATCGCCCGCGGCCGGTCCGCGCCCGAAAATGCCAAGCAAAATCGCCAGCCACTCGCGCCAGAAATAGAGCAACAGCGCGACCGCGGTGCCGACATGCAGCACCACGACAAACGGCAAAAACTCCGGCGCATGCTGGTCGATCGGCCAGCCGAGCAGCGACGGCACGATGACCGTATGGCCGAGGCTCGATATCGGAAACAGCTCGGTGATCCCTTGCAGGATCGCCAGGGCAAAGGCGTGTAACACACTCATCGACGGTTCCGATCGGGGGTTACGGCATTACCTGGGGGTCAGCATCACCTGGGGGTGAACCCCTTCTTTTCCATGCATGACGAGAGGATCGCCTGGGTACGGTCGCGGCTGGTCTGCTGCGCCGCGCGCAGCTGGGCGCCGGCAAAATCCGAATGCTGGATGTCGCTGCCTCGGCTCGCCGCGATGTCCTGATCGATATCATTGTCGGTGCCGGTCGCGGCGCTGGCGGCCGCGTTGCACTCGTCATACGCGCTGGCGACGTCAGCCGGAGCGACGCCGGACCCGCTCCAGGCGCTCGCGCTCGCCGCGCTCGCGGGCGGCGGCTTCGGCCAGCCCGGCATGCTCATCGAGCTGCACCCGGCGAGGAGCAAACCCAAAGCGACGGCCCCCGCCTTATACATCACGCTTCTCCGCGAGCGCCGCGCGGCGCGCATCGAGCGTGGCGATCAGCACGCGCTTCTCGCTCGGGGTCGCCTCGTACCAGGCGGCGATCTCCTCGACCGTGCGCAGGCAGCCGCGGCACTGCCGCGTGCGCGGGTCCATGATGCAGATCCCGAGACAGGGCGATGGCGGCAGGAGTTCGCTCATCAGGAACCATGCGGCAGCAATAGGTCCGACAGGGTCGTGCGCAGCAATCTGGCGCGCTCCGGCGGGATCGCAAAGCGCCACGGCGAAAGGCGCGTGGACAGCGCCTGCGCCGCTGCCTCGCCTTTGCCATAGCCGGTCACGTCGATCGCCAGCCAATCTTCCTTCTCGGGTGACGACAGGCGCAGCCCGACGACAAGCCCGTCAAAGGTGGTGAACGCCGCGGTCGTGACACCAGTTTCAGAAAGCGGCTGCTCGCTCGCCGGCTTGACATCGGCAAGGTCGAGTGCTTCGAGGGCGCCAGCCGGCGCGGCGAGCGCCTCGTCGGGTTTTGGCTTGGCATCGGCGGGCAAGCCATCGATCGCCAGCGGCAGATCGGCCGAGCCGCGTGCCAGCGTGACGGAATTGCCGTCGGGCATCGTCAGCACCACCGAGGCGACCCGCCCAGGGGCGATGTCGAGGATGCGGCGATCGAGCCAGGACAGCGCGTCGCCGCCGAGTTCGAAAGAGCCGCGCGCCAACCAGGCCTGCTCGCTGTCGGGCTTGCGGACATAGACCCCCGCCTGGCCACCTTCGATATCGCTCGGGCGGGCGCGGCCGATGATGATTTGTCCGGCGGCCGTCCCGTTGCGGTCGCCGATCGTGACCAGGGTCGAGTTGCCGTTGGCCGGGTCGTCAAGGTCGAGCCGCGACAACAGCTCGGGCCGGTCGGTCTTGGGCTCGACCAGCTGCAGCTCGGCGAGCTGGAGCAAGAGCTGGCGCAGGCGTGTCTGATCGGCCGGGTAGCCGCCTTTTTCGACGACAACCCAGCCATGCTCGCTCTGCCTGAAGTTGACCGTGACGTCGCCGCGCCGCAGCCGCATGAAATCGAGCGTCGCGAGCTTATCGGCAAGACCGGGCAGTGCGCGCTCGCCCGGCGGCGGCGCGCTGACCTCGCGGTCGCCGCGCCACACCTCCCCCGCGGCAAACACGGCCAGCGCCAAGGCCGCGGCAAGGAGCAGGTAAAGGCTGCGCCGCCGCATGGCTCAGGCGCGCGCCGCGCGCCGCCGGACGCGGAGCGCCGCGATGACGATCGCCATGACGACGACGATGATCGGCATCAGCGCGATGTCGAAGAATTCGAGGATCACCTTGAGCCGCTCGATGTCTTGGCGCAGCGCGGCCTGCACCCCGCGCAGCTCGCGGCGGGTGTCGAGCATCTGAGCGCGGAACTGATCGATCTCCTTGGTCTGGTCGGCCGTGAGCGCGGCCGGGTTCGACCCGCCTCCGCCGGCGGTCAAGTCATGCAATTTGGCCTGGGCCTGTTTGAGCTTGTCCTCGAGGCCGCGCTGCTCGGCGGCGTAGCGGTCGTCAGCCTCGCGCTGGATGCGTTCGACGACCTCGAACGGCCGCGCCGCGGTGCCGCGGCTGCGCAAGCCGATCAGGTCCTCGCCACCAGCCAGCACCTCGACCGCGTTGGCGAGGAAATCGGCGTTGTTGGCGATCGGCTGGACAACGCGCCGGCCGTAGAAATTTCCGCTCTGCGCCCAGAAGCGGTCGTCAAGCATGTCGGTGTCGGCGACGACGACGACGTTGATCGGCTTTACCGATTGCTTGAGCGGCGCAGTGGCCGGAGGAGCGGCGGGCGCGGCCGGCGCAGCGCCCTGGGCCAGCGGCTCGGTTGGTGGTGCGGGCGGGCCATCGGGGAAGGCGGTCGCGGCATCGCCGGTGACGCGCGCGGCGAGCACGAATTGCCGCTGTTCGGGGCGGAAACGCGCGAGCAGGCCGGCGACATCGGGCAGGCCCTTGACCTGGTCAACCGGGATTTTCTCGGTGTCGGTCGAGGTCTCGATCAGCGGCTCGAAATGCGTCGTCGCGTCGTTCTCGGGTTCGAGGATGCCGGCCGAGGCCATGGCGATATGGGTAAGGTCGGCGGTGATCGGATCGTCGCGGTTGAGGTTGGCCGCTGGCAGATCGAGCCAGCCGACGTAATTCATCGCCTGCGGTTCGCGCCCCTCGACCGGCACCGCGACACGGCGCGCGTCGCGCCGGTCGCCGGCGACGACCCCCGGCAGCATGGTCAGCCCCCAGGCCTTGAACAGCCTGTCGAGATCGCTCGCCGGCGGTACCGCGGAGGCGGAAGCCGCGTCGTGGCCGGGCATCGCCGCCGCGATCTCGGAATACGGGTCGACAAAGACGATCGCCTTGCCGCCGTTCAGTACGAACTGGTCGATGGCGAATTGCGTCGTGTCGCTCAACTTCGACGGCTGGACGATCATCAGCACATCGATGTTCTTGGGGATCGTACCGATATCCGGCGACAGGTTCTCGACATCGTCGACATTCTTCAGCTGACCGATGATCGCCAGCGGCTCCGGCGCCTTGCCTTGCAGCGTCGCGGTCGGATCGACAACCAGCGGCAGGTTGCTCATCAGCCCAACGACGGTGCGCTTCGGCACGGCGAGGGCGTGGACCAGACGCGTCAGATCGTATTCGAGAAAGCGCTCGCGCTCGGGATTGAAGAACGCGATGACCTGCTGGTCGTCGGTCGAGTTGGTGCCGGCGAGGCCGAAATAGACCGCCTCGCCCTGGTCGCTGAGCGGCACAGCCTGGAGCCCATAGGCGACGGCGCGATCCTCGGCGTCGGAGAAGGGCTGCGGATCGTAGACTTCGAGGCGCAGCTTGCCGTGCGCGGCCGCGACATACTGGTCGAGCAGCTCGCGGACGCGCTGGGCGTAGACGCCGTAAGTCGGCGCGGTGTCGCCGAGCCGGCTCGAATAATACAGGCGCAGCGTGATCGGCTCCTGAATGCCGGCGAGCGTCTGCCGGGTGCCTTTGGCCAGCGTGTAAAGATGCTCGGTCGTCAGATCGAGGCGCACCGCGCCGTAGCGCCCGATGACGATATTGCTCGCCACGAGCGCGACAAAGATCGCGGCGAGCGCCAGCAGCGAGCGGCCGCGCCGCGAGGCGACAGCGCGCATCACTCGGCCTTGGTGAGGTCGATGATCACCGCATTGGCGGCGAGAAACGCGACCATGATCGAGCCGAAATAAAACAGGTCGCGCAGATCGAGCACGCCGCGGGTGATCGCGGTGAAATGGCCAAAGAGGCTTGCCGCGGCGATGGCGTGGATCAGCCCCTCGGGCGCCCAGCCGGTGAAAATGCCGGTCACGGTCTGCGTCCCGGCGGCGATCAGCACAAAAACAAGCGAGGCCGAGACGACAAAGGCGATGACCTGGTTCTTGGTCGCGGCCGAAATCGCCGCGCCGATCGCCAGGATCGCCCCGGCCATCAGCCAGCTGCCGATATAGCTCGCCAGGATCACGCCGTTATCGGGGTCGCCGAGAAACAGCACGGTCAGCCAGAACGGGAAGGTCAACGCCAGCGCGATGCCGAGAAAGAGCCACGCCGCGAGAAACTTCCCCACCACGGCCTCACCAAGCCGGACCGGCAGGGTCAGAAACAATTCGATCGTGCCGCTTTTGCGCTCCTCGGCCCAGAGCCGCATCGCCACCGCCGGGACCATCACCAAATAGAGCCAGGGGTGGAAGGTGAAAAAAGGCTGCAAATCGGCCTGGCCGCGCTCGAAGAAATCGCCGACGAAAAAGGTCAACACCCCGGCGAGCACGAGGAAGATGACGATGAACACATAGGCGAGCGGTGTCGCGAAATAGCCGCTCAGCTCACGGCGGCAGATTATCCACGTATTTCGGATCAAGGGCTTGATACCTGAATGCTAATTCGCCGGCTCGGCAGAACTCGCGGGCAACTCATGGTCGCCCGGCGGCGTGGTGACGCTGCGGAACACATCGTCGAGCCGGCCGCGCTCGATCGCGAAGCCACCTATGTGCCAATCGCGCCCCTCCGCCAACTCGGCGATCCCGGCGGCGATCGATGCATGATCGCGCGGCATGACGACGAGTGCATGGCCGTCATCCGCCGTCTCGACCGTCGCGACGTCGGGCAGCGCGGCAAGATCGGCACGGATGCGCGCCTCGTTTACCGGCTCGATCTCGAGCCGCACGGCATTGTGGAAACGCGAGCGCGCCGCCAGCTCCGCCGGCGTGCCGTCGGCGAGGATGCGGCCGCGCGCGATGATGATGGCCCGGCTGCACACCGCCTCGACCTCCTCCAGCAGATGGGTCGAGATGATGATCGCCTTTTCCGCCTGCATCGCCGCGAGGATGCCGCGCATCTCGTATTTCTGGTTGGGGTCGAGCCCGTCGGTCGGCTCGTCGAGGATGATGACCGGAGGGTCGTGGATCAGCGCCTGCGCCACCCCGACGCGGCGACGAAACCCCTTCGACAGCGTGTCGATGCGCTGTTCGTAAACCTCGTTCAAATGCACCAGCTCAACGATATGGTCGATGCGCGCCGTCGCCTCCTCGCCGCGAAGCCCGCGGACATGCGCGATGAAACGCAGAAAATCGGCGACCGTCATGTCGGGGTAGGCCGGCGCGCCCTCGGGGAGGTAGCCGAAGCTGCGCTTGGCGGCGAGCGGCTCGTCGGCGATATCGTGGCCGCAGATCACCGCCGTCCCGCGATCGGGCGCGAGAAAGCCGGTGATCATCTTCATCGTCGTCGACTTGCCAGCGCCGTTGGGGCCAAGAAACCCCAGCACTTCGCCTCGCGAAACCGTGAACGAGACGTCGTCGACCGCCACCAAAGGGCCGAAATTCTTGCTGAGATTCCGGATTTCGAGCATTTCCCCTCAACACGGCTCTAGCGGCCGGCCCCGCAGCATCGTTGGCGCCATGATAGCAAGCGCGTGTCCGATCCGATACCGATGCGCCACGTCCGGCGAGGCGCGGCGATGATCCGCCGCATCCGCCTGACAGCCGGGCTGGTGATGCTCGCCTATGTGACGATGCATCTGCTCAACCACGCGCTGGGCCTTGTGTCGATCCCGGCGATGGGCTGGACGCTGACCCAGATCGTCTTTCCGATCTGGTCGCTGCGGGTGATGCAGGTCGCGCTCTACGGCTCGTTCTTCGCGCATTACGCGCTGGCGCTGTGGGCGCTGTGGCAGCGCCAGACGCTGCGATTGCGCGGCAGCGAATACCTGCAGCTCGTGCTCGGCTTTTCGCTGCCGATCCTGGTCGCGGCGCATGTCGTCGGCACGCGAATCTCCGACAGCTTCTTCGGCACCCAGGACCTCTATTATCGCTGGGTTCTCTATCGGCTGTTCGTCGCTGCCCCGCTCAACGGCTATCTACAGCTGGCGGCGCTGGTCATCGCCTGGGCGCATGCGATGATCGGGCTGCATTTCTGGCTGCGCATCCGGCCGTGGTACGCGCGCTGGCGCGAATACGCGCTGGTCGGGGCGGTGGTGGTGCCGCTGCTATCGGTGCTCGGGACGATCGAGGCCGGCCGCCAGATTGCAGCGCTCGCCGCCGACCCCGCCTGGCGCGCCGCCGCGTTTGCCGAGATGATCGTGCCGACGCCCGAGATCGCCCGCTCGCTCGAGATGATTACCGTGACGCTGATGTGGTTCTTTGCGCTGGCGGTGGCGGCGGTGCTGGCGGCTCGCGCCGCGCGGCGCATCTGGCGGCGGCGTCACGGCCTGATCCGCATCAGCTACCCGAACGGCCGTTTTATCGACGTGGTGCGCGGCACCAGCGTGCTCGAGGCGAGCCGGCTCGCGCGCATTCCGCACGCCTCGATCTGCGGCGGACGCGGCCGCTGCTCGACCTGCCGGGTGCGCGTGCGCGCCGCCTATCCGGGTCTGCCGCCGCTGGGCGAGGACGAACGGCGCGTGCTCGCCCGCATCCGCGCGACGCCCAACGTGCGGCTTGCCTGCCAGCTGCGACCACAGATCGAGGTGCAGGTGACGCCGCTGCTGCCGCCCTTCGCGCAGGCGCAGGACGGCCTCGCCCGGGTCGATGTCGCGCATGGCAGCGAGCGCGAGATCGCCATCATGTTCGTCGACATCCGCGGCTTCACGGCGCTCAGTGAGGGCCGGCTGCCTTACGACGTGGTGTTCATCCTCAACCGCTATTTCTCGGCGATGGGCCGCGCCGTCGAGAGCGCCGGCGGACGCGTCGACAAGTTCCTTGGCGACGGCATCATGGCACTGTTCGGTCTCGAGGAAGACGCCGCTTCCGGCTGCCGCGCGGCGCTCGCCGCGGCGCGGCTGATGTCGGAGCGGCTCATCGAATTGAACCAATCGCTGCGCGCCGAGCTCGCCGAGCCGCTGCGCATCGGCATCGGCCTCCATGCCGGGCCGGCGATCGTCGGCGAGATGGGCTATGGCAATGTCAGCGCGCTGACCGCTATCGGCGATGCGGTCAACACCGCCAGCCGCCTCGAAGGACTGACCAAGGAATACGCCGCCGAGCTTGTCGTCTCGCTGGAGGTCATCGCGCGCGCCGGGCTCGATCTTCCGGCTTTCCGGCGCGAGGAGATCGAAATCCGCGGCCGGCGCGAGAAGCTTGCGGTCGCCGTGTTTGCGAGCGCCCAGGAGCTGCCCGGAATGACGGAGGAAGCCCCTCTCGGGCTCGCGAGCGCGACGATCAGTTCAGCCTAAGAGCTTATCGATCTCCTGCGTGATCGCCTTGTCGCGCGGGCCGACCGAGGACGGCCAGGCACCGGCCAGCTCGCCATCCGGGCCGATCAGGTATTTATGGAAATTCCAGCGCGGCGCCGCGCCCTCGCCGAGCGTCTGCGCCACCCAGGCGTAAAACGGATGGGCGCTGCCGCCAACCACCCGGTATTTCTCGGTCAGCGGAAAATCGACGCCGTAAGTGGTCTCACAGAAACCCTTGATCTCGCTTGCCGACCCCGGCTCCTGCGCGCCGAAATCGTTTGACGGCACACCGAGCACGACGAGACCCTTATCGCGGTATTCCTGCCACAGAGTCTCAAGGTCGCGGTATTGCGGCGTATATCCGCAATAGGACGCGGTGTTGACCACCAGCACCGGGTGCCCGGCCCAGGCGGAAAGCGGCAGTGCGCCGCCGTCGATTCCGGTGAAGGCAAAACCATGGGCATTCTCGGACATCGCGTCCCTCCGCCGATTCCCGATTGTCGCGCGCACCATAAACCGAATCGCCGCCGTGCACAGGCGGCAACGGCCCCGCGCGCGGGATTTGCGTTGCACCGCGGCGAAGGTTAACCGAGACTGCGAACCAACGCGGGCGGAGAACGAACAGGGATGCTGATCAGCTTTTTGCTCAAGGGGATGCTGGTCGGCATTGTCATCGCCGTGCCGGTTGGCCCCGTCGGCATTCTCTGCATCCGCCGAACAATCCTCGATGGCCGGCTTGCCGGGCTGTTCTCCGGATTGGGGGCGGCATCGGCCGATTCCGTGTTCGGCATCATCGCCGGGTTCGGGCTGACGGTGATCTCCGACTCGCTGTTCTACCATCAGGATTTGCTGCGGGTCGGCGCGGCCGCGTTCCTGCTCTATGTCGGGATCAGCTCGCTGATGACGGACCCGATGGCACGCCGTCGCTCGGACGATGATCCGCAGGGCCTTTTTGGCGATTTCGCCTCGACCTTTGCGCTGACCATCACCAACCCGGTGACGATCCTGTCGTTTATCGCGATCTTCGGGGCGATCGGCTTTACCGGAGAGGAAGCGACCGTGGTCCACGCCGGGATCCTCGTCGCCGGGGTGTGGTGCGGCTCGTTCCTGTGGTGGATCGGGCTGATCGCGGCCTCGGGCTTTTTGCGCCTGTCGTTCCAGCGTCACCATCTGGTGTGGATCAGCCGCGGCTCGGGCGGCGTTCTGGTATTTGCCGGGGTCATGCTGATCGGCAGCCTGCTACTGGAGCATGGCTGGATCTGAACCGTGGTTTATCTCCCGCCGCATTTCACCGAGACCGACGAAAAGCTGCTGCTCGCGCATATCGAGCGGCACGATTTCGGGCTGCTCGTCACCAAGAGTGACGCGCTGATCGCGAGCCAGGTGCCGTTTCTTGTCGAGCGGCGCGACGGCAAGCTCTATTTGCTCGGCCATCTGGCGCGGCCCAACCCGCAATGCGCCGACCTCGCGGCAGGGGGTGAAGCGCTCGCCATCTTTACCGGGCCGCACGCCTATATCTCGCCGTCGTGGTATGGCGCGCAGCCGGCGGTGCCGACCTGGAACTACGCCACCGTTCACGCCTATGGCACGGTACGGGCGATCGCCGACAAGGATTGGCTTAACGACATGCTCCGCCGGCTCAGCGAGCGCCACGAGGCGCGCGAGGCGACACCCTGGCGCATGCAGGACCAGCCGGAGGCGTTTCTCGGCGGGATGATGAACGGCATCCTCGGCTTCGAGATCGAAGTGACCCGGCTCGACGGCAAGTTCAAGCTGAGCCAGAACCGCCCGGGGAGCGACCGGCCGAAAATCATCGCCGAGCTCGAGGCGCGCGACGACGCGGAGTCGCACGGCGTCGCGCAGCTGATGAGAGAGCGGGAAGCGAAGTAGCTAAATGTCGTCCCGGCAAAAGCCGGGACCCACCCATGAACCGTCCGTGGCGCTGAAAAGTGGGTCCCGGCTTTCCGCCGGGACGACAGCATCATTCGAATGCTCTGACGAGTTCTTCCGCCTCCTCAGCCGTGGCACAATCGAGTACCGTCTCGGCGACGGCACGGGTAAATCCGGCGCGGGCGAAGGCGGCGAGCTGCTTCAGGCGAAGCTCCACATCATCAGTGGGCTCGCGCCGCCACGGCCCGAGCCGGCGGCGGCGGGCAAAGGCGATGGCGGCGGCGATGTCGGGGTCGCCACCATCCTCGCATAAGGCATCGATCGCGGCTGCCGCGTCCTCGGCCGCGACGCCCTTGGCGGCGAGTCCGGCGCGGATCGTGCGCAACGATTGGCCGCGCCGCAGCCGCGCTCGCGCGCGACCAGCGGCATAAGCCGCGTCATCGACCAGCCCCGACGCGCGGTAGCGCGCGACCAGCGCGTCGACAAGCGGCGCGGCCGCGGCGGCCGCCTCGCGATTATCGACGAGGCGCTTGCGCACCCGGCGCAGCAGCACGCGCCGCAGATTCTCCGCCGAGCTCGCAAAGCGACCGAGATAGGCGAGCGCCCAGCGCTCGATCAGCGCCCCGTCGATCGTGATTGGCCGAGTTTCTTCCCGCATCGCCCGCATTGTCCTCTACCATCGCACCCAGGGAAACCTTCCGAGACGCGGTGTGAGCGACGCGAGCCTGACCACCCCCGAGCTGATGCGGCACAAGCTCATGGTGATCCCGCTTGTCGTCGGCTGCGCCTTCTTCATGGAAGGGCTCGATTCGACGATGATCGCGGTGTCGATCCCGGCGATGGCGAAAAGCCTCGGCGAGAATCCGCTGCGCCTCAACCTGGTCATCGCCAGTTATCTGCTGAGCCTCGCCGTTTTCATCCCGGTCAGCGGCTGGATCGCCGACCGGCTCGGCACGCGCCGGGTGTTTTGCGCCGCGGTGCTGATCTTCGCGGCGGGCTCGGCGCTGTGCGGCATCTCGACCAATCTGCCGATGCTGATCGGCTTCCGCATTATTCAAGGGTTCGGCGGCGCGATGATGACGCCGGTCGGACGGCTCATCCTGTTGCGCAGCTTTCCGCGCGCCAGCCTCGTCTCGGCGATGAACTGGATGACGATCCCGGCAATGATCGGGCCGACCGTGGGACCGATCGTTGGCGGGGTGCTGACGAGCTACGCGTCGTGGCGCTGGGTGTTCTATCTCAATGTGCCGATGGGCGTACTCGGCGCGACGCTCGGGTTTTTCCTGTTCGAGAACTACCGCGCGCCGGCGCCGCAGCGCTTCGATATCAGCGGGTTTCTGATCGCCGCGTTGGGGTTGTTCCTGTTCGAGTTCGCGATCGAGAATCTCGGGCGGCCGATGATCGCGCCGTGGGTCGGCGAGGCGTTCTTCCCGATCTCGTTCGTGATCTTCTACCTCTATGTGCGCCATGCGCGCAGCAGTTCAGCGCCGGTGCTCGACCTCAACCTGCTGAAAATCAAGACCTTCCGTATCGGCACAGTGACCGGCGGGGTGTGCCGGATGGGGCTCGACGCGACGCCGTTCATGCTGCCGCTGTTGTTTCAGGTCGGGTTCGGGTTCAGCCCGATCCAGGCGGGGTCGCTGACATTTTCCTCGACCCTGGGGGCGATGCTGGTGCGGTCGGGGTCGCGCGCGCTGCTGCGCTGGCTGGGATTTCGCGCGACGCTGATCGCCGGCGCGCTCGGCGCCGCCGCGGTGACCGCGACCTTCGCGCTGCTCGAAGCCGACACGCCGACCTGGATCGTCGTCGCCTGCGTGCTGATTTCAGGCTGCGTGCGCAGCATCCAGTACCTCGCCTTGAACACGATCAGCTTTGCCGACGTACCGTCGCCGCTCTTGTCGCGCAGCACCAGCGTCAGCGGCGTGTTTCAGCAGCTGGCGCGCGGGTTTGGCGTGGCGCTTGGGGCGGCGCTGCTCGCCGTCGTCGCCGCCAACGACCATGTCACGGTCGGCAATTTCCGCGTCGTGTTCCTGCTGATCGCGATAATCCCCCTGGTCTCGGCGCTTGGCTTTACTCGGCTCGGCGAGGACGACGGCTCCGAGGTCAGCGGCCACGAGACGCATCATCAGGAAACCGACGGCAAGGCGCGCGAGGGCGCGGCGAACTGAGTCAGCCGCAACGTCGCCACGCCCGCCGCGATCAAAGCTCGGTGTTAAAGTCGTCCTTGGGTGGCAGGCGGGCGAGCGTTTCCGCGGACGCGGCATCGATCGCGGTCTGATTCACCAGCGCCACCTCGACCGCTGGTTCGCCGGATGGGTCGTCCGGCAAGACCCGGACGACCCGCGCCGTCACGTTCTCTCCGTTCAGCGGAAAGATCACCAAGACATTTTCTTGCGCTTGTCCGCCCTCAAACGTCACGGGCGCCTCGATCCGTTCGAGCACCACGGTGTCGCCCGAGCGATGGGTGAGATTGACGATCATGCGTGACCTGTGACTCGTTCTGCTGCTGCTCCCTGAACGGCTCGGCCGCCGCTGCGTTCCAGGGAACCGTCGACTGGCGGGTGAGGCGCGGCTTCCCGCCGCCCCCCGTCCGAAGCCGTCAGCCGCCGAGATCGAAACGGTCGGCGTTCATCACCTTCGTCCACGCCGCGACGAAGTCCGCGACAAACTTGTCCTGCGAGTCAGCGCACGCGTAGACCTCGGAGAGCGCCCGCAACTGCGAGTGCGAACCGAAGATCAGGTCGACGCGCGTCCCGGTCCACCTGACCTCGCCGGTCTTGCGGTCGCGGCCTTCGTAGACGCCCTCGGCGCCGGCGGCTGGTTGCCACTCGGTGCTCATGTCGAGCAGGTTGACAAAGAAGTCATTGGTCAGCGTCTCCTGGCGCTTGGTGAAGACGCCGTGCGCCGAGTTTCCGGCATTGGCGCCGAGAACGCGCAGGCCGCCGACCAGCGCCGTCATCTCGGGCGCGGTCAAGGTCAGCAGTTGCGCCCGATCGACCAGCCACTCCTCGGGCGACAGACGCTGCGGGCCGCGCAGATAGTTGCGGAAGCCGTCGGCGACCGG
>DATMLO010000152.1:0-23139 GCA_035570495.1 Allostellaceae bacterium | reverse complement strand
CTCGAGGGCTGCGCCGAGCGGGCCGAGACGGTGCGCGCCGGCATCACTACCGAAAGCCAGGCCGACGAAGTCGCGCAGCTGCTGTTTTACGAAGACCTCAACAATGTCGTGCTGGTCGGCACCAGCTCAGGTGGCATGGTGGCGTGCCGGGTCGCCGAGCTGAACCCCGAGCGGATCGGGCGCCTCGTGTTCGCCGACGCGCTGGCGCTGCTGCCCGGCGAGAAGATCGGCGACATCGTGACCCGCTCGACCGCGGCCGGGACGCCGGGTGGCCTGACCCGCGGCCCGTCGCGCGAGGACGCCGCCAACCGGCTCTTTGCCGATCTCGACCCCGCGACAAAGGAGTGGGCGCTCGAGCGCTACACCCAGCATCCGGCCGCCGCTTATACTCAGGGTGTGGTGCTCGACAAATTCTGGGACATGCCGTGGGAGGCGAGCGTCATCTGGTGCAAGCAGGCGCAAAACCCCGGCGAGGCGCACCAGCGCCGTACCGCCGAGAAGCTGCAGGCGCCGTTTTTCGAGCTCGACACCGGACATTACCCCATGCTGTCCATGCCCGCAGAGCTGACCGCGCTGATCCTGAAGGGCTGACCCTCACTGTCATTGCGAGGGGCGCGTAGCGCGACGCGGCAATCTCCCGCCGTAGAGGGTCCAGGCGGAAGGAGATTGCTTCGCTGCGCTCGCAATGACGAATTGAGCGCGCTACGCTCGGCGAAAGACGAAATGGAGGAACGGCGATGCAGTACAAAGTCATCTCGGCCGATTGCCATGTCGATCTGATCTGGCTGCCACCCGACCTCTTTACCGCGAACGCGCCGGCCGCGCTCAAGGACCGCATGCCCTACGTCACCGAGGGCGCACGCGGGCGCGAATGGGTCACCAAGAACGGCTCGTCGTTCGGGCTCGATGCGGGGATGGGATCGGCCGGGCGCAAATACGAGCCGGGCAAGATCCACCGCTCCGACCGCATGGCCTCGACCGGGCTCTACGACCCCGAACAGCAGCAGGTGCGCCGCCTGACCGACCCCACGCTGCGCCTGAAGGACCAGGATCGCGACGGCATCCAGGCGGAAATCCTTTACGGCATCCTCGGCGCCACCAACCGGCTCAACGACGACGAGGCGGCCGGCGCGATGCTGCGCATCTACAATGACTGGCTCGCCGATTTCTGCTCGAAGCAGCCGGATCGTTATGGCGGGCTCGCCAACATCCCGAACCACGACCGGGATGAGGCCGTGGCGGAAGTCGAGCGCGTCGCCAGGCGCGGCAATGTCCGCGGGCTGGAGGTCGCGCGCCGGCATGACATGACGCCGTTATGGGACCCCTGGTGGAACCCGGTATGGGACGCGATCGCCGCGAGCGGCTTGCCGGTGCATTTCCACACGATCGGCGGGCCGGGTCGCGATTTCTCGAAGCTCAGCGGCAAGACGCTGCTGGCCGCCCGCGCCGCCAGCATCACCAGCTTCCAGATGCACATGGCCGACGTGCTGATGTCGATGATCTTCGCCGGCGTCTTGCACCACCGGCCGCAGATGAAGATGGTCATCGGCGAGGCCGGGACGGGCTGGATCCCCTATATCCTCGACCGCATGGACGCGGAATGGGAGGACCAGTTCAAGGAACTCGACCTGACGATGAAGCCGAGCGAGTACTGGAAGCGCCAGTGCTACGCCACGTATCAGAGCGACCCGGTCGGCGTGAAGCTGATCGAGGAGCTGGGCGAGGACAACATCATGTGGGGCTCGGACTTCCCGCATCCCGACGGCATCTATCCGGACTCCCAGGAATACATCGAGAAGGAGCTCGGGCATCTCCCGGCGGCGACCAAGCAGAAGATCGTCTGCGACAACGCGGCGAAGCTCTATCGCTTCGTCAACTGAGGCTGCATCGACGCCGCGCGTGGTTCGAGACGCGCCCGGTCTAACGACCACGGGCGCTCCTCACCATGACGAGCGTCAGTACCGGCATCAAAACCCCGTCATCCTGAGGAGGCTGCGCAGCAGCCGTCTCGAAGGACACACCAAGCGCGCCTTCCGCTAAGTGTCACAAAGCATTCCTACGATGGCGGGAATGCTGTTGGGGGGACTTCTCGGGCTGCGTCACCGGCTGGGCAGGTTGTTCGACGACGACCTGCCGCCGACCCGCATGACGCGCGCCTTTCACGTCGCGCTGGCGACGCTGATCGTCGTCAACGTCTCGGGCGTCATCCTCGAATCCGTCGACTCTATCAACCTGCGGTTCGGCGCGGTGTTGTGGTGGCTCGAGCAGGTGTCGACGACATTCTTCGTCATCGAGTATCTGGCCCGCGCCTGGGCTTGCGTCGAAACCCACCACGGGGAGTACCGGCATCCGCTGTGGGGACGGCTGCGCTATCTGCGCAGCTTTTTCGCGCTCATCGACCTCGCCGCGATCCTGCCGGCGGTGCTCGGCATGCTCGGGGCCGGCGACCTGCGCACGCTGCGTCTGTTGCGCCTGCTCCGCATGCTGAAGCTCACCCGGCACGCCCATATCTTCGCGCTACTTTGGGCGGTGTTTCGCGACGAGGCGCGCTCGATCGGCGCACTCCTGTTCATCCTCGGGCTGACGCTGACGATCAGCGCCTCGCTGATGTACATGATCGAGGCCGAGGCGCAGCCCGACGGGTTCAGCTCGATCCCCGCCGCGATGTGGTGGGCGATCGAGACGCTGACCACGGTCGGTTATGGCGATCTGGTGCCGACGACGGTTCTCGGCAAAATCCTCGGCGGCGCGGTGACGATCATCGGCGTGTCCGCGGTCGCGCTTTTCACCTCGGTGATCACGGTCAGCTTTATGGATCAGCTGCGGCTGCGACGCGAGGCGTTGCAGGAGGCGGCAAAAGAGAGCCTCGCGGACGGCGTCCTGACGAAAAGCGAGCTCAACGCGATCAACCAACTCGGATCGCGATTGGGCCTGCCGCCGGCCGATGTCCATGAGGCGATTGTCGGCACCGCCCGCGAGATGGGGAGCCTCGCGACATGTCCGCATTGCGGCGGGCTGCTCGCGCATGTCCCGCTTGGCTTGAGCCGGGCACCGGAGGAGGCTTAGGATACGTGCAATAGAGCAAGCAGCACCTTCCCCGCCTAGGGGATGAAAAGCAAAAGCTTCACGGGAGGACCGTCATGATCCTACATCGCATTGCATCAGGGGTTGTCGTCGCCGCGCTCGGCTGGGCCGGCACGCACGCGCTGGTATCGCCGTCATGGGCACAGAGCCAGCCGCAGGCCCCCGCCGCCGCACCGGCGGCTCCGGCTGCCCCGCCGACAGCAGCCCCGGCCACGCCACCCGCGGCGGCGCCCGCCGCGCCGGCATCGCCGGTCGCACAGGCGCCGACCCTCGGCGCGCATGCGCCGCAAGCGGAAGGGCAGCCCTCATGGATGGAAGGCATGAACCCCGAGCAGGCGAATTCGCCGCTGCATCCCAATGTGGCCAACATGCTCGGCCACCCGGCGAGCTAAATTCCGATCAGCCGCTTCCAGGTTCCGGCCGGGTTCAAGATCGAGCTGTGGGCGGGCGACCTGCAGGAAGCGCGCTCGATGGCGATCGGCGCCAAGGGCACGGTCTTTGTCGGGCAGCGCGTGCATGATGGCGTCTACGCCATCGTCGACAAGGGCGACCACCGCGAAGTCAAAAAGATCCTCACCGGGATGAACTCGCCGAACGGCATCGTCTTCGCCAACGGCAAGCTGTACGTCGCCGAGCGCGAGCGTATCCTCGAATACGACGATATCGAGAACCATCTCGACAATCCCGGCCAACCCAAGGTCGTCATCGACGGGCTGCCGCACCAGGACGGCCATTTTTGGAAGTTCATGGTGATGGGGCCGGATGGCTGGCTCTATTTCAACCAGGGCTCGCCGACCAACCTGACGATGCCGAACTACATCCAGGCGGCGATCCTGCGCGTCGATCCCGCCCAGCAGCACCTGCAGATCTATGCGCAGGGCGTGCGCAACAGCGTCGGCATGGCGTTCAGCCCGGTGACGAAGCAGCTATGGTTCACCGATAACGGCCGCGACTGGCTCGGCGAGGACAGCCCGTCGGACGAACTCAACCACGCCACCAAGCAGGGCGAGAATTTTGGCTACCCGTTCTGCCACCAGGGCGACATCCTCGACCCGGTCTACGGCAAATACTCGAACTGCGCCGATTTCGTGCCGCCCGACGCCAAATTGGGGCCGCATGTCGCCTCGCTCGGCATGCGCTTCTACACCGGCAAGATGTTCCCGGCCGACTGGAAGAACAACATCATCGTCGCCGAGCACGGCTCGTGGAACAAGACCGAGAAGAACGGCTACAACCTGACCCGCGTCGTTCTCGATCCGAGCGGCACCAAGGTGGTGAAGACTGAGCCGTTCATGACCGGCGTGCTCGACGGCCAGAACATCCTGGCGCGGCTGGTCGATGTCCAGCAACTGCCGGATGGATCGCTGCTGGTCTCCGACGACTGGAACGGCGCGATCTATCGGATCAGCTACAAGAAAACGTGATCGCTCGGACGTCACGTCGATGAAAATCGCCTCCCCCGCCCCAGGCGGGGGGTCTACGAAATAGCGTTGAACTGCTTCGTGGATGGCCAGGTCGCTCCGGGGTGACCTGGCCAAGGCGATAAAGGGGAGGCCGATGCGTTTGATCGGGCGCTGGATGCTTGCCGCTGCTTGCGCGGTCGCGCTCTGCACTCCGGCCTTGGCCTACGACGCCGACGCGGGGCGGCAGAAGGCCGAGACCGAATGCGCGCCCTGCCACGGCAAGGACGGCATCTCCGAGCAGCCGACCGTGCCGTCGCTGGGGGGCCAGAAAAACGATTACGTCGTGCTCGCGCTGTACCAGTTCCGCCTCGGGCACCGTCCGTCCGAGGTCATGGGGCCGATCGCCAAGCCGCTCACCGACAACGACCTCGGCAATCTCGCCAAGTACTACAGCTCGTTAAAGCCGTGGTCGGCGGTGCGCGCCGCGAGCGCCGAGGCGACCGCCGGTGGGCCGGCGCTCGCGGCCAAGAACCACTGCATCCAGTGCCACGGCCCCAACCTCGCGGGACAGGACAGCATCCCGCGCATTGCCGATCAGCAGCTCGATTATCTGACAGCGCAACTGAAGGCATTCCATGCTGGCAACCGGGGCGATATCGACGGCAACATGACGTCGATCGCCTCGGCGCTGAGCGACGCCGACATCACCATTCTCGCCAATTACGTGTCGGGGCTGTCCCCGCCGTGACCCGCCCCGGATGAGCCGCACCTTTCTTGCCGTCGCGCTGGTCGCCGGCGCGGCGATCGCCTTCCCCAGCCTGGCATTCGCGCAGGAAAGCCCCGAGCTGCCGGCCAATACCGGCCAGCCCCCGCCGTTTTTCTACAAGGGCAAGGGCCCTGGCCGCGGCAACTCCTATGTCGAGCGCTACGAGGAGGATTGGAGCTATCTGCGCGATCCGACGCTGTCGACCGACCCGTGGTTCGACCCGTTCAAATTCATCCCGCTCGATCCCTCCGGCGATGTTTATCTGACGCTAAACGGCGAAATCCGCTTCCGTTACGACAACACCGACCACAAGAATTTCTCGATTGCGCCCTCGGCGACGCCCGGCACCGCCACAAAGGGTCCGATCTTCACCCCCGCGACCGGCGACTCGTCAAACCAGCTTTACAAGGAACGCTACGAGCTCGGGGCCGATCTGCATCTCGGGCCGTATGTCCGCTTCTACGGCGAGCTCTATAACGGGCAGCAGACGGGCCACGACGCCGGCGACCCGATCCCCGGCAATCTGCGCGACGACCTTGCCGTGGTGAACGGCTTTGGCGAAATCCACGACAACACCGAGACGACCGAGACCGGGTTTCGCGCCGGCCGCCAGGAAATCTTCTTCGGCAACAATCTGCAGGTGCGCGCCAATGTCTCGACCAACCTGCCCTCGCCGGTGTTCGACGGGTTTCGCGCCTATCGCGACTGGGGGTTCGCGCGAGTCGACGCCTTCGCCTACAACATCGTCGACTTCGAGAACGGCGTGCTGCAGGACCGCGATAATGCCCACACCAATTTGTGGGGCCTCTACACGAGCTACGATCTGCCGAAATATGCATTTGCCGGCATGGACGGGACAACGTCGGTCGACCTGTTCTATTTCGGTTGGCGCTCGTCGGCCTTCGCCAACGGCAAGGGCTCGTCGATCTATGACGACGCCGCGTTTCTGACCGGGGCGAAGATCGTCGCCGCGACCGGCGCCGGATTTACGACCAGTCAGGATCATCGCGGCACATTTGGGCTGCGCGGCTACGGCGCGCTCGGCGATTTCGATTACGACTGGCAGGGCGCGTACCAGACCGGCAGCTATGCGGGGCTGACAGTCGACGCCTTCGCGGCCAATACCGACACCGGCTACATGTTTCACGACCTGCCGTGGAAGCCGCGCATCGGGGCGCATGCCGACGTCGCCTCGGGCGGCGCCAACAAGGCCGACGGCACGATGTCGACCTATCAGCCGATGTACCCGAACACCCAGTACTACGTGCCGAACAACGAGTTCGCGCCGACCAATTTTTACGATCTCGCGCCGCGCATCAGCGTCAGGCCGACCGAGACGGTGACCGCCGAATACTACTACTCGTTCCTGTGGCGCTATTCGGACGCGGACGCGATCTATACCGGCGCGCCATGGCCTGGCGGCAACGGGCAAAACAACTACGCGGCCACCGTGCTGGCGCCGGGACGCACGATCGGCCGGCAATCCGATCTGCGCGTCACCTGGGAGATCACCCCGCACATCCTGATGCTCGACGAGTTCGGCGTGTTCGACCCGGGCTCGGCGATCCGCACCGCAGGCGGGCACACGACGGTCTATCTCGACGCCAACCTGACCTTCAAATTTTAGCGCTGTACAGCGTTCTGGCCCGCGCTAGGCTCCGGCAGCAAACAAGCCCAGGGGAGCGAAACGATGCAGGTCATGGACGCGATCTCCGAGATCCTCAAGCGCGAGGGGATCGACACGCTTTATTGCTTCCCGACGACGCCGATCATCGAGGCCGCGGTCGCGGCGGGCCTCCGGCCGGTGATCTGCCGCCAGGAGCGGGTCGGCGTCCACATGGCCGATGGCCATGCTCGCGTGCAGAACGGCCGCCCGCCCGGCGTCTTTGCGATGCAGTACGGGCCTGGCGCCGAAAACGCCTTTGCCGGCATCGCCTCGGCCTATTCGGATTCGACGCCGCTTCTGCTGCTGCCGCTCGGCCATCCGCGCGAGACCGCGCATCACTTCCCGATGTTCAATTCGGTGCGCACCTATTCGACCGTCACCAAGCAGGTCGAGCCGGTCGTCATGCCCGAGCATACGGTCGGTGCGCTGCGCCGCGCGTTCAACGCGCTGAAAAATGGCCGCTCCGGTCCGGTCATGGTCGAGGTGCCTGCCGATGTGATGACCGCCGAGTTCCCCGGCAATGACGTCCATTACGAGCGCGTGCGACGCACCCGCTCGGGGGGCGACGAACGCGACATCGAGGAAGCGGTAAAGAAGCTCATCGACGCCAAGACGCCGATGATCATCGCCGGCCAGGGCGTGCTCTACGCTGAAGCCTGGGACGAGCTCTTGAAGCTCGCCGAGCTGCTCGACGCGCCGGTGATGACGACGACCGACGGCAAGAGCGCCTTTCCGGAAGACCATGCGCTCGCGCTCGGCTCGGGTGGCACGGTCTATACCGGGCACGGCAGGCATTTCCTGCACGAGAGCGACCTCATCTTCGCGATCGGCACGTCGCTCACCAAGCACAACATCTCGACGCCGATCATCCCCGACGGCAAGCGCATCATCCACGCGACCAACGACACCCGCGACCTCTACAAGACGCACCCGTGCGAGCTGCCGATCCTCGGCGACGCCAAGCTCGTGCTCAAACAGATGATTGAGGCCGCAAAAGACCGGCTCGGCAAGAAGAAGCATTCAACCGGGGCCAAGAAGACGATCGCCACCAAGAAGGCCGAATGGGAGAAGCGCTGGGAGCCCAAGCTGCGGTCGCAGGAAGTGCCGATCTGCCCCTATTTCGTGATGTCGGAATTCCAGCGGGTGATCCCGTCGGAAGACGCGATCGTCACGCATGACAGCGGCAGCCCGCGCGACCAGCTGTTGCCGATGTATGTCGCGAAAAAGCCGCGCGGCTATCTCGGCTGGGGCAAGTCGCACCAGCTCGGCACCGGTCTCGGCCTCGCGATCGGCGCCAAGATGGGCGCGCCCGACAAGATGTGCGTCAATTTTATGGGCGACGCGGCGTTCGGCATGACCGGGCTCGATTTCGAGACCGCCGCGCGCAGTGGCATCCCGATCACGACGATCGTCCTCAACAACTCGACCATGGCGATCGAGACGCACGCGATGGCCTACAGCCACGAGAAGTTCAAGACGCGCGACCTCGGCGGCAGCTACGCCAACCTCGCCGCCGATCTCGGCGGCTGGAGCGAACGGGTGACCCGGCCTGATGAAGTCGGCCCGGCGATCAAGCGCGCTCGCAAGGTCAACGAAGACGGCCGCGCCGCGCTGCTCGAATTCGTCACCAGCGCGGAGACCGCATTTTCGCACCGGCGGGGCGCGGCCTGACGTTGTTTGTCATCCCGGGCGCCGCAAAGCGGCGAACCCGGGACCCCTGAACACGAAACTTTGCCATCGGTGACGGGAGACCAAGCGAGCCTGTCACCGCTCGTGTTCATGGGTTCCGGGTCCAGCGCTGCACGCTGTCCCGGAATGACAATCAGGAAGTTGCCAGCGAATACCGTGGGTCGGCCGCTAGGCATTGCGCCTCGGGCAGCCCGAGCTCCTTCTTCACCAGGTTCGTCCCCAGCACCATTGCCACCATCTTGTACTGCGCGTGACGGCGGCTCATGCCTTCGCGGCCCATGCCGCAGTCGGATGAGATGACCACCCGCTCGGGCGGCAGATGCTTCAGTGCTTCTCGAACGATATCGGCGACCTGATCGGGGCGCTCGATCTGCAAGGTGTGATGGTCGATGACGCCGACCACCACCTTCTTGTCGGTAATGATCTTGCCGATCGCCGCGAGATCGCCGGTTCCCGACGAGCAGGTCTCGAAGGTCAGCGCGTCGGCGTCGACCTCGTTCAGCGCATCCAATGTCGGCTGATAGCTCTGAATGTCGCGGAAGATGCGCTGCTGCGCCGGGTTGCCCCAGCAGGTATGGCACCACACCTCGGTTTTCGCCCTGAGGCCCTTGACCGTGTTGTTGAAGAGCTTGACGAGTTCGGGGATTTCCAGCCGGCCAAACGGCTTGCCGCGCGCCGGCACCATATGGATTTGCGGCTCTTCCATCTGGATCACCGGACAGCCGGCATCGGCGAGCGTGTGAAGCTCCTGGTTGATCGCCTCGCTGAACGCCCAGACGCGCTCGACCGGGTCTTTGTAATATTCATCGGTGACCGCGGCGGCGAGCAGCTCGGGCATGATCGTACCGAACTTGACCGGGCGCAGGGTCAGGCGCTGCGCCACCTTCCACATCGCGCCATATTGCAGATTGCCCGGCCCGACCGGCCCGACGAGGCGCGGCACGACCCGCGCCTCGAGCTGATCGTGCAGAATTTGGCCGCGCGGCTGCGCGGCGTTGTTGACCGCCGGCACGGTCAGCTCGACCTCGGTCGAAAAGCCGGCCATATGGGTCAGCGGATAGCTCTGCCAGCTCCAGCCGCCGATCTCCTCGTCGTAATGCGCGTCGCCGTCGGTGCAGATGTCGAGCCCGGCCACCTCTTGCGCGCGCAGATGGGTCGAGACCGCATCCTCGTACTGCTCGCGCCAGCGCGCATTGACCATCGCTTCCAAAAAGCTGCGGCGGCCGAGCTGCGCGGTGTGCCAGGCCGGGCGCGGCAGCGAGCCGATGATCGAGGTTGGCAGAACCTTGTCGGCGGTCGCTTTGTACATGGCTGTCTCCTCAGCCGCGGCGCTTCAAGAAATCGAGCATCGCGTCGGCGGACTGTTCAGCGTGAGTCGCCGCAACGTGGTACGAGTTGCCCGGGAACACGACGAGCTCCGAGCCGGCGATCTGCTCCTGCCAGGCGCGCATCGCATCGACCGAGCCGAGGCCGCTATCCTCGGTGGTGACGACGAGGGTCGGGCATTTGATCTTCGGGATGTCCGGGCGGATATCGGCGATCGCGATCGTCGGCATAAAGCCGATCTGCGTCGACGCGGCGGTGCGCGCCATGTACTTGACCCAGAAGTCGAAGCCTTCTTGCGGGAAGGCGCTACCAAGGCGGTTCGCCATGTTCTGCCGCGCCCAGTATTCGACGCCGTGATCGTCGAACATCTTAACGGTCGCTGCGACATTGGCGGTGGCCTCGGCGCGGAACGGCGGCGGCGTGCCGACGACCGTCAACGTCTTGACCCGCTCCTGTCGGCGCGCGGCAAAGGCTCGCGCGATGGTGCCGCCGATCTTGGCGCCGAGCAGATGAAACCGGTCGATGCCGAGATGGTCCATCAGCAGGCAGAAATCTTCGACCAAGCGGTCGAGCGTCCACGGGAAGTCGCGCGGCATCGGCGACGACTGGCCAAAGCCGCGCATGTCCGGCCGCACCACCCGGTACTGCCGGGCCACTTTCGGGACCCAGCGCCACCAGGCGAGCCCGCTTTCGGCATTGCCGTGCAGCATCAGCACGGTCTCGGGCGTCGTCCACGGGTCGGTGAAATCGTCGACCTCGTAATGCATGTCGAGATCGGCTGACGGCTTGAAGTTCGGCATTTCTTCCTCCCGCGGCGTTTGCTTTTGATCCTAGTCGAGAACCGCGCCGCGCTCTGCTATGATTTGACGAGCAAACCTCAGGGAGGTGCACGATGGGCCAAATCCTCGGTATCGGCGTCACCCATTATCCGGGGCTGATCCAGCCCGATGCGCAGATGGCGGGGCTGTTGAACCGCACGCTCAACAGCGACCAGGTGCCGGACAAGCTCAAGGACCCGAAGAGCTGGCCGGCGCAGATGCAGCAGGAGTGGAAAGACCCGGTCGCCTCGGCCAAGGAGCACCGTGCCCGGCTGGTCAACGGGTTCCGCGAGGCGCGCAAGGCGATCGACGAGTTCAAGCCCGATTTCGTCGTGATCTTCGGCGACGACCAGTACGAGAATTTCCGCGAGGAAGGCGTGCCGTCGTTCTGCGTCTTTCTCCAGGAGGAGACCGAGTCGCACCCGTTCCACCGCTATTTCATGGGCGACACGAACGTCTGGGGCGAAGGCAAGGAAACGGTCATCAAGACCAAGGGCCACAAAGCCGGCGCGTCATACCTCGCGGCCAAGCTGATCGGCGAGGATTACGACGTCAGCTACGCCTACAAGATGCGGTACGAGAACGGGTTGCCGCACGCCTTTATCAACACGGTTATGTATCTCGACTATGACCGCAACGGTTTCCCCTACCCGGTCGTGCCGTTCCATGTGAACTGCTACGGGTCAAGCGTCATCGCCAAGCGGGGCTCGACCGCGCATCTGACCGGCGAAGCAGACCCGAACCTGGTCGATCCGCCGGGGCCGAACCCGAGCCGCTGCTTCGATATCGGCGCGGCGATCGCACGGGTGCTGGCCGACAGCCCGTGGCGCGTCGCGCTGATCGCGTCGTCGAGCTGGTCGCACGCTTTTCTCACCCCGAAGAACCACTACCTCTACCCGGACAATGCCGGCGACCGCGCGCGGTTCGACGAATTGTCGTCGGGCAAGCAGTCGCGCTGGCGCGAGCTGACCACCGCGCAGATCGAGGATGCCGGGCAGCAGGAGTTCTTGAACTGGGTGACGCTCGGCGGCGCGATGCACGAGCTGAAGCGCGAGCCCGAGATCATCGACTACGTCGAGAGCTACATCTTCAATTCGGACAAGTGCTTCGCCGTCTGGCGGCCGTGAGCCCAAAGGACGACACGGCGGCTGGGATTATTGTCCCGCCGCCGCGCGTCGACCCATATCGCGGTCCACCGCCGCATGAGAAAGGCCCGCCGGTCTTTCTCGATTACGACCAGGTCGAGCTCGACGCCGCTTACGACCAGGCGGTCTACCAGCCGAACATCCTGCAACTGAACCGGCGCTGGGCGTCGAACAGCGCACGTACCCGTGCCCGGATCGGCGAGCCGCTGCATCGCACCTATGGCGAAACGCCGATCGAGCAGCTCGACATCTTTCGCACCGACATGCCGCATGCACCGATCTTTATCTTCATTCACGGGGGCGCGTGGATACGTGGCGAGGCCAGCTCCTACTCCGCGCCGGCGGAAATGTTTTTGGGCGCCGGCGCGCATTACGTCGTCCCCGATTTCGTCAATGTCGCCGATGCCGGCGGCAGCCTCTTCCCGATGGCCGAGCAGGTATGCCGGGCGATCGCCTGGGTCTGGCGCAACGCCGCAAGCTTTGGCGGCGACCCCGACCGGCTTTATATCGGCGGCCAGTCGTCGGGCGCCCATCTGGCCACGGTCGCGCTGACCACCAACTGGAAGGGTAACCATGGCCTGCCGACCAACATCATCAAGGGCGGGCTCTGTACCAGCGGCATGTACGAGCTGGCGCCGGTGCGACTCACCGCGCGCGCCAATTACGTCAAGTTCACCGACGCGATGGTGGAACAGCTGAGCCCGATCCGCCATCTCGACCGGCTCGCGGCGCCGCTCGTCGTATCCTATGGCACCTATGAGACGCCCGAGTTCATCCGCCAGGCCAAGGAGTTCGCCGCCGCGGTGCGCGATGCGGGCAAGCTGAGCGAGCTGATCGTCGCCGAGAATTACAGCCATCTCGACCTGCCCGAGACGCTGTGCAGCCCCTACGGCATCCTCGGCGACGCGGTGCTCAAGATGATGGGGCTGGGCGCGGGCTGACGCCTACTCCCGCAAATCCTCGAAGAATTCCTTGACCCGGGCGAAGAAGCCTTCGCTTTCCGGGTTGGTCTTGCCACCGCCTTCCTGCTCGAACTCGCGCAGCAATTCCTGCTGGCGTTTCGTCAAGTTGACCGGCGTCTCGACCACGGCCTGCACATACATGTCGCCGCGCGTCGGCGAGCGCAGCACGGTCATGCCCTTGCCGCGCAGCCGGAAGCGGTGGCCAGACTGGGTGCCCGCCGGCACGGTGACCTTGGTGCGCGTGCCCTCGACCGTCGGCACCTCGACCGACCCGCCGAGCGCCGCGGTCGTGAACGGCAACGGCACGCGGCAATAGATGTTCGCGCCGTCGCGCTGGAAGATCGCGTGCTGCCCGATGCTGATAAAGATGTAAAGGTCGCCCGCCCCACCGCCATGCGGCCCGACCTCGCCTTCACCGGCAAGCCGGATGCGGGTGCCGTCCTCAACCCCGGGCGGAATGTTGACCGACAGCGTCTTCTCGCGCCGCACGCGACCCTGCCCGCCGCACGAACGGCACGGCTTCTCGATCACCGTCCCGGCGCCCTGACAGGTCGGGCAGGTGCGTTCGATGGTGAAGAAGCCCTGCTGCGCGCGCACCCGGCCGTGGCCCTGGCAGGTGCGGCAGGTCGCCGGCGCCGAGCCCGGCTCGGCGCCGCGGCCGTGGCATGGTTCGCACTGGGCAAAGGTGTTGACGCGCACCGTCGTTTGCTTGCCCTTGAACGCGTCTTCCAGCGAGATTTCGAGGTTGTAGCGCAGGTCGCTGCCGCTGCGGTTGGGGCCAGACTCACGCCGCGCACCGCCCATCGCGCCAAACATCTCCTCGAAGATGTCGGCAAACCCGCCGGAGAAGCCGCCAAATCCGCCCGCACCCGCACCCGCACCGCCATTCTCGAACGCGGCATGGCCGAAGCGATCGTAGGCGGCGCGCTTCTGGTCGTCCTTGAGGACGTCGTACGCCTCGCTGACGTCCTTAAACTTCTGCTCGGCCGTCTTGTCCCCTGAATTACGGTCGGGGTGGTATTGCATCGCCATCTTGCGATAGGCGCGCTTCAGATCGTCGGCGTTGGCGTCTTTAGAGACGCCGAGGGTCTCGTAATAGTCCTGCTTAGCCATGGTCGATCAAGGTGTCTGGCCTCAGTCGCACAGATAGCGCCAACCCCTGGGCTTTCGCCCAGGGGTTCGCAAGGATCATGCCTCTCGGCACTGTTGGCTCACCAGGGTTAAGCGTCAGCCTTGGCCGCGCTTCTTCTCGTCGACTTCCTCGAAGTCGGCGTCGACGACCTTGTCGTCGTGGCCCGGATGCTGACCCCCATGCGAGCCGTCGTGCGGCCCGTCGCCCGGAGTGCCTTGCGGGCCGGCACCGGCTTCCTGCTGCGCCTTGTACATGCCGTCACCAAGCTTCATCGCGACCTGGGCCAAAGCCTCGGTCTTCGACTTGATCTCGTCGGCATCGTCAGAGCCGACCACATCCTTCAGCGCCTGGATCGCCGCTAGCACCGGCTCCTTCTCCGCTTCCGGCACCTTGTCGCCGGCCTCGGAAAGGGTCTGCTCGGTGGTATGGATCAGTCCGTCGGCGTGGTTCTTGGCCTCGACCAGCTCGCGCCGCTTCTTGTCTTCCTCGGCATGCGCCTCGGCATCCTTGACCATCTTTTCGATGTCGGCGTCGTTGAGGCCGCCCGAGGCCTGGATGCGAATCTGCTGCTCCTTGCCGGTCGCCTTGTCTTTCGCCGACACCTGGACGATGCCGTTGGCATCGATGTCAAAGGTGACCTCGACCTGCGGCATGCCGCGACGCGCCGCCGGAATGCCGACCAGATCGAACTGGCCGAGCAGCTTGTTGTCCGCCGCCATCTCGCGCTCGCCCTGGAAGACGCGGATCGTCACCGCGGTCTGGTTGTCCTCGGCGGTCGAGAAGGTCTGGCCCTTCTTGGTCGGGATCGTGGTGTTGCGGTCGATGAGCCGGGTGAACACACCGCCCAGAGTCTCGATGCCGAGCGACAGCGGGGTCACGTCGAGCAGCAGGACGTCTTTGACCTCGCCCTGCAGCACGCCGGCCTGGATCGCCGCGCCGATCGCCACAACCTCGTCGGGATTGACGCCGCGGTTCGGCTCCTTGCCAAAGAACTGCTTCACGGTCTCGATGACCTTGGGCATGCGGGTCATGCCGCCGACCAGGATCACCTCGTCGACCTCCGACGCCCGCAGCCCCGCATCCTTCAGCGCCGCGCCGCACGGGCCGATCGTGCGCTGGATCAGATCGTCGACGAGCGCCTCGAGCTTCGCGCGGGTCAACTTGATGTTGAGATGCTTCGGGCCGGTCTGATCGGCGGTGATGAACGGCAGGTTGACCTCGGTCTGCACCGATGAGGACAGCTCGACCTTGGCCTTTTCCGCCGCCTCTTTCAGGCGCTGCAAGGCGAGCTTGTCGTTGCGCAGGTCGATGCCCTGCTCCTTTTTGAACTCGTCGGCCAGGTAGTCGATGATCTTCTTATCGAAGTCCTCACCGCCGAGGAACGTGTCGCCATTGGTCGACTTGACCTCGAACACGCCGTCGCCGATCTCTAGCACCGAGATGTCGAACGTGCCGCCGCCGAGGTCATAGACCGCGATGGTGCCGCTGCCCTTACGCTCCATGCCATAGGCGAGCGCGGCCGCGGTCGGCTCGTTGATGATGCGCAGGACCTCGAGGCCGGCGATCCTGCCGGCGTCCTTGGTTGCCCGGCGCTGACTGTCGTTGAAGTAGACCGGGACGGTGATGACCGCCTGGGTCACGCTCTCGCCGAGATAGGCTTCGGCGGTTTCCTTCATCTTTTGCAGGATGAAGGCGCTGATCTGTGACGGCGCGTATTTCTTGCCGCGGCTCTCGACCCAGGCGTCGCCGTTCTCGCCGGTGATGATCTTGTAGGGAACGAGGTCGACGTCCTTCGCCACCATCGGGTCGGTAAAGCGCCGTCCAACGAGGCGCTTGATCGCGAAGAACGTGTTTTCGGGGTTGGTCACCGCCTGGCGTTTCGCGGACTGGCCGACCAGCCGCTCGCCCGACTCGGTAAAGGCCACCATCGACGGCGTCGTGCGCGCGCCTTCGCTGTTCTCGATGACCTTGGCGGCCTTACCCTCCATCACGGCGACACACGAATTCGTGGTGCCGAGATCGATACCAATAACTTTGCTCATGGAAACCTCATGTCAAAAGCAGGACCGCGCGGCCCTAGAAGGCGCCGTCCCGGTCCCCCGGGAAATGACATCAGCCAGGAAGATGCTGACACGAGGTATATAGGTGCGCGGTGGCGTGGGACAACAGGGGTTGCGCCACAGAAAACGCAACGTTTAGTCGAGTTGACGTCGTGATCTTGATCGTTTCGGCAAGCCATCGCGCCGGCGTCCCGGCCTTTGCTGCGCGCCGGGATATTGTGGAGGCGACTTGGCGCACCATATCTGCGCGACTCTCAATTTGGTCTTGGTCGGAAGAAAAATGACGATCTTCGAGTTGGTCAAGCTGGCGCTTGATGATCTGTATGCAGAGGCCGCGCTGACATACGGAGCAAAGGTGGACGATCAAATCCGCGCGCGCATCGCTTACCTCTCGTCAAGCTACGGCGACCTTACAAATGCCGGTCGCAAACCGGTTGACTACAAAAACCCGGCGACGCGATTCGCCTATGTCTTCAAATATGTGGCTGCACATGGAGACTACCTCGTCCAGGGTCTAAAACGACTTCGCACGAAGTTGGGTGGCAACATCTTTGAGAACGAGAGCGTTCGGGTATCTTGCGTCGGCGGCGGACCGGGCAGCGACATTATCGGCGTGCTTAAGTACCTGGACGAGCATAAGCAGGACGAGGGGGTCCGCAAAATTACCTGCTATTTGCTAGACAGGGAGCAAGCTTGGGCAGATACCTGGACAGAGCTAGATGCATCTCTCAAGATGAAAATACAGCTAAATGCTAACTTTCAAGGCCTCGACGTCGCCAATTCTGAATCTTGGCGATATCAGCGCAAATTCCTGCAGGCCGATTTATTTACCATGAGTTATTTTGTATCCGAAGTATACTCTCTTGATGTTGCGGGCGCTGGAAAACATCAAATTATTTTGGCAGGAATTGTTCAATAACGCCAAATCAGGCGCGATGTTTATTTATACTGACAATGGCTCTGACCGCTTCAATGATTATTTCGGCAAGCAATGCGAAAAGGCAAAATTAAAAGAGATTTTATGCCGAGATAATACTGAGATTATTCCAAGTTTTTCCGAGCAAAGCTCAGAATTAGCCGCGTACAGCAAGAAGTTTGATCACAACCCGAAAATCAAGGCCACGATGACGCTCCGCGTTCTCAGGAAAGAGTGAGCATGGCCGCGGACCTGTTTGCGTTAGGCAGCTGCCTGGAACGCATACGCATGCAGGACGCTGACGTTTGGTACCTCTCGAACCTAAAGCTTGACCAGCCCGAGGCGCTAGCCCTGCAGCGACTTATTGCAGAGGTGCCATGGCGATCAGAGGAAGTCGTGGTCTGGGGGCGTCGCGTCGCGCAGCCGCGTCTCATCGCTTGGTACGGCGATCCCGGCAAGAGTTACACCTACTCCGGCATCAAGCTCCGCCCGCTACCTTGGTCACCACTCCTTCTCGACATTAAGATCCGCGTCGAGGCGACGGCGGGGGCAACATTCAATAGCGTCTTGCTCAACTACTATCGCGACGAACGCGACAGTATGGGGTTCCACAGCGACGACGAGCCGGAACTGGGTAGGCAACCGGTCATCGCCTCGCTGAGCCTCGGCGCCGAGCGGACGTTCATCCTCAAACACAAGCGCGCCAAGCAACTGCGGCCGGTTCGTATCCGGCTCGCATCAGGAAGCCTATTGCTGATGCGCGGCGAAACGCAGCATTGCTGGCGGCACGGCATCCCCAAGGAGAGCCGGCCGTGCGGCCCGAGAATCAACCTCACCTTTCGCAATATTCTTTAGCCCGGCGCGCGGCGGTAATGGTAGCGGTGCAGCTCGGTCGCCATGCCGATTGAGTGATAGAGCGCCCGGCCGGGGGTGTTGCTGGCCTCGACCTGCAACGTGGCCATGTCGACGCCCTGCCGTTGCGCCCACCCGGCGAGCGCCGCAAGGACCCGGCGCGAAAGCCCTTTGCGGCGGTGTTGAACATCGGTCACCACCGACTCGAAGCACAGCATCCCGCGATGGATGACACCATAAGCGAGCGCCACTGGTGCCCCGTCAACCGCCAGCGACGCGAACGCCGCCGGCAGCGCCACCGAGCCGACAATCCGGCGATAGAAGGCGTGGAAACCGGGCTGCTGGCCCTGCAGTCGCGCCATCGCCGCGAACCAGTCATCGGTCGGCTGAGTCTCGAGCCGCGCCGCGCCGCCGCCGCCGAATGGTGCGGCGGCAGCGATGATCGGAGCGATCGGCCCCTCGATGATGCAGCTCTCACCCTCATCCGTGTAACCGCGCGCCACGAGGCTCGCGTCGATGGCGGGATCGAGAAATGACGGAATGCGGAAGATCGTCGGCAGCCCCTGCGCTGTGTAGAGCGCCTCGGCGGTCGTGACGACCGCATTGAGATCGCCTTGCGGCTCGCGCAGCGGGGTCGCCGAATTGGCGGTGCGCCGCGCGCTGCCGCTGAACCGCAGGAGCCAATCATCCAGCACCACCTGGCACAGCGGCGGATAGCCGTTGATCGCGGCCTCTTCCGCAGCCCAAGCGTGGGGATGGCGCATGCGGCTGCGACAGCGCTAAGCGCCGCCGTCCGTACCGTCGGGTTCGGCCGCCGGCGCGCCGCCTTTGGCGACGCCGACCATCGCCGGACGCAGCAACCGGTCGTGCAGCATGTAGCCGGGCTGCAAGACCTCGACCACGGTGCCGGCGGGCTGACCGGTGTTTTCCATCTCGAAGACCGCCTGGTGGAGATTGTGATCGAACCTCTCGCCCTTCGCGTCGATGCGCTTCAACCCGTGTCGCTCAAAGGCCGCGAGCAATTCGCGCTCGGTCGCCGCGACCCCAGCCAGGAGGCTGCGCGTGCGGTCGTCCTTCGCCTCGCTCTCCGGCAGGCTGTCGAGCGCGCGGTGCAAATTGTCAGCGACCGACAGCAAGCCCTCGGCAAAACGGGCGATCCCGTATTTCTCGGCGTCGATCCGCTCGCGCTGCGCGCGCCGGCGCGTGTTCTCGGTCTCGGCCAAGGCGCGCAGCAAGCCGTCATGCCCTTTGGCAAGCTCGGCTTCGAGTTCCGCAATGCGCTCTTCGGGCGTCAGCGGCGCGGCCTCCGCCGCGCCCTCGTCGCCGGCGTCGTTCGCGGCGTCAAAAGGTTCCTTCTCGTCACTCATGCCTTTACCCAATAAGACGCCCGATCATCTTCGCGGTGTAGTCCACCATCGGGATGATCCGGGCGTAGTTGATCCGTGTCGGGCCGATCACGCCAATCGCGCCGACGATCTCTTCCCGACTGTTCTGATAGGGCGCGATGATCACCGAACAGCCCGCGAGGCCGAACAGGTGGCTTTGCGCACCGATAAAGATCTGCACCCCGTCACCGCTTTTGCTGGCGTCCAACAGCCGCAGCATCGTCTCGCGGGTCTCGAGCATCTCAAACAGCGCCCGCAGGCGTTCGAGATCGGCGACCGCGGTCACGTCGTCGAGCAAATTGGCCTGACCGCGCACGATCAGCGAACGATCGCCGTCGCCGCCCGACCAGCTGGCGAGCCCGGTAGCGACCACCCGCCCGGTCAGCTCGTCGAGCTGGGCCTTTTCCGAAGCGATCTCCTGCGCGATATCGTTGCGCGCCTCCTCGATCGTGCGGCCGACCAGGCGAGCGTTCAGGTAATTGGTGGCGCCGATCAGCGCCGAAGGCGGCAAGCCGAGCGGCACCTCGACAACGCGGTTTTCGACAAGCCCGTCCTCCGTCACCAGAACGACCAGCGCGCGGCCGGGACCCAAAGGTACGAATTCGATATGGCGCAACGGCCGGTCCTGCTTTGGCACGACGACCAGCCCGGCGCAGCGCGACAGCCCGCTCAACGCCGTCGTCGCCTCTTCCAAGGCCTGCGGCAGGCTCTTGCCGCGCGCCGCGCACAGGCTTTCGATACTGCTGCGCTCGTCGTCGGCGAGATGGCCGACCTCGAGCAGCCCGTCGACAAAAAACCGCAGGCCCAGCTCGGTCGGCAGCCGCCCCGCCGAAGTGTGCGGCGCATAGAGCAATCCGGCCTCTTCCAGATCGGCCATCACATTGCGGATCGTCGCCGGCGACAGGCCATCGGCCAGGAGACGCGACAACGTGCGCGAACCCATCGGCTCCCCGGTCTGCACATAGCCGTCGACGATCATGCGAAAGATTTCGCGGCTGCGCGCGTTGAGTTCGCTGATCGGCGAGGGTTGCGGTTGTCCCAGGCTGCTGCGCACGCTCTCGTTCTCGGTTACGTCCCGTGGGCCGGGAATCTAGGAAGCCAACCTAGAAGCGTCAACTTGGGCCATGAAGCAAGTCAGAACGACCGCTTGAAGATCGCGTCGTAGGTCTGGCCACGCGGTGTCGTCCACTTACCTGCGAGATCGCTGTAATACGGCTGGAATACATATTGGCTGCCGTCATTGTTTTGGAACAGCAGCGCGCCGTCTTTAATGACGCCGGTGCCATGCAGCACGCCGCCTTGCGTCTTGTCGCCCGACACGAGCGGGCCAAAGGCATAGGTAATCGTCGCCGTGCCATCAGCGCCGACAGTCTCGACGACCAGCGCCGCGCAAAGCTGCGCATTCCACGCCGCGTCGCTGAAGATGCCGATAAAGGGGCGATAGCGGTCGGGCACCGAGCGCGGATCCGCAGCCTGCGCGGTGACGTTCTGCCCGCAAAAATCGCGACCCACCGGCACGGGCGGCGATGCGGCGGGAAGTGCAGGCGCGGCAGGAGGCGCCATAGGTTGGACCGGTGGCGCGGACTGGTCGGCCGGCGGCGCGGCGAGCGGCGGCAACGGTTGTGCATTGAACGGCGGCGCGGGCTGCTGCTGAGCGGCGGCTGGAAATGCGACGGCCAGCAATAGCAGCGCCGCGCTGATCAGCTTCTTCATGGTTTCGCCAAATAGGCGATCAAAGTGACTTTTGAAAGACGATCTCGCCGCGCTCGCTAAAGCCGGTCGCGGTCCAGCCGGCGGCACGGTAATGCCGCTCGGCGCGGGTGCCGGGCTCGGCCGACAGCGTCGCTACTTTGTGCCCCGCTTCGAGCAAGCGATCGCACGCCGCTTTCAACAATGCGCGGCCGATACCCTTCCCCTCACATCCGGGCGCCACGAACAGCGCCCAGATCCAACCATCGCGCGGGTCGCCGGCGGAAAATCCGGCGACCGTGCCGTCCGGCTCCTGCCACACCCAGATCGGCCCGTTGTTGAGAAACCAGGCGATGTCCGCCGCCGTGACGCGCGACGGATCCGACAGGATGTTCTCGCGCACGCCGTCGCGGATTTCGCGAATGCGCGGGACATCGGTCTCGACCGCGCGGCGCAGCATGATGTCCTCCTAAAAGCGCCGCGGCTCAATGTAATAGACCAGATGACCAGTCCACCACTGATCATCCCCCAGCAGGCGGATTGCGAACAGCCCGACGCCGGCGATGAGCGCGATCCAGAACAGTATCGTTCCTCCCGGCAGTTGCGCGCGCTGCTTCAGACCGACCAGACTGACGATCAGAGCCAAGTCGATGGCCATCGTCAGAAGCTGGTCGGGGCGCACGGCGTATTCATGAGCCGGAACGAGCACGCGATAGAGGAACGAACCGATCAGCAGCGCCGCGACGACGATAAAGATCATCGAGTTGCGATTCGCGCTGGCCGGAACCGGGTCGCTGTTAGGCTGGCTCATCTTGATCCTCCAATGTGCCGGATTTATCTGCCCACCAGATACGAAACCATTGCGATGGCAGTTCGCAAAAGGGCGTGTAAGCCATACCGTGAGCGCAGCCGATTCCATCGTCCATTCAGGGTGCGACGCGCCGGTTCGCTTTCGCAAAACAGTCATGCTCGCGGGTTAGGCTGGAAGCCTTCGCCGTGGGGGACGGCGCACCTATATTTTAAAGATGCAAAGCAGCCAAAATCCGCAGCCCATTTCGGGCATGGTCATGCCGCGCTTCGGCGAGGTGCCTAGTTTTATGCGCCTGCCGGTCGAGCGCGATCCGGCGAAGCTCGACATCGCGCTCTGCGGCGTGCCGTTTGACGGCGGCACGACCAATCGGCCGGGCGCGCGGCACGGTCCGCGCGAAATCCGCAACATGTCGAGCTTTATGCGGCGGGTGCATCACGTCAGCAAGGTTGCACCCTATGAGCTGTGCCGGGTTGGCGATTATGGCGACAGCCCGATCAACCCGATCGACCTGATGGATTCGCTGGCGCGGATCGAGGAGTTCTACACACGGCTGCACGACGCCGGCGCGACGCCGCTGACCGCCGGCGGCGACCATCTGATCTCACTGCCGATCCTGCGCGCGATCGCCCGTGAGCGGCCGGTCGGGCTCATTCATTTCGACGCGCATTCCGATACCGGCGACACCTATTTCGGCGGCGAGAAATACACCCACGGCACGCCGTTCCGCCGCGCGGTCGAAGAGGGGCTCATCGACCCAAAGCGGGTGATCCAGATCGGCATTCGTGGCTCGATGTACGAACGCGACGAAAAGGACTGGGCGCTCTCGGTCGGCATCCGTATCGTGCATATCGAGGAGTATTTCGCGCTTGGCCCCGAGGCGGTAATCGCCGAGGCACGGCGCATCGTCGGCGACGGGCCAACCTATGTGAGCTTTGATGTCGACGGGCTCGACCCCGTCTATGCGCCCGGCACCGGCACGCCGGAGGTCGGCGGCTACTCGACCGCCGAGGCGCAACAGATGCTGCGCGGCCTCGCCGGGATCGACATCATCGGCGGCGATGTCGTCGAGGTCGCGCCGCCCTTCGACCCGAGCGGCAACACCGCCCTCGTCGGCGCGACGATGATGTTCGAGATTTTGTGCGTATTGGCGCCGGCGGTGCACCGCCGGAAGGCGCGCACCGTCACCGCAGAACGCATCGAGGCGGACGGGAACTGATCTCGTCCGCTCCCCGGCGGAAGCCGGGGTCCACTGTTCCGCCGTCTCGGGCGTCGACAAGTGGGTCCCGGCTTCCGCCGGGAAGCGCTTGAAAGAAATTCCGCGACTTTCCGACTTAGCGCAGTACGCTCTCTCGCCCAGCTTTGAGGGAGGTCCGTCATGGCCAATGATGTATCGACCGTGAGGTCGTCGCCGATCGTCGAGATTGCGTCGGGCAAG
>DATMLO010000151.1:0-33163 GCA_035570495.1 Allostellaceae bacterium | reverse complement strand
CAGCGAGAGCCGATATTTTCGTCACAGAAGAAACGCGGCTGCCTAAAAGAATTCGCCGATACAATCCGAAACTGAGGGTGGCCTCGTTTTCGGAATTTGGCCGGCTTTTGACGTCGCTTAATTAAACCCTCAAACATCCATCCGATACGCGTCGCCGTCCTTGGCGATGCGGCCGGCGGTGGCGCCGGCGAAATGCGTGCCGATCACCAGCACCGGCCGGCTCGACAATTCGGTGAGCATACGCTCGCGTGTGCGCTGCCCCATTTCCGGGTCGCTGTCGGCGGCTGAGCACCATTCGGGGTGCGCGATCTGGCAGGGGTGGTGCATGAAGTCGCCGGTGATCAGGGCCTCCTCGCCCTTCGATCTAATAACCACGCTGACATGGCCGGGCGTATGGCCGACGGTCGGGATCAGGCTGATCTCGTTGGTGATGCGATGGTCGGTCTCGACCAGATCGACGAGACCCGCGTCATGCACCGGCTTTACCGAGTCGGCAAAGACCGCCGCCATGTCCGGTCGCTCATGCGCCTCGCGCCAATGCGCGAACTCGACCCGGCCCATCAGATAGCGCGCCTTCGGGAAGGTCGGCACCCATTTGCCGTCGACCAGCATCGTGTTCCAGCCGACATGATCAACATGAAGATGCGTGCACAGCACGGTGTCGATTGAATCGCGCGAAAAGCCGGCGGCTTCCAGATCGGCGAGGAAGGGCAGGTTGAGGTTGTTCCAGGTGGGGATGCGCCGCCCTTCCTTGTCGTTGCCGAGGCACGTGTCGACGACGATGCGCTGGCCGCTTTTGCCGCCGCCCGGCGCCTCGATGACCAGCGCGTGGATGCTCATCTTGAGCCGCCCGCGCTCGTCGGCGAAATGCGGCTGCAGCCATTTGATCGGCAGGATTTCCTCATAGGTCGCCTGCGGCAGGATGAACCGGCTGCCGCCGGTCACCTCCATCTCGACGATCTTGGTGATCGTCACGTCGCCGACCCGCCATTTCATCGTGCGCTTCCCCCCTGATCCGCTATGGCCAGCTTAGCCAAGCCGCGGGCGGTCACGCCAGATCGCAATAAATCAACAAATGAATTGACTATTGCGCGAGCGATTCAATATCATCGCTGCATGTCCGATGCCGAACCCGACGACGAAACCCTCGATCTGGTCTTCGGCGCGCTCGCCGACCCGGTTCGTCGCACGATACTCAACCGGTTGGATGGGCAAGATTTGCTGGTCACCGAGCTGGCGGCGCCGTTCGACATTTCGCTGCAGGCGGTGTCGCGCCACATCCAGGTGCTGGTGCGCGCCGGGCTGGTGACCCAGGAGCGCAGCGGCCGGATCAGCCGCTGCCGGCTCGATGCCGGCCCGATCCTCAAGGCGTCGCTCTGGGTCAACCGCTACAGCCGCTATTGGCAGTCGCAGTTCGACACGCTGGCGATGTGGCTCGACGCGATGTCGCCGCCGCTCAGGTCATCGTCCCTTGGGCAATCGTCCCCCAGGCCACCCTCGCCCAATAAGGAGAGCCCCCATGTCCTACCGAGAGGCGACCGAAAGACTGGCCGGCTACCGGCACGAGATCGCCGCGCTGCGCGCCCGGATGCGGGAGCTGCAGGCGGAAATCCAGCCCGAGGAGGTGCCTGACTACCTGTTGACCGCTGCCGACGGCCCGATGCGTCTGTCGCAGCTGTTCGGCGACAAGGACACGCTCTTCGTGATCCACAACATGGGTCGCACCTGCCCCAACTGCACGATGTGGGCGGACGGGTTCAACGGCGTGTTGGCGCATCTCGAAAACCGCGCGGCCTTTGTCGTCACCACGCCTGACGATCCGGTGACGCAGGCGGAATTTGCGCGCTCGCGCGGCTGGCGCTTTCGGATGATCTCGCACCAGGGCACCGATTTCGCCGCCGATATGGGCTATCGCGGCGAAGGGGGCTGGCTGCCGGGCGTTTCCGTCTTCAAGAAAGATGGCGGCCGCATCCTGCGCGTCTCCGACCAGCGGCTCAGCCCCGGCGACGATCTGTGCACGGTCTGGCACTTCTTCGACATGATCCCCGAGGGGCCGGCCGGCTGGCGCGCGAAGTTTGTCTACGCGTAGGAGGAAAACGGCATCGCAAAGACGGAGAGAACGATGAACGACATCATGAGAGACGGGCTTCCAGCCCCCAAGATCGTCGATCGGAGCACTTTCCAGGCTGAGCTGGACGCGTTGCGGCTTCGCGAGAAGGCTCATATGAAGGCGGGGGACGCGATCGCGGCCGCTCGCCGGCGCCTTCCCATGGTCGAAGTTGACGGTTCGACCCCGCTTATCGGCGAGCGCGGCGGGGTGACGCTCTTGGATGCGTTCGAGGGCCGGCGCATGCTCATCGCCTACTATTTTATGTGGCATGCCGGCCGGCCGGCGGCGGAGCAGTGCGAGGGCTGCACCCTCTATACCTCGCAGGTCCGCGAGTTGTCCTTTATCCACTCGCGCGACGTCACCTACGCCACGTTCGCCCAGGGCCCGTGGGAGGAAAGCGCGCGATACCGCGACTTTATGGGTTTTAAGATGCCGTGGTATTCGGCTCCCCGGGAGTCGCTGGAAACCCTCCTGGTCGGACGCCGGATCGGCAGGATGCACATCGTCTGCTACCTGCGGCAGGGCTCCAAGGTCTTCGAGACGTATTGGACGACGAGCCGCGGCGTCGAGGTGCTGGGCAACAGCTATCCCCTGCTTGACCTGACGGTCTACGGCCGCCAGGAGCGCTGGGAGGATTCGCCGACGGATTGGCCGCAACGCGCCGAAGGCCAGCATAATTACCGTATCGATGGACGTCCCATCGCGCAGTGGCCGCGTCTCGAGGCCGGATACTCCGACGATTTGGGCGCCGCCGGCGGTAGCGGCCACACCGGTTCCTGCTGCGGTTGAGCGACGACAGCGGCATCGACGGCGTCGTCGCCTGGCTGATCGGCGGCGCGCACTCGTCGGCGACGCCGGAAGCCGTCCTTGAAGAGATGTGCGAGCGGGTCGTCGCCTGCGGCATCCCCATCTGGCGCGTCGCCGCGTTCATCCGTACCTTGCACCCGCAGATCATGGGGCGGCGCATCGAGTGGCGTGAGGGGCAGGGGATTAGCGCTGGCGAGGCGTCGTTCGAGGTGTTCGACAGCCGCTCGTTTCGCGGCAGCCCCGTCGCGCGTGTCTATGAGGAAGGCCAGGCGTTGCGCCTGCGGCTCGACAGCCCGGCGACCGGCGAGTTTCCCCATCTCGCCGAGCTGCGCGCCGAGGGGGCGACCGATTACCTCGCGGTGCCGTTCGTCTTCAGCAACGGCGAAATCCACGTCGGCACCTGGGCGACCCGCGCGCCCGGGGGCTTCACCGACGAGCAGCTCGCCGCGCTCCACCGGATCACCGCGCCGCTGACGCGCGTCGCCGAAATTCGTGCGCTGCGCCGCACCGCGACCAACCTGCTCGACACTTATGTCGGCCGCGAGGCCGGCACGCGCATTCTCGCGGGCCAGATCCGGCGCGGCTTTACCGAGACGATCCGCGCCGTCATATGGCTTTCCGACATGCGCGGCTTTACGACGCTCGCCGACAGCATCGAGCCGGCGGCGCTGATCGCGCTGCTCAACCGCTACTTCGATTGCCAGGTGCCGGCGATCCTCAAACATGGCGGCGAGGTGCTCAAATTCATGGGCGACGGCCTGTTGGCGATTTTCCCGCTGACCGGCGAGAACCAGCCGGCAGGCGTCTGCCGGGCCGCGCTCGCCGCCGCCGCCGAGACGCGGCTCGCGGTCGCTGCTCTCGACGATTGGCCGGCTCTGGGCGACGGAACGCCGACCCGCTTTGGACTCGCGCTGCATCTGGGCGAGTTGCTTTACGGCAATATCGGCGCCGGCAACCGGCTCGATTTCACCTGTATCGGTCCGGCGGTGAACCTCGCCGCCCGGCTTGAGGGGCTGGCGAGCCGGCTCGGCCGCACCGTGCTGCTGTCCGAAGACTTCGCGCGGCACTGCGGCGCCGAAATCGAGCCGCTCGGCGACCATCAACTGGCCGGGTTCCGGGCGCCTGTTCCGGTCTTCGGACTGGCGGGGGAAGCTGCTCGATAAGACCGCCATCGAAGTGTTTGCCCGCCTCGCCGGGCCCCACGGTGGTAAACTCCCTCGCATGATCAGTGGAGCGATGATTGCCGAGATCGCCGCCCTCGCGGGCGATCCGGCGCGCGCGAACATCCTCACCGCATTGCTCGATGGGCGCGCCATGACTGCGACAGAACTTGCTTACGCCGCGCGCGTCACGCCGCAAACGACGAGCGCGCATCTCGGCAAGTTGACCGAGGCCGGGCTCATCACCGCGACGCCGCAGGGGCGGCATCGCTATTTCCGGCTCGCCTCGCCCAGGGTGGCGCAGATGCTCGAAAGCATCGTCGCGGTCGCCGGCGACAACCGGCCGCGCTATCGGCCACTGTCGCGCCTCGCCGCCGAGCTGCGTGATGCGCGGATGTGCTACGACCACCTGGCCGGGCAGCTCGGGGTGCGGATCGCCGACGCGATGGTGGCGCGCGGCTATCTCGTCCTCGAGGACGATGGCGGGCGGATCACCGAGGCCGGCACGCGCTATCTCTGGGAGCTCGGTATCGACACCCGGATTGCCGGCAAGGGGCGGCGGCATCTTTGCCGCGCCTGCCTCGACTGGACCGAGCGGCGGCCGCATGTCGGCGGTGCGATCGGCGCGGCGCTGGCCGAGCGCTGGCTGGTGCTCGGCTGGATCAAGCGCGCCAAGAACAGCCGCGCCATCACCCTTACGCCGGAAGGCGAGCGCGGCTTCCGCGAAACCCTCGGGATGACCCTCGACGACGAGAAGGCGGTCGCCTAGCGGCCGCTCCGGCGAGAGCCGGGGCTCGTCTTTCACTGAGCACTGAGCCGATCAGCTGACCCCGATCAGGGGCAGGAGGAGACATGCGTCCCTGTTACTTCGACTTCGAGCATACCCAGATGCGGCGAGTGAGAGCGATCGCGATGACACGCCCGATCGCCTGGCATCGTCCGCCCTCGCCTCCACCGCCGCGGCGCAACCCGCCGGCCCATCTGTGGGATGTTGCCCTGGCGCTCGTCGCCGGCTGGTGCAGGCGGGTGCGCGGGCGGCGCGAGCTGGCCGCGCTCGACCATCGGGCGCAGCGCGACATCGGCGTCACGCCGAGCGAGGTGGCGCACGAGGTCAACAAGCCGTTCTGGAAAGCGTGACGTCAGGCGGAAGGATGATCGCCGCTCTCGGTCGGTTCGGCTTCGACGCGACGCGATCGTTTTGCTGAGGCTTTTTCCGCAGCCTCGCTATGGCGCGGCAGATAGATTTTGACCGTCGTGCCGCGGCCCGGCTCGCTGTCGATCGCGCAAGCGCCGCCCGATCGTGTGGCGAAGGCCCCGACAAGCGCGAGGCCGAGCCCCGTGCCTTTGCCGGGTTCTTTGGTCGTGAAGAACGGATCGAACGCTTTCTGGCGCACGTCTTCGGGCATCCCGTGCCCGGTATCGCCGACAAAGATGCCGACATAATCGCCCGGCGCTAGGCCGGCGGCGTCCGCCGCCTCGTTGTCGTTGAGGGCGAGATTGACGGTCTCGATCGTCAGCGTGCCGCCGCCGGACATCGCGTCGCGGGCGTTGAAGGCGAGGTTGAGGAGGGCGGTCGCCAGCTGTCCGGGATCGACGCTCGCCGGCCATAGCGCGTCATCCAGGCGGAAATTGCGGGTGATCCGCTCGCCCGATTTCCACGGCAGCTCCAGCGTGTTGACGACGACGGCGTTGATGTCGGTCGGGCGCGGCGTGACGGGTTCGTGGCGCGACAGGCCGAGAAGCCGCTTGCTGAGCGAGTCGGCGCGGGCGCACGCGTCCTTCGCCGCGTTGATCATCTGTTGCCGCTGTGCGTCGTCTGCGTCGGGGCTGATTTCGAGGCGCTCGACATTGCCCCAGACGACCATCAGCAAATTATTGAAATCATGCACGATGCCCGCGGTTAGCAGCCCGACTGCCTCGAGCCGCTGGGAGCGGCTGAGCGTGAGCTCGAGCGCCGACCGCTGTGCGGCCGCTTCACTTGCTTGCGCCAACGCCAATTGCTCGCGACGTGTGCGGCGCATCGCCAACAGGGTCAGGCCGACAAGCGCGATCTCCGCCGGCACGCCCATCAATATGTAGCCGAGAATCGAGCGCAGCCAGCTCTGCAGGATCGATATCTTGGTGCGCTCGATCGTGACATAGACCGGATACGCGCCGACCGGATTGATCGCGACCAGCCGGCCGCCGTTGAAGGGCGTGCCGTCTTCATCAATTTCGCTGTGCGACTCGTTGGCGATCGCCTCCGCCAGCAGAGGATCCGGCTTTGGCGGTTTGGTGGCGTCGATGGGCTGCGGGTACCGCGCGAGGACCGAACCGTCATCGCGCAGCACGCTCGCGGTGTAATGCTCCGCGCCGCCGAGCAGCGAATTGTAGAACGAGCCGAAATAGGCGCCCGAGACGGCGACCACCACCATGCCGTTGAAATGGCTGTCGGCATTCGTTCGGCGCAGGCTGACGGTGAAAAACGGCTCGTAGTCGCCGGTATCGAGGTTGCGCGCGCGCAGCATCCATACATAGGCTTGCGCGTTGGTGCCGCGGAACGCGTTGAAATCCTCGCGGGTCGAGTGGTTGATGTCGCCATTGACCGGATACACCCGCGCGCTGACGAGCTCACGGCCGCTCGCGTCGATGACCCAGGCGGCCGCGACCTCCGGCAGGCTGGCGATCTGCTGGCCGATGCGGTCGTGAAGGTCCTTTTCGGCGGCGTGGATCTGCTCGTCGGTCATCGCGCCGAGCAGATCGTTGATGCGCGCCGCGACGAGAAGATGGGTGTCGAGGACCTTGGTGGTGTTTTCGCTCGCGACGGCGACGGCCTGCGACGCCGACGATGTGGCGTGCGCATAATCGTTGAGGTAGGAAAGATAGGCGGCGACCGATCCGAGGCTCAGTGGGACAAGGATTGTCGCAACCAGCAACAGTCGCAGCATGCCGATCGCATCGGGCATGCCTCGCAAGCGGCGCGACAAGCTATCGCCTGGTGCCGCCGGCTTGTCGGACGCATGTTTGGATCTTGCCATGGGGTCGAGGCCGGTTTGTTCCCGTTGCCCGAAAACCGCATTACCGGAGGCCGCGGATTGTCAGCACATAGAGCGCCTTCGGGTCAACCAGTAGTGCCGATTGCCGCTGTCTCCCGGCGCGCAATGGAGCGCCGGCGGCCTTCCCGGGTCATCGGCAAATGCCTCGTCGCGGCTGCGATCGTCTGCGGCGGTGCCGGGCTGATCGGCTGCACCACGCCGCCGCCGGCCGCGCCGCCGCCTCCCGTCTACTATTCGTCGCACCCGGTGCCCAATCCGCCGAAACGCGCGCCTCAACCGGCGACGGCGACGCCGGCTGCCGCGACGACGGGCGCCGCGCCCGAGGCGGCTCCGGCCGCGGCGCCTGAGGCGCAGCAACCGAACACCCAGCTGCCAGCCGCCGCGCAGCCGCCGGCTGCTGTCCCGCCGCCGGCCGGCATGCCTCACGACTCGTCGGAATATATCGAGCCCCCATCGCGCTGATCGCGGCCATTCATGCGGTGACCGCGGGGGCGGGCTGCGATAGCATTCCCCGCCCGGAAGAAGCCGCCGAAGGAGCGCCGTCATGAAAGCCGCCGTCCTGCACGAGCCGCATCAGCCGCTGACGATCGAGGACGTCTCGCTCGAAAAGCCCAAGGCGCGCGAGGTGCTGCTGCGCACCGCTTTTGCCGGGCTGTGCCACAGCGATCTGCACTTCATCGACGGGCTTTATCCGCATCCCACGCCCTGTGTGCTCGGCCACGAGTCGGCCGCGATCGTCGAGGCGGTGGGTGAGGGCGTCACCTATGTCAAACCGGGCGATCATGTGATCACCTGCCTCTCGGTGTTCTGCGGCACCTGCCCGCAATGCATCACCGGGCATCCCAATCTCTGCGAGGACACCAGCGTCAAGATGCTGCCCGGCGTCGCCGAGCGCATGACCTGGAAGGGCGGCGAGAAAATGAACCAGTTTCTCAACCTCTCGTCCTTTGGCGAGCAGATGCTGGTGCATGAGAATTCGATGGTGAAGATCGACCCCGAGATCCCGCTCGATGTCGCGGCGCTGGTCGGCTGCGGCGTGATGACCGGGGTCGGCGCGGTCTTCAATGCCGCGAAGGTCGAGCCTGGCTCAACGGTCGCGGTGATCGGCTGCGGCGGCGTCGGACTGTCGGCTGTCAACGGCGCGGCGCTCGCCGGCGCCGAGCGGATCATCGCGATCGATACCCAGCCGTCAAAACTCGAACTGGCGAAGGAGCTCGGCGCCACAGACACGCTCAACGCCAGCAATATCGATCCCGTGAAGGCGATCCGCGAGATGACCGGCGGCGGCGTCATGTACTCGTTCGAGGCGCTCGGCACCAAGACGACGGCGGAGCAGGCCTTTGGCATGTTGCGCGGCGGCGGCACCGCGACGATCATCGGCATGGTGCCGTTCGGCGTGAAGATCGAGCTGCACGGCTACGACTTCCTGCGCGACCGCAAGATCCAGGGCACCTCGATGGGTGGCAACCGCTTCCGGGTCGACATGCCGCGCCTGTTGTCACTGTGGAAGCAGGGGCGGCTAAAGCTCGACCATTTGATCTCGGGCCGGATCAAACTGGCCGAGATCAACGAGGGCTTTGCCAATCTGAAATCCGGCGCGCCGGTGCGTCAGGTGATCGACTTCGCCGCTTGAGCGGCGCGACGCACCGGATTGACTGATATCCCGCCGGTTACTGGCCCGACCCCGCCGGGATCGGCGACAGGTTGATGTCCGAAGCCGGCGGCGAGGGCGGCCGCTGGTACTGGCCGTTGACCACCGCGGTGCCCCACGGGAAGGTCTTCGGGTAGATAAACCGGTCGCCGCAATTCCAGTGATTGCCGGCCCAGTAGCACTCGGCGCGCGCGGCGCCGGCGAGCCCGACAAGCGCCACCAGCGAGAACGCGGCGACGGTCAAAGCCTTGTTCATGTGAAACCTCCGATCGATGCCTGCGGGATCAACGCCCGCGCGGTCCTGATTGATCCTTTTGCTATCGGTCCCTGGCTATTGCGGCCGCGGCCCCGAGAGCAGTGGTTGTTCGTTGGAAGGGACGGTCGGCACCGGGGTGACGATCATCTGTGGCCCGGTGGCCTGTGAGACATGGCTGGTGACGACGTTGCCGTCGCCGCACGCCCAGTCGTGGCCCGTCCACTGGCAGACATTTTTCGGCTCGGCCTGTGCCGCTCCGGCAACAGCAATGAGCGCCGCCGCGGCGAGCGCGCCGGTCAGCATCCTGGTCATGGCTAAACCTCCGATCGACATCTGCCGCGCTAACGCAGCAGGGAGTGGTTTCGATCCGTGAGGTTGGGCCGAAGGCGCTGCTCTATTGCGCCGCCGTCAAAACCAGCGTGCTTTGTCGACGAGGTTGCGGAGCGGCTGGGCGGCGACAAAGCGCTTGGCATTGTCGACCAGTACCTCCAGCCGGCGATCGTCGAGATAGGGGCCGTGGCCCGCCGTGTGCGGGGTCAGCAGCACGTTGGGCATCGTCCACAGCGGATGCGAAGCCGGCAGCGGCTCGATCTCGTAGACGTCGAGCGCCGCGCCGGCGATCTCCTTGGCCTCGAGCGCGGCGACCAGATCGTCGAGCCGTGTCGTCATCCCGCGACCGATGTTGATGAAATAGGCGGTCTTCTTCATGCGCTGGAACCGCGCGCGGTTGAAGAAACCCTCGGTCTCCGGCGTGTGCGGCACGGTGAGAATCACAAAATCGGCGTGCGGCAACAACGTATCGAGCGCCGCGGCACGGTGCATCTCGGCGACGCCTTCCGGCTTGTCGGGGCGACGCTCGTCGACGCCGATAACCTTCACTCCGAACGCGGCGAGCAGCCGGGCCGCCTCGGCGCCGATCCCGCCGACGCCGACGATTAGCGCCGTCGCCTCGGGCAGATGCACGACGATGTCGTCGCTCTCGCGGCCCGACGGCTTCCACTGGCTGCGCAGCTGCTGCGGGATGTAGACGTGCAGCCCGCGGGCGAACGCGAGCGCGAACGCCAGGATGTGCGCCGCGATATGGTCGTTGTAGATCTCGCGGAAATTGGTGATCGCGACCGGGTGTGCGATCAGTTCGGGGTAGTAATACCCGGCGGGCGGCGCCGCCTGCGGCGCCTGCAGCCAGCGCAGATGTCCGGCGCGCGGTAGCAGCTCCTGGGGAATCGTGCCAAACGCGCCCTCGGCGAGCGCCATCGCCTGCTCGGCGCCCTCGCGCGTCTCCGGCACGATGATTTCGAGCTCGGGACACGCATCGGCGACGGCCCTCGCCCATTCGCGCGTCTTCTCGGATTGCGGCGGCAGGAACAGCATCGGGATCGGCATGGGGGTCACCTGTCATTGCGAGGAGCGCGGAGCGCGACGCGGCAATCTCGTACCGCAGGCGGCTCGTCGGCACGAGATTGCTTCGCTACGCTCGCAATGACAACAGGTGCGCTATATCGCCAGAAACATCTCGTTTGCCGCGAGCCAAGGCGATAGCCTGCCGCGACAAGATCGGGGAGGGAACGTGCCGCAGCTCGAAGGAAAAGTCGCCTGGGTCACCGGTGCGGGCAGCGGCATCGGCGAGGCGGCGGCGCTGATGCTCGCCGAGGAGGGCGCGGCGGTGGTGCTCACCGGCCGCCGGCGCGAGCCGCTCGAAGGCGTCGCCGCGCGCATCCATCAGCAGGGCGGCACCGCTCATGTCCAGCCCGGCGACCTCACCGAACCGGCGGCGGTACGCGCGATCGGCGACTACATCACCCGGGAAATCGGCCGGCTCGACATCCTCATCAACAATGCCGGGGTCAACATCAACGACCGGCATTGGGACAAGCTCAACCCGGACTCGGCAAAGTTCATGATCGACGGCAACCTCGCCGCCGCCGCGGCGTGCGTCACCGTGGCGCTGCCGTTGATGCGCAAGAACAAGGATGGCCTCATCATCCACACCGCCTCGATGGCCGGGCGGTTTATCGGCGGCTTTCCGGGGCCGATGTACACCGCCGCGAAGCACGGCGTCGTGGCGATGAGCCACTCGATCAACATGCAGGAATGCGTCAACGGGATCAGGTCGTGCGTGTTCCTCCCCGGCGAGGTCGCGACGCCGATCCTCGACCGGCGCCCCAACCCGGTCGGCCCCGAGGTGCGCGCCAAGATGGTGCAGCCCGAGGATTGCGCCGATCTCATCCGCTACATCGCGCTGCTGCCGGCGCGGCTCTGCATGAACGAGGTGATGCTGAGCCCCACGCATAATCGCCGCTACGTCGCCGAGATCGAGAAGCTGTCGTCTTTGTGACCGGCTTCGGGGCGTAGCCACGCCGGCACGCGCCGCGCTAAGCTCGGCCAATCCATTCCGCGAGGGAGCGCAAGAAGATGGCCCAGTCCGCCAATCCGAACCGCAAGAAGATCATGGCGCCGGCGACGATGTCGAAAGCCGGCTGGGCGCTTATCGAGTCGCGCGACGACCTCGAAGGGGTCGAGTTCTCGCCGCAGATCGCCAAGGCGGATTTTCACAAACTGCTCGAAGATGTGAGCGGTATCTGCCTGGGCGTAACGCCATTTTCGGATCCCGAGCTCGATGCCGCGCCGCAGCTTCAGGTCGTCTCGCGCATCGGCGTCGGCTATGACGCGGTCGATGTTCCGGCGCTCACGCGACGCAAGGTGCCGCTAATGATCGGCGGCACCGCGAACTCGGTCTCGGTCGCCGAGGCCGGCGTGTTCCTCACCATGAGCCTCGCGCGCAAGGGTGCGTCGATGGATGCGCTCGTCAAGGAGGGCCGCTGGAACGACCGCTACAAGGAACTGCCGGTCGATCTCTATGGCAAGACCGTGCTGGTCATCGGCTTTGGCAAGATCGGCACGCGCTCGGCCCGTCGCTTCGCGGCGATGGAGACCAATGTCATGGTCCACGACCCGTACATGTACTCCGAGACGATCCGCGGCAACGGCTACGAGCCGGTCGAGGACCTCGACGCCGCGGTCGCCAAGGCCGACTTCATCACCATCCACTGCCCCAAGACGCCCGAAACCGTCGGCCTCTTCAACGCCGCCCGCATTGGGAAAATGAAGCGCACCGCTTTCCTGGTGAACACCGCGCGCGGGGGCATCGTCGATGAGAAGGCGCTTTACGACGCGCTCAAGGGCAACAAGATCGCCGGCGCCGCGCTCGACGTTTTTGTCGAGGAGCCGACCCCGCAGGACAACCCGCTGCTGACCCTGCCCAATTTCATCGCCGCGCCGCATGTCGCCGGGGTGACGCGCGAGGCGGTCGACCGCATGGGCCTTGTCGCGGTGCAGAACATCCTCTCGATTCTCGACGGCAAGCCCACCCGGGACAACGTCATCAACAAGGAAGTGCTCGGGTAACGAGCGCTTTCATGCCGGTCGCTGCGATCGCGGTGGCGGTCATCGGTTTCGTCCTGAAGGCGGCCGCCGCGCTCGGCTCGGGTTGGTTTCTTGTTCCGCTCGCGGCGATCGCCTGTGTCTGTCACGTCGTCGTGCATGTGAAAGCGGCCGGCGCGGCCGAGCCACCCACCCGGCTCGCGATGCTGTCCAATGTCTTTCTCGCCGCCGCTCTGCTGCTCCAGTTGGAATATTCTCCTGGCTACAACTGTGCCGAGGACACGCTGTCGAGCGTCAGTTGGAAGCTCGGACTGGCATCGGAAGAAGGCTGCATCCTGATGGCCGGCCCTGCGGCCGTGATCTTCGATGTGCTGCTCTATCTTCCCGTCATCATAACCTGGGTGAGGATGGGTGCCAGGGCAGCGGTGCGGCGCGTATGACGCCCTGATCCGGCGCCGCCTACCGCACGAGATTGCCGTTGGGGTCGCGCACCTCGATATGCAGCACGTTCATCACGGTCTCGACATTCGCCAAATCCACCAGTTGCCCGTCGCCGCGACAGAGGGCGGCGTGCACCAGCCAGATATAGCCGCCGCCCCAGCGCGGACCGCGCTTTTCGAAGGCCATGCATTGGTCGGAGCCGACGGTGAAGGCGATATAGGTCACCTCACCGCTTTGCTGCAGCGTTCCCCAGCCCGTCGCCTGCCGGGTGACATGGTTCATGTCGACGAGCTGCGCCTGGATGTTGCGCGGGATCGCCTCGACGTAGCAGTCCTGCCGCTGGTGCCCGATGCCGCTGATGTAATACGGATCGAACACCAGGCTGTCGGCTTCGAAGCGCAGCCCCGCGACCTGGCTGATCACCAGGTCATGCGCGATCTGGCAATTCGATAGGAAGCGAGCGCCCGTGTTGTCGGGGGCGCCGTGCTCAAAGTTCATGACGGTCGGGCCCTTGCGGCAGCTGGCGCTCGGATCGGCGGCGGCGCCGACGCCGACTCGCGACGAGGTGCACGCAATGACCGGCCATTTGGCCTCTTCGACACGGATATCGCCCGCGTAAGGATTGCCCGCGGCTCCTTCCGCGGTCGGCCGCGTCTCGACTTTGTCGCGCGGCGCGGTGACGTTCACATCCGGCAGAGGGGTCGGCTGCTGCTGCGCGACGGCGACACCCGCGAAAACCGCGGAAAACAGGCCAATCGCCGTGATCTGGATGCCGCGCATCATCGACCGCCTCCCGTTCAGCGCACAGTTTTGGCGAATTGTTCGCCTGTTATACGATGCGCGCAACGAGGATCGTTCCCGGGTGGATAGGGCTGCGCCTGACGTTCGCCAAACGCTCGCCATGCCGACTGCAATTTCGCCAAAATCCAGGTGTAGCTCTGTACCCCAAAGCGGCCGTTGCCCAATCCGTTGGAGGCGGTCGGCTAATGGCTCTCCACCGTTTGCCTTTCGATCTCGTAATATTCTTCGAGATGGATGAGGTCCTCGATGTCCTTCCGCGCGCGTATCGTTTCTTCTCCGGTTAGCCCGCTGAAGGTGCCAGCGCGGCGCAGTTCCTTGAGCATTCTCTGTTGGGCGACAAACGCCGGCAGGATCATGGCCTGCGCGTCGATAATCGCGACGTAACCCATATCTTCCAGCTCCTGCCGGCTGAAGATCGGCCGCTGATCGCGGTTGCCTCGGCTCATCACATAGACCAGCGATACGCGGCAGAGCCGCGGGGCACGCTCGGTCTCCTCTGCGGTGCGCGGAAACAACAACCCAAGATCGGCACCGGCATCAGCGCCACGATTTACGCGCTCCGCAGCCACGTCGAGACCGAATTCCCGGCAGGAGTCGGAGCGCGCGATGATTACGAAGTCGGGATCAACGGCATCTCGCTCGCGGCAGGCATACTGAATCTTCTCACCGAATTCTTCGGGTGAGATCTCGTGCACTTGGTAGGTGTGATAGTGCGCCCGCTTTGGAAATAATTGGTCTTCGATGTGGACGCCGGCGATGCCGGCCCGAATAAATTCTCGCACAGTGCGCAATAGTGTGCAGCGGCTCGCCAAACCCAGCGCCGGCGTCAACCACCATCGGAATGTCGACAGCCGCTGCGGCATCGGCTGCAAGGGTGATCTGCTCGCTCATTGTCAGCAGCGGTTCGGTCACTGCACGCGCCGCCCCGGTAACGTAGCCGCCGCTATAGACTGCCTCGAACCCCGCCTGCTCGACGAGACGAGCGCCGAGCGCGTCATAAACGGCTGGCATATGAAGAAAGGTCTTGCCCTGAGCAGCTCTCGGAGCTTCGTCGTCTTTTTCACGGCCGTCATCCTTGTTTATCGCTGGAAAGAGATGGATTTATATCGTCATATAAAGCCATAATCAAGCGACGTCGGCATCCGGTCCGATTTTTCTTTTACAGCGAGTTGCCCTTCTCTCGTGCACCCTCTTCCAGATGCTGACGCATCAGCGCCGAGGCCTCTTCGCGGTTGCCGCTCAGCAGCAACTCGGCAATGCGGGCATGCTCTCGGCAACGCTCAAGCCAATTTCGGCTGGCCAGCGTCTTGCGGTATTCGACGAGGCGCCGGACCTTGTTCACCTGCGCGAGGCCGTTGATAAAAAAGGGGTTGCGAGAGCAATCGAGCACCAGTTGATGGAACCGGCTGCCACTCTCGAAGACCTCCACCGGGGAGAGGCCTGCGCCCGCGGTCTTGAAGAGGGCAATTTGCTCCGTATAGCAAGCCTCGATGGCAGAGCGATCGAGGATGAAAGTCGGTTCCAGCATCGCCGCCGGTTCCACGACGATCCGATAGCGGCAAATTTGCTCGTAGGTAAGCTCCGATGTCAGGAGCGGGATAAAGGCCCAGCCGCGGCCCGGCAGCCGTTCCGTCCATCCTTCGCCGGCTGCTCGTTGCAACGCGCGCACAACCATGGCCCGGCTAGCGCCATAGCGCCGAATTAGCTCGCTCTCGCTGGCGCGCCCCGGCAAATGCCCATCTGCGTGATCGTCGGCCAGGCGCAGATAGAGCCGCTCGTCTTCTGATTCCGGCTTTGCGCCCAGCGCCTCAGGCGAAACGAGAGATATCTCCGAGGAAACCGCGTAGCCGCCGAAATCGGACGACGACACGACCCGATGCTGTTCCAGCAGCTGTAATGCCCGTTCGATGGGCGACCGCGATACGCGAAATCTTTCGGCGAGTTTGCGCGCGGGAAGCCGCGTTCCCGGCGGAAGCCGCTCCGCGCGAATATGCTCAACGATGCGGTGAGCCAATGTGGGGATGTGAAGTGAGGCGCCCATATGCTGTCTTCAGTGTTATCCTCGGCGGTGCGCTCACCTCTATAATCGCGAGCGGGACATTACTAAATGGGCGCGCGGCGCTTCCTTTATCACCGTCAGCCCACCGATCAGCGACGATATCTCGCCGCGCCTTAAACTCGAAACTTTTGGCGGAAGCGGTCGCCCTTATAGGCGAAAGCTCAACGTCTGCTCACGGCGTATCGCCGCCATTGGTGGGGCGCGCTGGCGTCCGCATGGCGCCCGAAATCGATCTGCAGGTCGGAGACAGCATCGTACCCCGGCCTGAGTGCGGGGGCGATAGCAAACGCTCACCACGCCGACTGCAATTTCGCCGAAATCCAGGTGTAGCTCGGTGCCCAAAAGGTGAGCCGCTCTGGGCGCGCATGGCTGTAAATCCGCTGTATTAACAGCCATGGCGCCGCCCCGGCTTGACTTGGCCAGCCCAAGCTGGCGGGATCGCCCTCCGAATTTGTCCACATCAGGAGGAAACCATGGCGCGCCCGAATGGAATGCGGGAATTGTGGGCGGCGGGAAAGCCCGTCATCAATTCGTGGCTCGGCATCCCGTCGAGCTTCTCGGCCGAGGTCATGGCCAATGCCGGCTGGGACTCGCTGGTCGTCGACATGCAGCACGGCATGATCGATTACCAGATGATGGTGCACATGCTGCAGGGCATCTCGACCACCAACACGACGCCGATCGTGCGTGTGCCGTGGAACGACCCGGCGCACATCCAGAAGGCCTTGGACGCCGGCGCCTACGGCATCATCTGCCCGATGATCAACAATCGCGCCGAGGCCGAGAAATTCGCCTCGTCGATGCGCTACGCGCCGGTGGGCAGCCGGTCGTCGGGGCCGATCCGCGCCTCGCTTTACGGCGGCCCGGATTACCACACCAAGGCCAACGACATCGTCGTCGCGCTCGGCATGATCGAGACCGTCGAGGCGATGGCCAATCTCGACGAGATCTGCGCGACCCCCGGTCTTGACGCGGCCTATGTCGGCCCCAGCGATCTGTCGATCTCGCACGGCCATCCGCCTGGCGGCGACAAGTCCGAAGAATGGATGTTCGCGGCGATGAAAAAGGTCGTCGACACCTGCAAGAAGCACGGCAAGCAGCCGGGCATGCATTGCGCCTCGCCGGCCTACGCGCTGAAGGCGCTCTCGATGGGCTTTACCTTTGTCACCGTCGGTGGCGACACCCGCTTTGTGACGATGGGCGCCGCCGCCGCGGTGCAAGAGATGCGCAGCGGTGTCGCGAAGCCCGGCGCGGGCGGCAGCAGCTCGAGCCCGTACTAGCACAAATGTCATTCCGGGGCGCGGGCGTGAGCCTGCGAACCCGGAACCTATGAATACGGACCTCAGCAAGATGCGACGCCGGCCGTTGCGAGCCTGGGATTGCCCGTGTTCATGGGTTCCGGGTCTGCCCCTTCGGGACATCCCGGAATGACAATGATATTTGTCGACGCCGACGCTTGCCCGGTGCGCGAGGAGGTCTATCGCGTCGCCGGGCGGCTCGGCGTTCATGTCTTTGTCGTCTCCAACGGGTCGCGGCCGATCCGCCCGCCGGGTCTGCCGTTTGTCGAGATAGTGATGGTCGGCGAGGCGATGGACGCGGCCGACGACTGGATCGCCGAGCGCATCGCCGCCGCCGATATCTGCGTCACCGCCGACATCCCGCTCGCCGCACGCTGTTTGGCGAAAGGTGCGCGCGTCGTGCCGCCCAACGGCCGGCCATTCACCGAGGCCAACATTGCCAGCGCGCTCGCCGGGCGTGCGATCGCCCAGCACTTGCGTGAACTCGGCACTGGCGGTGGTGGCCCGCCGCCCTTCACCCAGGCCGACCGCTCGCGATTTCTCTCCGCGCTCGACACGGCGGCGCAAGCGGCGCTGCGCCAGGCGCGCTAGCCGCCCATCACGCCCTGCGCCTCGACATAGCAAATGTAGATCGACTGGCTCGCCGCCATGAAGAGGCGGTTCCGCTTGCGCCCGCCAAAGCAGACATTGGCGCAGCGCTCGGGCAAGAGGATCCGGCCGATCAGCGTGCCGTCCGGCGCGTGCACCGCGACGCCGTCATGGCCCTCGCCGCCGAAGAACCCGCTCCACACATTCCCCTGCGTGTCGACACGCAGCCCGTCGCCATAGCCGGGCATCTCGTTGAAGAACACGCGGCCGTTGGCGAGCCGCGTCCCGTCATCGACCACGTCGTAGACATAGGTTGTCTTGTCGCCGCCCGGCGTGTCGACGACGTAAAGCCGCTTCTCGTCGGGCGAGAAGGCGAGGCCGTTCGGCCGGGCCTGTTGCGCCTGATCGACCACCACGCTCATCGCGCCCGATTTCGGGTCGATGCGGTAGACGCGAAACGGCAGCTCCTGCGGTGCGGTATGACCGAGATAGTTGCCACGCGTCCCGGCGCCATTGTCCGAGAACCAGATCGACCCGTCGGATTTGACGATCACGTCGTTGGGTGCGGTCAACTTCTTGCCGTCAAAGCTGTCGGCCAACACGGTGATCGAGCCGTCATATTCCGTGCGCGTCAGGCGCTGCGCGTCCATCTCGCAGGTGACGAGCCGGCCCTGCCGGTCGCGCGTATTGCCGTTGGCGTAGCCCGACGGCCGGCGGAACACGCTGACCGCGCCGGTGTCTTCGTCCCAGCGCATGATCCGGTCGTTCGGGATGTCGCTCCACAACAGGCAGCGCAGATCGCCGAAATACACCGGCCCTTCGGTAAAGAGGCAATCGCCGGCGATGCGCTGCACCGGCGTGTTCGCCAGCACCAGCGCCGCAAAGCGCGGGTCGAGGATCTGGAACGCCGGGTCGGGATAGCGGATCGGGTCTGGCATCGTCGTTTCCTCCGGTTGTTACGATTGTTCTGCGGGGCGCACCCTTATGGGAAAGAGCAGCAGTGCCGCGGCGAGGCCGAGCAGCCCGCCGACCAGCGTTTCCCAGGCTCGTGCCGCCAGCAGCGGGATCGAGTGCTCGCCATTCGCCGCCAGCGTCACGATCAGCGTAAAGGCAAAAGCGCCGCAGGCGATATCGTAGCGCTCGGGCAACGCCACCGCGTAGACGATCATCGCCAACGCGGCCGCGATCCACACCACGAGGGGGATGTGACCGGCGATCGGCAGGAATACAAGGCCGAGCGGCACGCCGATCGCCGTGCCGATGATCCGCCGGCGCACGCGATCGAGCGTCGCGCCGGTGGAGTTGGCGATGACATAGGCGCAGGCAGTGATCGCCCAGACCGCTTCGGTGAGTCCGATCAAGAAATCGAGCGCGACAATGATCGCCGTCGCTGCCGCTGCCTGCAGCCCCATGCTGAGCGCCGGCGAGACCAACCCTCGCCCCGCTGCGAGCGGCGCGAAGGGTGGCGGTCGCTCGGCCGGCCCGCTCAGCATGCGGGGAACGATCGCGGCGACCGCCGCGATCGCGCCGGCGGCGATCGCGGTCTCAAGGGCGATCGGTGTCAGTTGCGCGTTGAAGGTTAGCAACTGGCCCAAATAGAGCTGCGAACCGATCCCAGCCCCCAGCACGCCGTATCGGCGCAGATAGCCGGCGCAAAATGCGCCGCTGACCAGGATCAACTCCAGTCCTGGCCGTCCCATCCCGCCGGTCAGCGGCGCCAGCGCGATAAAGCTCGCCGCGCCAATCGTCGCCGCCACGCTCAACAGCAGCAGATCGCGTGCCGATTTCCCGCGGGTCGTCTGGCCTTCCGAGACGCTGGCCCATAGCGCGAAATTACCAGCCAGCGCACTCAGCGACCCAGCATCCGGCAGGCTATGGGAAATGCCATGCAGCGCGCCAAGCATCGCCGCGATGCCGTAGGCCGTAACCAGGCGCAGCCCTTTGACGCGGCGATGGACACCGGGATCGATACCGTCGAGCCACGATGTCAGTCTCGTCAGCGGCCTGCCGGAAGAGATTGGCGACATCATGGCCGCGAAGATTGCGCCGCCCGCGCGATACTCGCCAAGGGCCTTAGGAATGCGGCGCCGTCGGCGCTCCGAAATGGTCGGCGAGCTCCGCGCCGCTGAACCCCAGCGTGTAGGAATTCGGGTCGAGCGGCAGCATCGTCTCGTTCCACCGGTGCCACGCCGCGACCAGCCGCGCGTACACGTCGGGGTATCGGTCCTTGAGATTGGCCCGTTCGAGCGGGTCCTTGACCACATCGAAGAGGAACGTGTTGCCGAGGATTTTCAGATACTTCCAGTCGCCGTCGCGCGCCGCCTCCTGGCCCATGTACTTATAGCGCCAGAACAGCGTGCGTGACGCCGGCGCGGCCTCTTCGGTGAGGCAAGGCATCAGGTCGATCCCGTCCGACGGAAAATCGGGGTCGGGCGCGACGCCGGCTGCCGCGAGCAGCGTCGCGATCCAATCCATGTGGATCATCACCTGCTGCGAGACCTGGCTGGCTTTGATCCGTGCCGGCCAGCGGATCACCGCCGGGATGCGCAACCCACCCTCCAACAGCTCGGTCTTCTTGCCGGTAAACGGCCAAGTGTCGGAGAACCGCTCGCCGCCATTGTCGCTGGTGAAGATGACGACGGTGTTGTCGGCGACCCCGGCCGCTTCAAGTGCCTGCAACACGCGGCCAATCTGCAAATCCATCCGCTGCACCATCAGCTGATAGGTGCGCTGAGTGCCGCCGTCGAAATGGAACAGGCTTTTGAGGCGCAGCGCCCCGGCTTCGTCCTCGGGGCCCTCCCACGGCCAATGCGGCGCGTTGAAATGCAGGCTGAGAAAAAACGGCCGTCCCGCGTTCGCGAACTCGCCGATCGTCGCGACTGCCCGGTCGCTAAGCACATCGGTCAGATAGCCCGGCACCCGGACCTTCTGGTCGTCCTCCCACAAATCCTCGGTGTCGGTGTGCGGCGGTCCGAATTTATGCGTGAAGTAATCGAGCACGCCCGAATGAAAGCCGAAAAACCGGTCATACCCGCTCAGCCGCGGCCCGAAGGCCGGCGGTCGGCCGAGATGCCACTTGCCGACCAGCGCGGTCTGGTAGCCCGCCGTCTTCAATAGAGACGGCAGGGACGGGTGCTCGGACGGGAGCCCGACCGTGCGCTCCGATGTGCTGCGCAACGGTTCTTCGAGGCCGATCGGCAGCCGGTACTGATACCGGCCGGTCATCAGCGCGACGCGTGACGCGGTGCACACCGACGAGTTGGCGTAGGCCTGCTCGAAGCGCAGGCCTTCCGCCGCGATGCGGTCGATGCTCGGCGTCTCGAAGTCGCGCCGGCCGTAGCACGAGACGTCGGCGTAGCCGAGGTCGTCGGCGAGGATGAAGACGATATTCGGCGGCGCCATTCTAGGAGTTCGGGCCGCGCTCCATCGACACCGGCTGCCAGCGCCGGAGGTCGCTCTTCATCAGCACCGTCGGGTTGACGCACGACATCGGCCAGCGCCCGGTCAACGCCAGCGACAGCTCCAGACCCACGCGGCGGCGGCGGAACGGGTCGAAGCGCGCGGTCGCCGAGGCGACATGCGCGGTAAGGATCACATTGTCCATGCGCAGCAGCGGGTTGTTGCCGCCCGGCGGTTCCTGTTCGAGGACGTCTAGCCCGGCGGCGGCGATCTTCTTTTCGTCGAGCGCCTTGATCAGCGCCGCCTCGTCGGTCGTCGGCCCGCGTCCGGTCGAGATGTAGATCGCGGTCGGCTTCATCTGCGCGAAATGCTCCTCGCGGATCATCCGCTGCGCGCTCGCCGTCGCCGGCGAGTGCATCGAGATGATGTCGGCGCGCGCCAAAAGCTCCGGAAGGCTGACCGGCTCGACCCCGCGCTCGGTCATCACCATTTCCTCTATGAACGGGTCGTAGGCGCAGATATGCAGGCCGAACGGCTTTGCCCGCTCGGCGACCGCGCGCGCGACATGGCCAAAGGCGACGAGGCCCAGGGTCAGCCCGCGCAGCCGCGGAATCTTCAACAGGGCAGGGCGCCCTTCCGACCAGCGCCCTTCGCGCACCATGCGGTCCTGCTCGACGAGCCGGCCGTGTGTCGCGAGGATGAGGCGCATCGCGTGGTCGGCGACCTCCTCGATAAACGTGTCGGGACAGTTGGTGACCGGGATGCCCCTCGCGGTCGCCGCGTCGACATCGACCGTGTCGACGCCGACCGAGCCGAGCGAGATGATTTTGCAGCGCTGCAGCCCGTCGATCATCTTTTTGGTGATCGGCCGGCCCTTGGCGTAAAGCGCGTCGCAATCCTTGGCGGCGGTGACAAATTCATCTTCCGACCCCGCCGGGATTTCGTAGATCTCGGCGTCGATCGGCGTCAGCGCTTCCAGCTCGTAGCCGTAGCCGCCGCCGGCGACGGTGAAACTCGCGCCCGCGGGGGTCGCTACACGAAATTTGGCCAAGGGTTCCTCCCAGTGAAAAACGAAATTCGCTGGCCGCGATCAGAACCGTCGGGCACGGGGATTGTCAATCGCGGTGCGATAGGCGAAATCTGCGCGAGCGGCGAAAATTGCCGTGAGCACGAAAACGGGAAAGACGCCCGACTGCATGGCGGCCGAACCCATCAATCGGAGTGGCTGGACAGGACGCCAGCGGCTTTGCCGGCTGGCGACGTACGTTATGTTCATCGGAGCGGCACTCGCGGGGATGTCGATCCGCGCAGTCGCTGCCGATCCGAGTGAACGACCGTTTAATCCGACCGTCGACAGCCGCTGGATCGTTCAATCGGACGAGACCGAAAAGGACGAGGCAAACGGCTCGGTCGTGGGGTCGTCGACGACCAAAATCACCGCGTTGTTGGTCTACAAAGAAAAACTTCCCGACGGATACCGCATCACCTACGAGCGAACCAATTCAAGCTACGAAGGTGATGCCGACGATCCCGCCGCCGCCCGCGCCGCGCTCGCCGCTCTGCAAGGGCTTACGCTCCAGGCGGTCACCGATCTTTCAGGCAAGCCGCTCCGCGTCGAGAACCTCCCGGGGTTGCGGGCGGCGCTGCAGAAGATGGTCGATGGGGTGACGGGCACTGTCGCCGATCCGCAAACCGCGGCGGCGGCCAGGACAATGATGGCCGATCTCGCCAAGACCGACGAAAAGGACGCCGCGGAACATAATCTCGGCAAATTGCCAGCGCTGGCGCTCGGTCAGAATAGCAGCCTCGCGCTCGGCGAGACCCGACGGCAGACGGTGGAGGAGGCGGTTCCCGGCGCAACACCGCTGCAAAAGACGGTTACGCTGACCTTGCTTAACGTGACACCAGACGGCAACCGGCGGTACGAGTTGGACGAGGTAGTTGATCCTGACTCGATGCGGGCCATGCTGGTCGCGTATCTGAGCAAGCTCGACACCTCCAACCCGGGGGTCCAGGAACAGATCGATCAGGCAAAGAAAATGACGATCTCGCAGGAGCACCGAACCCAGATCGAAGTCAGTGACGGCATGGCGCGTTCGCTGCACATCGGAATCGGCGACCATCAAGCGTTTTCAGGATGCCGAGTCGCGGCTCATGACCGTCAACGTCGTTACCGTCTCTTCTGCGCCCTAAAGCATAGGATCGGCCTGATGACCCTTACCATGTACGAGCGCATCGGGCACGAAGGCCGCCGGCCCTCCCCGTTTTCGTGGCGCATTCGCTATGCGTTCGCCCATAAGGGCGTCGAACCCGAGTTCCGCCACGTCCGCTTTGCCGATGTCGAGACGATCCGCGCGCTCTCGGAACAGCATTTCGTACCGATCGTCACCGACGGCGACACGGTCGTTCACGATTCCTGGAATATCGCCTGCTATCTCGAAGATCGCTTCCCGGATGCGCCGAGCCTCTTCCCCGGTGGCGAGCGGGGCAACGCGCGGCTGATCAATCACTGGGCCGACCAGACGCTTGGCGCCGCCATCCGCCGGCTGATCGCGGCGGACTTCATCCGCTGCCTCGACGCCGGCGATCGCGCCTATTACCGCAGTTCCCGCGAGGCGACCTTCGGCTGCAGCCTGGAGGACTACTGCGCCGACCGGCCGCGCTGGTTGGCCGAGTTCGCCGTGATCACCGCGCCGCTCGAGCGCACTTTGACCGAGCAGCCTTATGTCACCGGTGCCGCGCCGGGCTATGCCGACTATGTCGTCTTCTCGATGTTTCAGTACGCGCGGCTTGGCTCACCGCACGAGTTTCTGGGCGAAGGTACGGCGCTGCGGCGCTGGCGCGATAGCCTCGCCGGGATGTTCGGCCAGCTCGGCGATCGCTATCCCGCATACCCGTCATGACTATTAGTAGGGCAAACGCAACCTGCGATGGCCTCTAATAGATGCATATGACAGTTTTTTGTGCTATGAATGGCAAGTTCGGCAATCGGGGGACGTGCCGAGCTTCTAAAAAAGGGGGAAACATGGACGCAGTCGGTCACTTGAAGTCGTGGATTGGTGGGTTGACCGATATTGGTTTGATGCTGTTGGGGCTGGCTATTGTCGCGGCGCTGCTGGTCGGCGAAAAGTTGCCGTTTTTCAGTGGGGTCGTCGGCAACATCATGGGCATGGTCAACCAGATGGGCAGCAATGGCCTGGTGGGGTTGATCACGCTGGGCGTCATCCTCTGGCTGTTCTCGCACCGTCACGTCAACTAAGCCGCGCCGTTTAAAAGACGAATGAGGGGCAGGGCCAATGCCCCGCCCCTCACCAAATCGATGAAGCTCTTCGCGCAAATTCGGATGATCGGTTGGGCCGCCATCGAGGCGGCGTTTCTGCTGATCGTCTTGTGCCTGCTGATCGACATCGTCGTCGGCCCGCATCCCGGCTCGTTTGTGTCGAACGTGGCGAAGAACGCCACCGGCTTTTTGCAGAGCCTGCCGCCGGGTGTTGTCGTCGGGTTCGCCGCCGTGGCGGTGGTGTATGCCGTGGTGAAGGCTAGGCTGCCGCGCTAGTCGACCCGCTCATCGCGTCTGTCAAAAACACTTCGAGCTCGGCGATGACGCGGGCGCTGTCGCCATAATGCGGCAGATGGTCTTCGCCCGGCAGCTCGATGTAGTGCGCCGCCCGCATTCGCGCGGCGAGCTCCCGACCGTATTCGACGCCGATGCGCTGATCGCCCGTGCGATGCATCAACAGCGTCGGCACCCGCACGGCCGGCAGGACGTCGCTGACGTCGACATCGTGATCCATGCGCAGCAACGCCCCGGCGACGGCCTGGCTCGCGCTTTCACGCTCGAAGCGCATCCAGATGCGTCGGAAATTCTCGTCGCTTGCCCGGCTCGGCGCCATCGTCGGCGGTAGCAGGCCGGTGCCCCAGGCGCGTTCGATCAGATTGAAGCGGGTCGCGACTTGCGACGGTGGCCATTCCTGCGTCGGGCTGCGCGCGAATGCGCCGTAGAGCGCGAGAGCGCGGACCCGCCCTGGATGACGGGCGGCGAGGGTGAGGGCCATCTTGCCGCCCTCGGAGATGCCAAGGACAGCCGCCCGGGTCGATTTGGCGGCGTCTATCACCGCCAGCGTGTCGGCGATACGCTCGTCCATCGCCGGGATCGCCACGGCGCGATCGGATAGTCCGGTAGCGCGCTTGTCGTAGACGATCACCCGGGCGAAAGCCGCGAGGTTCTCATAGAAGCGCGCCTGCTCGGGATCGTCCCAGAGCAGCCCGACATGCGAGACGAGCCCGGGAACAACGAGCAGATCGCACGGGCCATCGCCGAGCGTCTGATAGGCGATACGCACACCGCGACTGCGGGCGAAGTTGGTCTGGGGGATGACCATCGCGCCAGTCTGCCTGCATAAGACAAAAAAATCAGTCATAATCGAGATTAAAATCAGTCAACTATTGTTAAATCGGTTCGCTTTGGGCCTGAGGCCGGCCTGATGGCCTAAACGGCGATTCGCCGATTGCTCGGTATTTTCCGTATTTCGTCAAGTCGGACGGTGCGCGGATAATCGCTTAAATGCAGGGGGTTAGGACATTCTCGACACAATAGGTTGAGGCGACAGCCGCCAGACTCCACAATCCCTTTGCCGTCGACCCGGCAGCGAGGCGTGGGGTTCGATGATCGCCTTGGGGGAGGCCGTCATCTCCGGTTGCGCCTTTGGGGGAAGGCTCTCCACCCCCGCCTCGCACGGGTCGGCGTTTTGCTGCATATCCACCGATTAGTTGCGCGCTCGGCCGCGGCGGGCTGCGGCGTCTGCACATCGCACCGGTGATAGACAAGACCCGCAAGCATTGCGCGGCGATAAACCCTAGTATGGCTAATAAAGTATTAAATACTTAACGCCTGAAATTCTGATTGATTTGCGTCTAATTTTATCGATATTGGACACACTGATTGGTTGTTGAAAAGGACATCGGGCGATGTTTATTTCAAAGGTGCTGCGGCAACTGTGGCAAGACGAAGCTGGCGCCACCGCGATTGAATACAGGTTGATTGCTTCGTTGATCGCGGTCGCCGCGATCTCGGCGATCCAGCTCACCGGAACAAACCTGGTCAGCACCTTTACGACGGTCGCGACTAATATGTAATCCTTTAGACGACGAAGTTTTCTCCTGACGGCTGACACGAAGAGCCCCAATGACCATTGGGGCTCTTCTTTTGTCTCAAGCATTCGCAATTCCGGTGGTTTCGGGCCGCACGGCAGGCGCTCTCCGTCCAGGGTCTCGTTGTAAATTTAGCCGCTTTGCCGTCGGACGAGCTCATGTAGGCTGGCGCCTGGAAATCTGGAGCAGCCCATGCAGCACCTGATCCTCACCGGCGGGCGGGTCATCGACCCGGCCCACGGGCGCGACGAGGTCGCCGACATCGCCTTCGCCGACGGCAAGGTCGCCGCGGTCGGCCCTGATCTCCCGGCGGCGGGCGCCAGGGTCGTCGATGTCGCCGGCAAGATCGTCACCCCGGGCCTCGTCGATCTGCACACCCATGTGTATTGGGGCGGCACATCGCTCGGCGTTGACGCCGCCGAGATTGCGAAAAAGAGCGGCACCACCACCTTCGTTGACGCCGGCAGTTCCGGGCCTGGCAATTTCCACGGCTTCCGGCGCCATGTGATCGAGCCATCGCCGGTCCGCATCATTCCGATCCTCAACGTGTCGCATGCCGGCATCTTCGCGTTCTCGACGACGGTGATGGTTGGCGAGTGCGCCGATCTCCGCCTGCTCGATCCGCGCGACTGCGTGCGTGTCATCAACGCCAATCGTGATCTCATCGTCGGGGTCAAGGTGCGCGTCGGCCGCACCGCCGGCGGCAATTCCGGGATCGCGCCACTCGACATGGCGCTCGAGGTTGCGGCCGAGGTTGGACTGCCGGTCATGGCGCATCTCGATCATCCGCCGCCGTCCCGGCTTGAGGTGGTGTCGCGGCTGCGGAAAGGGGACATCCTCACCCATTGCTTTCGCCCGTTCCCCAACGCGCCGGTCGCGCCCGACGGCCGGGTGCGCGAGGAGATCGCCGCGGCGCGCGAGCGCGGCGTCGTCTTTGATATCGGCCATGGCGGCGGCTCGTTCGGCTTCCGCACCGCCGAAGCGATGCTCGCCGCCGGCTTCCTGCCCGACATGATATCGAGCGATGTCCATATGCTGTCGGTCAACGGCCCGGCTTACGACCAGATCACGACGATGTCGAAGCTGTTGTCGCTCGGGATGCCGCTGGTGGATGTGATCCGCGCCTCGACCATCGCGCCGGCCAAGGCGGTGGGGCACGGCGATATCGGCCATCTCGGGATCGGCGCGGCCGGTGACGCGACCATCGTCACGCTCGCCGAAGGCGCGTTCGACTATCGCGACGTGCTCGGCGAGACGCGGCAAGGCCGCCAGCGTTTGCACGCCAGCGGCCTCGTCGTGAACGGAACGTGGTGGGACGCGGGCTGACGCTAAAAGCGCCGCCGCGTCCGGTGACTACTTGGCGGCGCGCAGAGCGTCGGTGTCGCGATAGATCTGCAGCCGGGTGACGCGCAGTCCGGGAACGCCGTAGCGGTCGATCGAACGCTGCCAGGCGAGAAACTCCTCGACCGACAGGTTGTATCGCCGGCAGGCCTCCTGCAGGCTGAGCGCGCCGCTGCGTACAGCGGCGACCACGACAGCCTTGCGTCGCACCACCCAGCGCTTGGTATTCGGCGAGGGCAGTTCGACGGCAGGCGCGGGGGGATACGCCGAGACGTCGATAGGATCGAGATTGGCCATGTCTTTAAACGCGGGGTTGCTTGTCATATGCGTCAAAATAGCGGTCCCGCCTTAATTAAATACTAAACGGGGATGGCAATTACTTGTGGTTAAATTCACGGAATTATAGCTAAAATCCTGGTAAAAATTAGATATAACAGTTAATTATTACGGACTTGGAATTAACGCACGACGATTAACGTGAGGATACGCATTCTTTAGTTTAAAGTTGCTGATGTTGCCGTGTTGTAGTCCGGCGCGGCGGGCGCTGTTGTTAATGTGAATCGCCAAGCGAATCAACAAGCTTTTTGCTGCGCTCGAACATAGCTCTATGAGATTCTCGCAGTTGATCGGCTGAGGCCCGATTCATATACTCCGCCGCCGTCGATAACGGGACTTCGGGGCTGGGATGGATCCGACTTTGCCGGAAGATTATCGTCCATCAGAAGACGAAGAGTTCATGAACCCCCTACAGGTCGAGTACTTCCGGCAAAAACTGCGGCGTTGGCGTATGGAACTTCTCGCGGATTCAGCCGAGACGCTCCGCTCTCTTCAGGAAGAAAGCCTCCTCAAACCCGATCTGACGGATCGCGCCTCGCTCGAAACCGAGCGCGCTATTGAGCTTCGCACCCGTGATCGTGAACGTAAGCTCATCTCCAAGATCGATTCCGCGCTCGCGCGGCTCGATTCCGGAACTTACGGCTATTGCGAGGAAACCGACGAGCCGATCGGCATCCGCCGGCTCGAAGCGCGGCCGATCGCGACGCTGTCGATCGAGGCCCAGGAGCGCCACGAGCGCATGGAGCGCACCCACCGCGACGATTAAGGCGGCCCGCTCGCGCCGAGCCCCGCTGCGCGCGCATTTCTTGCCAAACGTAAACCTTTGTTAACCTTCCGTTAGCGCAACGCCCGCCACAATACTGTATTGTTATTGTGGTGCTAACGGGTGGGGCCTGTGACGGAGATGGTCGCCTACAGCGCAGCTTCCCGTCGCCTCGCGCAGTGGTGCGAACGTAGCCGGCCGGCCTGGGTCGGAGTGCTGGCTCAGGCTACGGTGATTCTCGCCGCCATCGCCGTCGGTATTCTCATTCTCTACGCCGCCGAGGTGATTTCCGGCGTCCGTGTCGTCGCCGCCGTTGTCGGAATTGCCGCGCTGGCCGCGGTGGTGGGTGTCGCCGCGCTGGCGGCGCATTGGGTGCATGGCGGTCTCGACCGCCGCGTCGACATCCTCAGTCAGGCGCTCGAAGCTTCGCCCGATGCGCAGCTCATCGTCGGCCCGGATGGTCGCATGGCCTATGCGAACTCCGCCTTTATCAGCTTTTTCGACCCCGATGGCGGAGCGCCGCTCGACCGCCTAGCGGCCGCGATCGCCGACCTCGAAGCCGGCATCGATTTCCAGCGGCTGCGCAGCCAGGCGCTGGCTGGCGCGCGCGCCATCGCCGCGGTGCCGCTAAAGGACGCGCGCGGCGCGGCGGCGGGCTGGTTCAACGTCGCGGTCAACCCGATCCCCGGTCGCCCCGGCTACAGTTTCTGGCACATCCAGGACATTACCGCGCGCCATGAGATGGAGCGGGTGATTCGCGACGAGCGCAACCGTCTCTTCGATTTCCTCGACGAGGCGCCGATCGGCTTTTACTCCGTCGATGCCGACGGCCGCTTCCTGTTCGTCAACCCGACACTGGCGCGCTGGCTCGGCGCGACCCCGGCCGAACTCGTCGGCGGCGATGTCCGGCTCGAGCAGTTCCTGGCCGCGCCGCCCGCCGCGGGCGCGCTGCCCTCCGACCCATTTGGCGGCCGGGCCGGCGATGCGCCGCGCGGCGATGTCGTGCTGAGAAGCCGTGACGGCCGCATCATCCATGCCTGGATCGGCCAGAGCGTCGCCGGCTCCGGTGATGAGCTGCGCACCCATTCGATCGTTCGCGACCTGACCCCCGAGCGCGAATGGGAAGCGGCGCTGCGCCTGTCGCGCGAGCGCTTCTCGCGCTTCTTCGCCAACGCGCCGATCGGCATCGCGCTGATCGACCGCTTTGGCCGCCTCGAAGAAGCGAACCGCCAGCTCGCCGAGCTGTTCGGCTCGGCGCCCAGCGAATTGATCGGCCAGCCGCTGATCGGCTTTGTCAATGAGGACGATCGCCGCGAGCTCGCGGTCAAGCTGGCCGGAGCCGCCGAAGGCGCGGTCCCGCCGGGGCCGGTCGAAATCCGAATCCGCGGCCCGCACAACAAAACCTGCGTGCTGTTCCTCAGCCGGCTCGACGCCGGGGAAGGCGGCGATGGCGGGCTGATGCTGCACTTTATCGATGTCAGCGAGCAGAAGAACCTCGAGGCGCAATTCGCGCAGTCGCAAAAGATGCAGGCCGTGGGGCAGCTGGCCGGCGGCGTCGCGCATGATTTCAACAATCTGCTGACCGCGATGATCGGCTTCTGCGACCTGCTGCTGATGCGCTTCAAGCCAGGCGATCCGAGTTTCGCCGACATCATGCAGATCAAGCAGAACGCCAACCGCGCCGCCAACCTCGTGCGTCAGCTGCTGGCCTTCTCGCGCCAGCAGACCTTGCAGCCGCGCGTGCTCGACATCACCGACGTACTGGTTGAGCTGTCGCATCTGCTGCGGCGGCTGATCGGCGAGAACATCGAGCTGAAGGTCGTGCACGGCCGCGATCTCGGCCTCGCCAAGGTCGACCAGGGTCAGCTCGAGCAGGTCATCATCAACCTCGCGGTCAACGCGCGCGACGCGATGCCGGGCGGCGGCACGCTGACGGTTCGCACCGCGAACCACAACCAGGCCGCCGCGATGCGACGCGGCGCCGAGACCTTGCCGGCCGGCGAGTACGTGGTGATCGAGGCCGGAGACACCGGCATCGGCATCCCGAGGGAAAACCTCGAACGCATCTTCGAGCCGTTCTTCTCGACCAAGGAGATCGGCTCCGGCACCGGGCTTGGCCTCTCGACCGTCTACGGCATCGTCAAGCAGACTGGCGGCTTCATTTTTGTCGACAGCCAGAAGGGCAAGGGCGCGACCTTCCAGATCTACCTGCCGCGCTACCAGCAGAGCGACATCGCCGCCGCCGCGCGCGCCGACCCGGCCGATGCCCCGGCGGTTCAGGACACCACGGGCACCGGCACGGTGATGCTCGTCGAGGACGAGGACCCGGTCCGCATTTTTGGCGCCCGCGCGCTGCGTAACAAGGGCTACAACGTCCTCGAGGCGCGCAGCGGCGAGGCCGCGCTCGAGCTGATGGGCGAGACCGCGGAAACGATCGATCTGCTGATCACCGATGTCGTGATGCCCAAGATGGACGGGCCGGGCTTGGTGCGCGAAGTCCGCGAGACGCATCCGGACATGAAGGTCATCTTCATCTCCGGCTACACCGAGGACAGCTTCCGCCAGCACCTCGACAGCGACAGCAATATCCACTTCCTGCCCAAGCCGTTCTCGCTCAAGCAGCTCGCCACCAAGGTCAAGGAAGTCATCGAAGGCGAGACGGTATAGCCCCCTGCGGCGGGATGCCGCTCGGTGTTCGGGCCGGGGCGGTCTTGCGGCAGGCGGGGACCGAACATAAATTTGTTGCGATGCAGCAAACATCTGACCCCCGGCAGCTCGCCGATTTGTGCCGCCGCGTGGCGAACATCCCGACCTCGGGCGGGCACCGCGCCGACCGCGTGCTCCAGGCTCTGGCAAACCAGCTCGAGCAAGAGGCCGCGCAGGCCGACCGTTCCGCGGTGGAGGTTCCGGCACCCACTCACCAGACGGCATCGCGCCAAAAGCGCTCGTAAAGGCAGCGCTTTATCGTTAGCCGTCGAAGGCGCGCTCGCGGCCGGTGCGCGTCGGCCACGCATGCCCGTGCCCATCGCGCTAAGATGGCCCGTCCGTTATCCGGGAGGGGGCCATGGCAGGGCAGGGACAGGTCGATCTCGTCAGCCTGTGGGAAGAGCATATCCGCCACGAGTTCGACACCAAGAACACCGACGAGACGCTCGCGACGATGGTGCCCGACGCCTATGTCGACCACGTCCCGGTGCTGACCGGCGGTCGCGGCCACGACGAGCTGCGTCGGTTCTATTCGACGCATTTCATCCCGAAGATGCCGCCGGACATGACGATGACCCCGGTCTCACGCACGATCGGCGCCGACCAACTCGTCGACGAGATGGTCATCAGCTTCACCCACACGATCGAGATGGACTGGATGCTGCCCGGCATCGCGCCGACCGGCCGTCGCGTCGAGGTCGCGCTGGTCGTCATCGTCCGCTTCCGCGACGGCAAGCTGGCGCACGAGCACATCTATTGGGATCAGGCTTCGGTGCTCGCGCAGCTCGGCCTCATCGACCCGGCGAAGCTCCCCGTCGCGACCGCCGACAGCGCCCGCAAGGTGCTCGACCCGGCGCTCCCGGCGAATGCGCTTATCCAGCGCGTGAAGAACTAGCGCCGCCTCGCCGGTTCCAGGCTAAGCTGCCTATCCAATAGGCATGGGAAGTCAGATGAGATTGTTTTACGGCTGGGTCATTGTCGCCGTCGGCGTTGTTGTTGGCTGTGTCGGCATGGGCGGCGTCATGTCGTTTGGCGTCTTCCTGCAGCCGATGGCCGATTCGCTCGGCTGGTCGCGCGCCGGCATCGCCACGGCCTCGACCCTTGCCTTTCTCTGGATGGGGGTCGGCGGGTTTTTGTGGGGCCGGCTCTATGACCGATACGGCGCGCGCATCGTCGTCATGCTTGGCGGGGTGCTGCAGGGCATTGGCCTCATCGCGGCGAGCCGGGCGCAGACCCTTCCGGTCTTTCTGGCGGCTTACGGCACCGCTGCCGGGCTCGCCGCCGGCGCGGTCTATGTCCCATTGACCGCCGCCACCGCCAGCTGGTTCGTGCGCCATCGCAGCCTCGCGGTTTCCGTCGTCTCGGCCGGGCTGGCGCTCGGCACGACGCTGATCGCGCCGCTCGCGCGCTGGCTGATCGTCACCCATGACTGGCGTTTCGCGATGATGACGCTCGGCTTTATCGGCTGGGCGGTGATCGTGCCGGCCGCTCTGCTGCTTCGCCCGGCGCCCGCCGCCGAGGGCCGGCCGGCCGCCAATTCATCCGCCACGGGCACGGCGTCGGCCGACATGACGCTCGCGCAGGCGCTCAGAACATCCGTGTTCTGGATCCTGGCGCTGGCCAATTTCGCCTGTTGCGCCGCCCATTCCGGGCCGATCTTCCACATGGTCTCCTATGCCGCCTATTGCGGCGTGGAGCCATTGACCGCGGCGACCGTGCTCGGCGCGGCCGGTCTCGCGGCGATGGGCGGCCGGGTCATCTGCGGCCTGCTCGCCGACCGCGCCGGCGCGAAATCGACGCTGGTCGGATGCCTCGTGCTGCAGGGCGTGGCGATCGCGCTCTACGGCATCGCCCATCAGCTCGATTCGCTCTATGCCGTC
>DATMLO010000150.1:0-2544 GCA_035570495.1 Allostellaceae bacterium | reverse complement strand
GGCTTCCGCCTCGATGGCTTGTGAAAGCAGCCGGCGGGCGCCGCTCCGCAGAACCGCCGTCAGCGGATCGTCGACCACCTCGGGCTGTCGGAGGGGAACAACCGTGCTATTCTTTGTCATGGCGTATCGCTCCTTCGGGAGATTCAGGCAGGCTTCCACCCGCCTCGATACGCCGCCTTTCTCACATCGCCATCACCCAGTTTCGGCTATAGCTCAGTCTCAAGCTGCTTCAGGCTCTGCAAAAGGTCGAGGGTGCTGCGTCCCCAGCGCGACAACTCGGTCACCAGCACGGCGTCGATCTCGCGACGCTGCGCCAACGCCATCACTTTGCGCCGCTCGGCGCGATCGAGCTTCGCGCCCGAGCCGGTTTCTTTAAATACGCCGACCAGATCGTAGCCGGCGCGCGCCGCGAAAGCGGCCAGATCGCGCTCCTGCCGTGCGCAAGACTGATCAGCGGTCGAAACCCGGCAATAAAGGGCGGCGCGCTGTCCCAATTGAACTCCCCCCGCTTGACCGACGGCAACCCGTTGCCTCTGTTCGCGCCCGCATCGTACCGAACAGTCTTCACTTTATCTGGGACAAATTTGCCATGCCGAGACGCCATGCGCTCACCGCGGCGCAGCTCGATGAGCTGTTCGCCTTGCCCATCGAGAAGAACACCCTGATCCGGTACTGGACCCTGGCTGACACCGATCTTGAAGAGATCCATCGGCGTAGGCGCGAGCGCAACCGGCTCGGGTTCGCTTACAGCTCTGCGCGCTGCGCTATCCGGGTCGGTTGCTGCAGCCGGGCGAATTGATCCCGGCCGAGCCGCTCCGCTTTGTCGCCGTCCAAGTTGGCGCCACGCCAGAAGCACTCGCCGTTTATGCCGCACGGTTTCAGACGCGCTACCAGCAGCTCGATGCTCTGCGTGAGCGTTTCGGGTTTGCCGACTTCACAACGGGGCATCGCCGCGAAATTCTGGCCTGGCTCTTGCCTGTGGCCCTCGTGATGACAAGCGCCGCCGCGATCGCAACAACGCTGATGTACGAGTTGCGCCGACGCCGCCTTATTGTGCCCGGCCCATTCATCGTCGAGCAGCTGGTCGTGGCCGCGATGATATTGGCCGACGTCAGGTCGCGTATCAGCTGACCCGCAGCTTGCTGCCGATACAGACCAACGCGCTGGATGCGTTGCTGACGACCAAAGAAGGGACGGCAATGAGCCGGCTGGTCTGGGCTCGTCAGCCGCCGGGCGCTCCCGGTCACCGTGCCCTCGCGCGTCTCGTCGAGCAGCGCGCCATTCTCAGCGTGATCGCCATCGATCCGGCCTGCGCTGAAGGCGTCGATCCCGAACGCCTGCGCAAGCTTGCGCGCGAGGGCGCCCACTTCACCGCTCAGCATCTCCGGGCCCTGTCCCCGCTGCGTCGACGCGCGACCATGGTCGCGACGGTGCTCGACACGATCACGCGCCTGACCGACGACACCGTCGCCCTATTTGATCGCGCCGTTGGCCGCATGTTCCGCCGCGCGGAAGTCCGCGAACAGGATGCCATGATCCGCGATGCCCGGGCGATCAATGACAAGGTGCGCCTGCTGGCAAGGCTGGGAACGGCATTGATCGAGGCCAGAGAGGGCGGCGCCGATTTGCAGGAGGCGGTTGCTTCCGCGATCGGCTGGGACAAGCTGGCCCGCAGCGTCGAAGAGGCGAAACGTCTGGCACGCCCTGACAAAGCGGATCTCTCGGTTCTGGCCGCCCGCGCCTGGCCGGTGCTGCATCGGCTGGGCCACTGTTCCTCGGATCACTCCGCTTTCATGCTGTGCCAGCCGCTGCTGCGACCCTGCGCGGGGTCGAGCTTTTGCGCTCGATTTACGAAAGCGGCGGTCGGAAATGGCCGCCCAGTTTGCCGACAAGCTTTCTCCGCCCGGCCTGGCGCGAAGCCGTGCTGAGCCCGGATGGCGCCGAGCGTCGAACCTGGGAGGCGGCGACCTTGCTGGCATTGCGAGACCGGCTTCGCGCCGGCGACATCTGGGTCGAGGGCAGCCGTCAATGGCGCGCCGTCGAAGACCAGCTGATCCCGCCCGCCCTGTTCGCCGCGATGCGCGAGGCCGGACCGCTGCCCGTCGCGGCGCCGGCAACCGCCGAAGAGTATCTTGCCGAGCGCCGCGCTCTGTTGGAACGGCGCCTCGCCGAGATCGCGGCCAAAGCCGCGGCGGACGGGCTCGAAGACGTGCGGATCAACGGCGATGAGCTGAAAATTACGCCGCTCAAGGCGGCAACACCGGAGGAGGCAGAGACCCTGGCCGACAGGCTGTATGGAATGATGTGTTCAACTCACTGAACAGGTAGTTGCGCAGCGCGAACAGCCGCTCCTCGACGCGGTCCTTGGTGGTGCGCGGGGCAAGGCCGCGCCCGCTCTGGTCAGCCAATTCGTCGCCCAGCCAGCCGATGGCCCGGTAGAGCTGATGCCGCTCGAGATCACCGACGTCATTGATGACCAACCCATGGCGCCACTTCTCGGCGGCGCGGTCGGAGCCGGGGTCGAACAGCCGGTGCAGCACGGTG
>DATMLO010000149.1:0-87621 GCA_035570495.1 Allostellaceae bacterium | reverse complement strand
GGCGGCGGGGTCTTTCGAGAACTTGGGCGAGAACTTGAGTCGTCATGACACTCGACCTTGACTGACACAGGGGGCGTGGCCACGAGCCGCGCCTTGGTCTCGTGCCTATAAGAGGTCGAGCGTGCGTAAAAATTCGAGAGGGCTGGTCCGGCCTACGGAATAAAGAATCCATAGCCGCGTGTCCGGTTTTCGACGCGGCTAGGTGTGAAACACCAGCGCGTCGCCGAGCGTGGCGGGCAGATCGGCGACGAGGCTGCGATGCGCGAAGCGGGACGGGATGCCGCCTGAATCGAGGCATTGCTTCACGGCGGCGAGCGAGCCGACCCGGATCGCCGCGGCGACAAGGCAGGGAGGCTTCCCGACCGGCGTGATCCCGTAGGTCTGTGCGAGGAAGGCCGGCGTCATGATGACGATGCGGCCGCGGTCGAGGTCGATCGTTGTCATTGGGCCTTTAGGGATGGCCGGTCGGCCGGTGAAGCGGGCGTAGCGCGCCACCGGCTCGGCCGGGTCGTCCGCCGCGATCCACAGCGCGGAGAGCGCCTCGGCGCCGTTCGGGTGGTCGAGCATGTCCGGCAGCCAGACCAGAGGTTCGGTGTGGTGCGTCAGGAACTGCGCGCGGCCTTCCGGCATCGTGCCGTGCGCGATACGGGCGATCGTGAAGCGAGCGAAATCGTCCCCAACCGGCCGGCGCATGTCTACAAGCGGCAGGGTCGGAAAGCCGGCTTCGGCGAGCCGGCGATGCTCGGCGGCGGCGTCAGCGGTGGTGAAGGCGGCGAGATGCAGCCCCGGATGATCGGCGATGCGCTCCTTCAATTGTGCCGAAAGCGGCGTATCCGATGTTACGGCGAGGACCTCGAGATAGCCGTTGCGCAGCATCGCGCAGCGATTGCCGGTGCCCGATGGTACGGTCTCGTCTCCCTCGCGATTGGTCTGGATCGTGAAGGGGCTGAGGCGAAACCCGCAGCGCTCGAGCGCATCGGCGGCTTCCTCCATCGCCGGGACAAAGAACGCGGTGTGGTCGAGGAAAACTTCGCCGGGGGACGGGAGTTGGTTGGGCATCGCACACCTTTGCGCAATTGTTATTCCGGGGCAGCCCGCAAGGCTGAACCCGGAACCTATGAACACAGGCTTGTGCCAGCTTGGCATTTGTCCGTCTTCATGGGTTCCGGCTCTCCACTTCGCTGCGGCCGGAATGACAGGGTTTGTAGAACACCGCGAGCCACACGGTCGGGCAGTCCGGGTTGGTCCACTCGACCCGATGGCGGTGACGCGGCGCGATGTCGACAAAGTCGCCGGGGCCGAGCGTGAGCATCGCACCATCGGCGAATTCGAGCCGCGCTGCGCCGGCGAGCACCAGCACGAATTCCGCCTCGTCCTGGTCGTACCAGAAACCCTCGGGGCTCGCCTGGCCGTGCGAGACGATGCGTTCGATCCGTGTCGCGCCATTGCCGGCGAGTCGCTCGACGATCTCGGCGGCGCCTGCATCCGGCAGGTCACGCAGCAGGTTCATGTCGCGGACAGAACCGCCGCGACGGCTTTTTGCCAGCCGGCATAACGCTCCTCGCGCTCGTCTGCCGTCATGTCCGGCGCGAAGCTGCGCGCCGCCTGCCAGCGCGCGACCATCTCCTGCGGCTGCGGGCAAAGACCGCGTTGCAACCCGGCGACATAGGCCGCGCCCCAGGCGGTGGTCTCGATCGAGGCCGGCCGCTCGACGCGCGCCGGCAGGACGTCGGCGAGGAATTGCATCGTCCATTCGCTGGCCGCCATACCCCCATCGACGCGCAGCGTGTCGATCGCGAGCCCGCTATCGGCGCTCATCGCCGCGATCAGGTCGCGCGTCTGATAACCGACAGCTTCAAGCGTCGCGCGCGCCAGCTCGGCGACGCCGCACTCGGCGGTGAGGCCGCTGATCGCACCGCGCGCGTCGGGCGCCCAATAGGGCGCGCCGAGCCCCGCGAAACCCGGCACGAAATAGACCCGCTGGTGCGGATCGGCGAGTTCGGCCAGCTCCTGCGTCTCGCCAGCGGTGGCGATGATGCCGAGCCGGTCGCGCAGCCACTGCACCGCGGCGCCGGCGATAAATATGCTCCCCTCCAGCGCGTAGGCGGTCTCGCCGCCGAGCTGGTAGGCGATCGTCGTCAGCAGCTTGTGCGACGACACCGCCGGTGTCGCGCCGGTGTGCAGCAGCGCGAAGGCGCCGGTGCCATAGGTCGATTTGACCATGCCGGAGCGGAAGCATGCCTGGCCGATCAGCGCGGCCTGCTGGTCGCCGGCGATCCCGGCGATCGGGATCGCGTCGCCAAAGAGCGCGGGGAGGGTGTTGCCGTAATCCGCGCCGGTGTCGCGTACTTCGGGCAGCAGCGCCGCCGGGATGCCGAGCGCATCGCGCAAGCCGTCGTCCCAGGCGAGGCGATGCAGATCGTAGAGCATCGTGCGCGATGCGTTGGTGACGTCGGTCTGGTGCCGGCCGCCGGTGAGCCGCCACAACAGGAAACTATCGATCGTGCCAAAGGCGATCTCGCCAGCGGCGGCGCGCTCACGCAAGCCGGCCACGTTGTCGAGCAGCCAGCTTATTTTCGACGCCGAGAAATAGGGGTCGATGACGAGCCCAGTGCGCGCGGCGACGATCGGCGACAAGCCCTCGTCGCGCCATCGCACGCAGAGCGGGGCGGTGCGACGGTCCTGCCAGACGATGGCGTTGTGCACCGGCTTGCCGCTCGCACGCTCCCACAACACGGTGGTCTCGCGCTGATTGGTGATGCCGATCGCCGCGACTGGGCGGTCTTGCGCCGCGGCGAGCGCCTCGCGACAGGTGGCGACAACGGCTTGCCAGATCTCCTCGGGGTCGTGCTCGACCCAGCCGGGTTGCGGGTAGATCTGCCGCAGATCGCGTCGCGCGATGTGGCGCACCGCGCCGTTGGTGTCGAACAGGATCGCGCGGCTGCTGGTGGTGCCCTGGTCGATCGCCAGCAGATAGTCGTCTGCGCTCATCGCCGCGACCCTCCCCAAGCCCATCGCTAAAATACGGCGTTCGCCCTTATTGCCACAGAACCCCGCGCTCGCGGGCGGTGAATCAGTTCCTGGCGTCGCGAAGTCGTTTGACTATGATGGCCGGCCCCTGATTTTTTTGATCGCCGTGGCCGCACCCCCGCCCCATTCCACGCCGCATGAGGCCGATCGGCGCATAGCGACACCGCTTGAGGCGGTGTTCCGGCGGATGGCTGGTGAGCCGCCGCCGGTCGCCGAGCCCGACCCGCTACTGCTCGGCTTTGCCGAGCCGGTCGTCGAGCCGCCACCGATCGATGGGTTTCTCCCGATCGAGGCGGAGCCCGTTAGGCCGTCGCCGCCCGAGCCGGCGCCGAGCGCCGCGCCCGAGCCCGCACTGTCTGATCCCGCGCCACCGCGGCCGCAAAATCTGGTCGGCCGGCTCGGCAAGCGGCTTGGCGATCCGTCGAACGGGCCGGCCGGCGACCGCCACGGCCGGCCATCGCCGTCGAGCAATCGTCGCGCCTATCGCCGCGCCACATTGCCCGCCGAGATCGAGATCGGCGACGTGCCCTGTACGCTGATCGATGTGTCGATCGGCGGGTTTGCCGCGAGCGGCGTGCCGCCGATCGAGCCCAACGCGCTGATGCCGGTGACGATCCGCCTGTTGATCGACGGCATCGAGGTCGGGACCCAGCTTAGCGCGCGGATCGTCTATGTGACGCAGGGGCGGTCGAGCGGCCGGTTTATCGACCTCAGCCCGAGCCAGATGGCGTTTCTGCGCTACATCGTGACTTGGCGCGGCGAGTCGGTGGGCGCGGTCGGCACCACGACCTTGCTCGACGCGATCGCCGGTAGCGCCGAGCGCGGCTTTGTCCGCGGCTCGGTGGGCCGCAACGACCGCGAGGCAAAATCGCACTGGTGGGCCGGGCTGATCAGGTCGAACCGCCGCGGGTAGGCCTGCTCAGTAGACCACCACGCTCCTGATCGACTTGCCTTCATGCATCAGGTCGAAGCCGTGATTGATCTGGTCGAGCGGCATGGTGTGGGTGATCAGGTCGTCGATATTGATCTTGCCGTCCATGTACCAGTCGACGATGCGCGGCACGTCGGTGCGGCCGCGCGCGCCGCCGAACGCCGTGCCTTTCCAAATGCGCCCGGTGACCAGCTGGAACGGCCTGGTGCTGATCTCCTGACCGGCGCCGGCGACGCCGATGATGACGCTGACCCCCCAGCCGCGATGGCAGCATTCGAGCGCCTGCCGCATCGTCGTGACATTGCCGATGCACTCGAAGCTGTAATCGGCGCCGCCCTTGGTGAGGTCGACAAGATAGGGCACCAGATCCCCCGCGACCTCCTTCGGGTTCACGAAATGCGTCATGCCGAATTTCTCGGCGAGCGCCTTGCGGCCGGGGTTGAGATCGACACCGACGATCATCTCGGCGCCGACCATCCGCGCGCCCTGCACGACGTTGAGACCGATGCCGCCGAGGCCGAACACGACGACCTTGGCGCCGGCCTCGACCTTGGCGGTGTTGATGACAGCGCCGATCCCGGTCGTCACCCCGCAGCCGATGTAGCAGACCTTGTCGAACGGTGCGTCCTCGCGGATTTTCGCGACCGCGATCTCGGGCAGCACGGTGAAGTTCGAAAAGGTCGAGGTGCCCATGTAGTGGTGGATTTTCTGCCCGCCCATCGAGAACCGGCTGGTGCCGTCGGGCATCACGCCCTGGCCCTGGGTCGAGCGGATCGCGGTGCAGAGGTTGGTCTTGCGGCTGAGGCAGCTCTCGCATTGCCGGCATTCGGGCGTGTAGAGCGGGATGACATGGTCGCCCTTCTTGAGCGTGGTGACCCCGGGCCCGACATCGACAACGATGCCGGCGCCTTCATGGCCGAGGATCGCCGGGAAGAGACCCTCCGGGTCGCCGCCCGAGAGCGTGAACGCGTCGGTATGGCAGATGCCGGTCGCCTTGACCTCGACCAGCACCTCGCCCGCCTTCGGGCCGTCGAGCCGCACCGTCTCGATGGTGAGCGGCTTTCCCGCCTCGTGAGCCACCGCCGCGCGCGTTTCCATGTATCTTCTCCCTCGATGCGCTGCCGAGAATACTATTCCATTGTCGTCCCGGCGAAAGCCGGGACCCACTTTTCGGCCGCTCGTGCAGCGGATAACGGGATACCGGCTTTCGCCGGTACGACGGAAGGGGAATAGAAGTGGCGCGCATCGCGGTTGGCGGGTTTCAGCACGAGACCAACACCTTCGCGCCGCAGCGCGCGACCTGGGCAGATTTCGAGCGCGCCGACGCCTGGCCGGGTTATGTGCGCGGGCCCGGGCTGTTCGATGCGGTAAAGGGCTTCAACATCCCGATCGCCGGCGCGGTCGAGACCCTGCGCGGGCTCGGGCATGAGCTCGTGCCGTTGTCGTGGTGCTCGGCGCCGCCCTCGTCCTATGTCGACGAGGACGCGTACGAGAAGGTCGTCGGCGAGATGCTGGAGGATTTGCGCGCGGCCAGCGAGCTCGACGGCATCTACCTCGATTTGCACGGCGCAATGGTCGCGGCGCATGTCGAGGACGGCGAGGGCGAGCTGCTGCGCCGCGTCCGCGCGCTGGTCGGCGACACGCTGCCGATGGTCACCAGCCTCGATTTTCACACCAACATGACGCAAGCGATGGTGCGGCACGCATCGGCCATGGTCGGCTACAAGACCTATCCGCATGTCGACATGGCCGAAACGGGAAGCCGCGCGGCCACGCTGCTCGACAGACTGATCCGCGAAAAGCGCCCGCTCGCCAAGACGTTCCGCCAGGCGAATTTTCTCATTCCCTTGGTCTGGCAATGCACGCTCGCCGAGCCGACCAAGGGGGTCTTCGATCTGATGGACGAGATCGAACGCGGGGGCGCATCCCATAACCAGGGCATCGTCAGCATCACCCACACGCCCGGTTTCCCGCCGGCGGACATCGCCGAGTGCGGCCCGGCGCTGGTGGTCTACGGCTATGACCAGGAGGCCGCGGACGCGGCGGCTGACCGGCTGATGGCGGCGCTCAACGCCAAGGAGTCGGAATTCGCTGGCCGCCTCTACTCGCCCGACGAGGCCGTCGTGGAGGCGCTGCGTCAGGCGAAAACCGCGAACAAACCCGTTGTTCTTGCCGACATCCAGGACAATCCCGGCGCTGGCAGCACCTCGGACACGGTGGGGCTGCTGCGCGCGCTGATGGCGCACAAGGCAGCGGGGGCGGTGCTCGGCATGATCGTCGATCCCGAGGCAGCGGCCGTGGCGCACGAGATTGGCGAGGGGGCGCTGCTGCCGTGCGGCGTCGGTGCCAAGGTCGGTTATGCCGGGGAGACGCCGGTCGAGGCCAAGTGGCGCGTCACCCGCGTGGCGAGCGGCGATTTCGTCGGCACCGGGCCGATGTTTGGCGGTGCGCAGTTCCATGTCGGGCCGTACGCCCTCATCACCGACGAGGAGAGCGGCGTGTCGGTGGTGCTTGCCGCCGCGCGCATCCAGGCGATCGATCAGGAGCAGTTCCGCCATGTCGGGATCGAGCCGAGCCAGGTGCCGATCCTGGCGCTGAAATCGACCGTGCATTTCCGCGCCGATTTCCAGCCGATCGCCGAGACCGTGCTCTGCGTGCTGTCGCCGGGCGCGCATGTCAGCGACCCGGTCGAGATGCCGTACCGGCATTTGCGCGCGGGCATTCGGCTGCGGCCGCTCGGCCCTGAACACGACCGCGGATAAAGAGGATAGGATGAGAACCTTTCACGGCGCGTTGGCGGCCGCAGCCCTGTTGTTCACCGCGTCGGTCGCGTGGGCGGACTCGCCCGAGGACGCGTACATCGCGGCGCGCGATGCCGCGATCAAGATACTGAAGGAGAAATCGGCGGCAAATCCGGACAGCAAGGACTTGAACGCGCAGGAGCAGCGAGCGCGCGGCGATCTCCAAGCGCAATTGCAGAGCCTTATCAACCCGGCCGCTCCGACGGGCTTCTCCGGGCCGCCGACGATGAGTCCCGACACGCTGTTCGCCGATGACGAAGGAGCAGGCGCGCTCGATGGTCTCAATTTTGCCGGCAAAGGGTCGTCGGGCCAACTGCTGGTGACGACCGAGGGGCTGCTCACCCGCTGGCTGCAGGCGCACAAGGATGTGTGGAAGGACCAGCCCACCCCCCCGATCGATGCGGCTTCGGCTTTCGCCTCGCAAGATTTCTACACCCAGGCGGTGAGCGACGACGCGGCGGTTTCGATCTTTGCCAGTGTGCCGATCCATCAGCCGGCGGCCGCTAGCACCGCTGTCGCGCTGCTCGTGGAGCAGTCGCAGGACCTCGCGATTTACCCGCCCGACCGGCTCGCTGTGTCGGTGGTCAAGGGCGGGAAGGTGTATATCGCGATCGTCGACACTAAAAAGTTTGCGCCGATCGCAGCGTGCGCCGCCGTCTGGAATGGCTTCAAGGCGAAAGCCGACGCGGCGTTCGCCAAATATCGCGCGTCTGGATTGAAGGACGAGAAGAGCTTCGACGCCAAGACCGGCTTCGAGAAAGACGGCGAAGCGGCTTTTCACAAATGCTGGGGCGAACACGCCAGCGGCGCGCCGGCCTTCGCCGCGCTCACAAAACAGGCACAGGCGCTCGCGGACACCCTCGCGGCGCAGTAGTCTCGCGCCAACCCATAAGTCCTGCGGAGGAACCCCATGCCTGACGGCGGTTATGTCCACCCCGAATATCTGGTCGAGACCGATTGGCTGGCCGCGCATCTTGGCGATCCGAAGCTGGTGATCCTCGACGGCACGGTGCATCTGATCCCCGACCCGAAGATCACCTATACCGTGAAATCCGGCCGCGAGGATTTCGAGAAGGGTCATGTCCCCGGCGCGCAGTTTGTCGATCTGCAGGCGGATATGTCGGACAACGACCGACTGCCGCTGCGCTTTATGCTGCCGAAGCCGGCCGGTTTCGCCGCGGCGATGCGGCGGTTCGGCATCTCGGACGACACTCGGGTTGTCACCTACAGCACCGCCAACCCGCAATGGGCGACGCGGCTGTGGTGGGTGATGCGCTGCTATGGCTTTGATAATTGCGCCGTGCTCAACGGCGGCTTCCAGAAATGGGCGCGGGAGGGCCGCGCGGTCGAGACCGGTGCGGCCAAGGCGCGCCCGGCCGGCTCCTTTACCGAGCGTGCCGCGAAGCCGCTGATGGCCGACAAGGACGACGTGCTGGCGGCGATCGACGACGGGGCGGTGTGCACCATCAACGCGCTGCAGGCGCCGCAGCATGCCGGCAGCGGCGGCAATACCTACGGCCGGCCGGGTCGCATCAAGGGCAGCGTCAACGTACCGACCGCGGGGCTTGTCGACCCGGCGACCAACATTTTTCTGCCGCCGGCCGAGCTGCGCGCGAAATTCGACGCGGTGCACGCCTTCGACCGCAAGGTCATCACCTATTGCGGCGGCGGCATCGCCGCGAGCGCGACGGCGCATGCGCTGGTCATGCTCGGCCACCCCGATGTGCGGCTCTACGATGCCTCGATGTCCGAATGGGCGATCGACGAGACCCTGCCGATGGAGCGCGGCTGACCCGCAGCAGAGGCGTCCCTGCGTCCTTCGAGACGCGCCTGACGGCGCTCCTCAGGATGACGGCGGGTTGAGGACGGCACTAAAGAAAATCGTCATCCTGAGGAGGCTGCATAGCAGCCGTCTCGAAGGACGCAACACCGTCAATCGAACTACACCGTGGGCCGCGCCGTAAATTCTTCGCTGCCGTCGTCCTCCGCGTCCTCGACGGCGACACCATCGACAGCAGCGGCCCGCGGGCCTTGCCGGCAGGCCTCGATCAACGCGTCGATCGCGCTTTCGCTGCCGCTCGCGAGGAGTTCGACACTACCGTCGGTGCGATTGCGCACCCAGCCGCGGACGCCGAGCGCGGCGGCGGCGCGCTCGGCCCAGAAGCGATAGCCGACGCCTTGCACCCGGCCGGTGATCGTGAGCCGGACCGTGCGATCGTCGTCGCTCACGCGAACTCCAGGATCACCTGGTCGACCGCGAGGCTGTCGCCGGCCTTGGCGCAGAGCTTGGCGATGGTGCCGTCGCGCTCGGCGCGCAGCACGTTTTCCATCTTCATCGCCTCGACAATGGCAAGCGCCTCGCCGGCCTTGACCTCCTGGCCTTCGGCGACGACCAGTGCCGACAACAATCCAGGCATCGGCGACAGCACCTGGCGCGAGGTGTCGGCGACGGCTTTCGGCGGCATCATTTTGAGCAGCGTGGCGGCGCGCGGCGACAGCACCTGCGCCCGGCGCGTGACCCCCGCATGGGTCAGGCGAAAGGCGCGACCGGGCAGCCGGTCGACCTGCACCGTCGCGACATCACCGTCAAGCCGCAGATGCATGAGCTTGTCGGCGGGTTGCCAATCGCTTGCCGCGAGCAGCGTCTCACCGGCGCGCTCGACCGCATAACCGCTCGGTTCCGTGCGCAAGGTCAACGCCTCGGCCGTGCCATCGAGCAGCACGCTGATCGCGTCGGCTGCCGGCGCGCCTTCGGCCTCGCCGAGGCGGCGGTCGGCGAGCGCGGCGGCGATCAGGATCATTCGGTCGGCCGCGACTGGCTCGCCCGGCGCGGCGAACCCGTCGGGGAATTCCTCGGCGATGAAGTTGGTCGAGAGCCTGCCCTCGGCGAAACGCGGCTTTTCGATAATCGCGTTGAGGAAGGCGATGTTGTGTCGCAGCCCGGTGACATAGAACCCGTCTAGCGCGCCGCTCAGCCGCCGGCTTGCCTCGTCGCGGTCGGCGCCATAAGCGCAGAGCTTGGCGATCATCGGGTCGTAATAGATCGAGATTTCCGCGCCTTCGCTGACGCCGGTGTCGTTGCGGATGCCGACTCCTTCCGGCGCGACGTAGCGCACCAGCCGGCCGATCGACGGCAGGAAATTGCGCGTCGGGTCCTCGGCATAGACGCGCGCTTCGATCGCCCAGCCGGTCTGCGTCACGTCGTCCTGGCCGAACGGCAGCTTTTCGCCCGCCGCGACGCGGATCATCAGCTCGACCAGATCGAGACCGGTGACCATCTCGGTGACCGGGTGCTCGACCTGAAGTCGTGTATTCATTTCAAGGAAGTAAAAATTCTTGTCGCGATCGACGATGAACTCGACGGTGCCGGCCGAGCGATAGTTGACCGCCTTGGCCAGCGCCACGGCCTCGGCGCCCATCGCCGCGCGGGTGGAGGGATCGAGGAACGGGCTCGGGCATTCCTCGATGACCTTCTGGTGCCGGCGCTGGATCGAGCATTCGCGCTCGCCCAAATGCACGACGTTGCCGTGCGCGTCGCCCAGCACCTGGATTTCGATGTGGCGCGGCTCCTCGATGTATTTCTCGAGAAACACCCGGTCGTCGCCAAAGCTCGATTTGGCCTCGTGTTGGGCAGAGGAGAAGCCCTCGCGTATTTCAGCATCGTTATGGGCGATGCGCATGCCCTTCCCGCCGCCGCCGGCCGAGGCCTTGATCATCACCGGATAGCCGATGCCGTGGGCGATTGTCGCCGCCTCGTCGGTATTGTCGATGATCCCGAGATGGCCCGGCACGGTCGTCACACCCGCCGCGGCGGCGAGCTTTTTCGACTCGATCTTGTCGCCCATCGCGGCGATGGCCGCGGGGGTCGGGCCGATAAAGGCGATGCCTTCCTTCGCCAAGGCTTCGGCGAAGGCCGGCCGCTCGGACAGAAAGCCGTAACCGGGATGCACGGCCTCCGCGCCGGTTTCCTTGCAGGCCGCGACGATCTTATCGATGCGCAGATAGCTCTCGGCCGCCGGCGGCGGGCCGATCGGCACCGCTTCGTCGGCCATGCGCACATGAAGCGCCTCGGCGTCGGCGTCGGAATAGACCGCGACGGTCTTGATCCCCATGCGCCGCGCCGTGCGGATCACCCGGCAGGCGATCTCGCCACGGTTGGCGATGAGGATTTTAGAGAACATTGTTACCGCCAAAACCCGTCATGGCCGGGCTTGTCCCGGCCATCCACGAGGGCGTTGTCGCTTCTCGGGTAGTGCCGCAACATGCCTGAATGCGCGAAGCGTGGATTTATATCCTCACGAACAGGCCAAATGGCATCCTCTACGTCGGAGTCACTGGCAATCTGCAACGACGCATCTGGGAACACCGAGAAGGCGCTTTGCCCGGCTTTACCAAACGATACGGGCTGAAGCGGCTGGTCTATGCCGAACGTCACCCCACGATTACTGCAGCAATCCAGCGCGAAAAGAACGTGAAGCACTGGTCGCGAACCTGGAAGGTACGCCTGATCCTTGCTGCCAATCCTGCTTGGGACGACCTCTACGAGACCATCCTGTGAATCGTGGATGGCCGGGACACGCCCGGCCATGACGAGCTGTTGTGGGTCGCCGCGAGTGCTCACAGCGGGATGTTATCGTGCTTCTTCCACGGGTTCTCCAGTTGCTTGTCGCGCAGCATCGCGAGCGCGCGGCAAAGGCGGCGGCGGGTCGTCGCGGGCTGGATCACGTCATCGATAAACCCGCGGCTGGCGGCGACAAACGGGTTGGCGAATTTCTCGCGGTATTCCTCGGTACGTGTCTCGATCTTGGCGACGTCGCCGAGATCGGCGCGGAAGATGATCTCGACCGCGCCCTTCGGCCCCATCACTGCGATCTCGGCCGAGGGCCAGGCGAAATTGACGTCGCCGCGCAAATGCTTTGACGACATCACGTCATAGGCCCCGCCATAGGCCTTGCGGGTGATCAGCGTCACCTTCGGCACGGTCGCCTCGGCAAACGCGAACAGCAGCTTCGCGCCGTGCTTGATGATCGCGCCGTATTCCTGCGCGGTGCCGGGGAGGAAACCTGGCACGTCGACGAAGGTAACGATGGGCACGTTGAAGCAGTCGCAGAAACGTACAAAACGCGCCGCCTTGCGCGCGCTGTCGATGTCGAGGCAGCCCGCCAGCACCATCGGCTGGTTGGCGACGATGCCGATCGTCGCGCCTTCCATGCGCGCGAAGCCGACGATGATGTTGCCGGCGAAATTGGGCTGCAGCTCGAAGAAATCGCCGTCGTCGACGACCTTCTCGATCAGCTCCTTGATGTCATAGGGCTTGTTCGGGTTGGCCGGGATCAGCGTGTCGAGCGACGGCTCGTCGCGTTCGCGCGGGTCGGTGAAGGGGCGCGGCGGCCGCGGCGCGCGGTTCGATCCGGGCAGAAAATCGATAAAGCGGCGCAATTCGATGAGCGCCTCGACATCGTTCTCGAAGGCGAGGTCAGCGACGCCCGATTTCGTGGTGTGAGTGACCGCGCCGCCCAATTCCTCTTGTGTCACCGTTTCATGGGTCACCGTCTTCACCACTTCCGGCCCGGTGACGAACATGTAGGACGTGTCCTTCACCATGAAGATGAAGTCCGTCATCGCCGGTGAATACACCGCGCCGCCGGCGCACGGCCCCATGATCAGCGACACTTGCGGCACCACCCCCGAGGCCAGCACATTGCGCTCGAACACCTCGGCATAACCCGCGAGCGAGGCGACGCCTTCCTGGATGCGCGCGCCGCCGGAATCGTTGAGGCCGATGACCGGCGCGCCGACGCGCATCGCCTGATCCATGATCTTGCAGATCTTCTCGGCGTGCGCCTCGCTGAGCGATCCGCCGAACACGGTGAAGTCCTGGCTGAACACAAAGACCAGCCGACCGTTGATCTCGCCATAGCCGGTGACGACGCCGTCACCCGGCACGGTCTCCTTGTCGATGCCGAAATCATGGCTGCGGTGCTCGACAAACATGTCCCATTCCTCGAAGGAACCGGGGTCGAGCAGGATTTCGAGCCGCTCGCGGGCGGTGAGCTTGCCCTTGGCGTGTTGAGCGTCGATGCGGCGCTTGCCGCCGCCGAGCCGCGCCGCCGCGCGCTGCTTGTCGAGGCGTTTGAGGATATCGCTCATAACGGCCGAATAGCATCAACCGCTGGCCGAGACCAGCACGGCGCGGCAAGATCGGCGCAACACAACCGGGGAGAAAGTACGATGGCGAAGAGCGAGCTTTACGAAAAAGGCATGTCGATGCGGCGCAAGCTGATGGGCGACGCCGCGGTCGAGGCGGCCGGCAAAGGCGTCTACGCCGATCCGGTCATGCAGAAATTTCTCGATGTCGCTGTCGAGAATGTGTTCGGCAATTTGTGGACGCGGCCCGGGCTCGACATCAAGACGCGGGCGCTCATCTGCGTCGTCTCCGACACCTGCATGGGACGCGAGCCCGAGCTGGCGCTGCATCTGCGCATGGCGCTGCGCCAGGGGTGGACCGAGGAAGAGCTGACCGAGGTGTTTCTGCACCTCTCGGGCTATATCGGCGTGCCGATCATCCGCGAATGCATGCAGGTGGCCTCGAAGGTCTTCAAGGAGCCGCGCGGCTAGCCCCAGATCAACTGGCGAGCAGTTCGAAGAAGCGCGCCACCGCCTTGATGTCTTCGGCGAGGGTGGCGCGGCGCGCTGTCGCCTCGGCATCCTCGCCCCAGGCCTCGATCTGGAAGGTCTCCTCGAGCTGCGAGGCGGCGAAAGCGGTCTCGGCGTCGAGCCGGCTCTCATAGAGTGCCAGCGCGATGACCAGCGAGCCGCAGGCGCCCGTCGCCGCGTGGAGCGCGGTCAGGCGGAAATCGTCGAGCGCCGCGACCGCGCCGGCATAGGCCTTGAGGCTCGCGGGCGACTGCGCCAGCGGCACGATCCCGGCGGTGACGGCGAGCCCGGCGTCGTAGCGCCCGGCGGCCCAATCGATCAGCGGCTGCCACATCGCCTCTTGCCGCGCGGCGAGCGCTGGCGGGTGCTCGGCGCGATAGCAGACGAGATCGGTGGCGGCGTAATTGGCGACCTCCGCCACGACCTTGTCGCGCCCAGCGGCTGTGCGGTCGATCGCGGTCGCGGCAAGCCGGGTGAGGGGCATCGTCTCGGGCCGGATGTCGGGGTCCTGCGCGTCCCATTCGGCGGCAATCGCCATGGCGAGGGCTTTGCTCGGCACGCGCAGACCGCGCTTTGCCGGGGTGCGCAGCGGCTTTCCGTCGAGCGTCACGCCCCAGCCGTCCTCGACAGCGCAAGTGCTGACCGATTTATAGACGCGCTTCATGCGCCGAGGTCCAGATCGCGGAATGGGTCCGGCGCGTCGTTGGCAAAACCCAGAAACTCCCACATGCGCCGCATATGTGCCGGCAGGGGCGCGGTGACCTTGAGCGTGAAGCCGGCGGGGTGCGGAATCTCCAGCGCCCGGGCGTGCAGGTGCAGCCGATGCGCCGCGGCGCCGCCCAGCGCGTGCGCATTCGCGCCGCCGTATTTTCCGTCGCCGAGGATCGGCGTGCCGATCGCCGCGCAGTGCGCGCGCAGCTGGTGCGTGCGCCCGGTGAGCGGCAGCAACGCCAGCCAGCTCGCGCGGTCGCCGGCATTGTCGATGACGGTGTAGTAAGTAATAGCGTCCTTGCCGTCCTCGTCCGCCTGCACGCGCTCGCGGCCTTTTGCCGTCCCTTTGGCCAGCGACAGGTCGATCTTTCCCTGGTGCAGCTTTGGCAGCCCAGCGACGATCGCCCAGTAGGTCTTGCGCGTGGTCTTGTCGCGAAACGCGCGGGTGAAAAAAGCCGCCGCCGCCGCGGTGCGCGCGATCAGCAGGACCCCGCTGGTATCCTTATCGAGCCGGTGCACGAGGCGCGGCCGTTCGGCCGCATCGAAGCGCAGCCCATCGAGCATGCCGTCGACATGTCTTGTGGTGTTGCTCCCGCCCTGCACCGCGAGGCCGGCCGGCTTGTTGAGGACGATCGCATGCTCGTCGCGGTGGATCACGAGATCGCGTAGCAGCGCCTCGTCTTGCGGCCGGGCGCGCGGCTTTTCGGCACCGGGGCTGGTTTCGCTGGCCAGCATTTCCTGCGGCGGCAGGCGGATCGCCATGCCCGGCGATACACGGTCGCCCGATTTTGCCTTGCGCCCGTCGACCCGCACCTGGCCCGTGCGCAGCAGCTTTTCGAGATGGCCGTGACCGAGACTCGGATAGTGCCGCTTGAACCAGCGATCGAGCCGGATATCGGCGTCCTGGTCGGTGACTGTAATGGTTTCGGGCATGGATTATTTAGCCGCTTCACCCGCGCGGTGGCGCAGCTTGTCCCAATACTCGAGCCGCTTCTTGACCTCGCGTTCGAAGCCGCGCTCGGTCGGGTGATAGAATTCGCGGCGCGTTACCCCGTCCGGGAAATAGTTCTGCCCGGAAAACGCCTCCTCGGTGCCGTGGTCGTACACATAACCTTTGCCATAGCCGAGGTCGCGCATCAGGCGGGTGGGCGCGTTGAGGATGTGCTTCGGCGGCATCAGGCTGCCGGTCTCGCGCGCCATGCCCTGCGCCTGGCCGAATGCGCTGTAGACCGCGTTCGATTTTGGCGCGGTCGCGAGATAGATCACCAGCTGCGCCACCGCCAGCTCGCCTTCCGGCGAGCCGAGCCGGTCATAGGCGTCCCATGCGGCGAGCGCCTGGATCAGCGCCTGCGGGTCGGCAAGGCCGATATCCTCGACCGCGGCGCGGGTGAGCCGCCGCAGCACGTAGATCGGGTCCTCGCCGCCGGCCAGCATGCGCGCGAGCCAATAGAGCGCCGCGTCGGTATCCGAGCCGCGCAGCGATTTGTGCAGCGCGCTAATGAGGTTGTAGTGACCCTCCTGCGCCTTGTCGTAGAGCGGCGCGCGGCGCTGGACGAGCTCCGCCAGCTCGGCCGGCCCGAGCGGTGTGCCGGAGGGCAGGCGCGCGATCTCCTCGACGAGGTTCAAGAGAAACCGGCCGTCGCCATCGGCCATCGCCCTGAGCGCGGCGCGAGCGTCATCGCTAAGCGGCAGCTTTTTGCCGGTTTCGGCCTCGGCGCGTTCGAGCAGCGTTTCCAGCTCGGGGTCGCCGAGCCGGTGCAGCACAAAGACCTGCGCCCGTGACAGCAGCGCGCCGTTCAATTCGAAGGACGGATTCTCGGTCGTCGCGCCGACGAGGATCACCGTGCCATCCTCGACATACGGCAGGAAGGCGTCCTGCTGCGCGCGGTTGAAGCGATGGATTTCATCGACAAAGAGCAGCGTGCCCTGACCCATCTCGCGGCGCTTCTTAGCCGCGTCGAAGACCTTGCGCAGGTCGGCAACCCCCGAGAACACCGCCGATAGCGGCTCGAAGGCAAGGTCGGTGCCCTCGGCCAAAAGACGGGCGATCGTCGTCTTGCCGCAGCCTGGCGGCCCCCAGAGGATCATCGACGCCAGCCGCCGCGCCGCGACCATGCGGCCAATCGGCCCCTCGGCGCCGAGCAGATGATCCTGGCAGACAATGTCAGCCAATTTTTGCGGCCGCAGCCGGTCGGCCAGCGGGTGCGGCGCCTGGTTTTGGAAGAGGGTGGTCATTCGACCGAATGATATGGCCTGCGGGCCGGCGAAACGCAAACGGCTCCCAACGGCCCGCTTCAGCGGCGGCGCGCGGCAAGCCGGCGTTGGGGCGGTCCGCCAAACAGGGAGCCGGCCGCGGCCTCACCCAACTGACGCATGGTCAACGCGTTGAGCGGAAATTCGAGGACGACGTGCCCGAGGCTCAGCACCAGCAGCGCGCTGAAGCCGAGTGCGTAGTCGTAAAAATAAAGCCCCGTCGATGCCGCGCTCACCACCCCGATAACGATCCAGCGCCGCGGTGGAATATCCGCCCAGCGGATCACCCCGGCTTTAATGAACCAGTTCAGGTAATGGTAGGTGTAGATAAAGGCGAGAAACCCGGTCAGCCGCCCGTCTAGCCGCAGCTTGTCGAGGCCGAACAGCATGCCAATCGTCTGCACGAGATTGCCGAAATGCTCTTGCGCGACAGCTTGGAAGCCTGGAATGACGGTCGCACCCGACGGCGGGATCACCATGATCAGCACGATTGCGGCGATGTAGGCGCCGATCAGCGCGGCTTGCGCCCGGCTTTGCGTCCGCCACGCGCCGAGCGCCATAAAGATCAGCGTGAACAACGACACGTGAACGACGCTCGTTAACAACGCGCCCATCAGCGAGAGCGCGGGCCACCTTGCGGCCATGAGCGCGGTCAGCCCGATCGCCACGGCCAGCAAGACGGCCGTTTGCGACAAGGAACGGGTCGCGGCGGCGGCCGCGCTCACCACCAGCGCGGCCCAAATCACGAAACCGAACCACGAGCTGTTGTCGATCAGCGTAGCCGCGACCGCGATCGCCGCCAGCGCCAGCGCGATGTAGCGGCGCTTGAGGAAATAGCGACGATCGTGCAGCCACGAAATCTCGGTCGTGTAATGCGCCGGCCCCAGCACGACATAGGCCAAGACCAGAAGTTCGAACGGCATGACGTATGCGATGCCGAGCGCGGCGACCATAAGTGCCAGATGCACCCAGTCACCGCGCCGTGCCCCCGCGAGCATCATCAAACCCGCCGCTCGCGCAGGCCGCCGAACAGGGAGCCGGCGATCACCTCGCCCAATTGACGCACGGCCAGTGCGTCGAGCGGGAATTCGAGGATCACATGCATGAAGCTCAGCGCCATCACCACGCTGAAGCCCAGCGCGAAGTCGTAAAAATAGAGCCCGGTCGATGCCGCGTACACAACACCGATGGTGACCCAGCGCCTTGGCGGGATATTCGCCCAGCGGATCACCTCGGCCTTAATAAACCAGTTCAGGTAATGGTACGCGTAGATGAACGCGAAAAGCCCCGCCACCCGATCAATCGATAAATCGCCGATGCCAAATAACGCGCCGAGCGGTTGCCCGAGACTGACAAAATACCGATGCGTGAGGTCGGCAAAGACGGGAACTACCGCCGTCGCTTCCGACGGGGGAAATACGACAAGAAGGGCGATCGCGGCGATATAGGCCCCGATCAGCGCCGCTTGAACCCGGCTCTGCGTCCGCCATGCGCCGAGCCCCATGAAGACGAGGGTAAACAGCGACGCGTGAACGACAGTCGTCAGCAGGGCGCCCGTCACGGCGAGCGCTGGCGACTTTACGAACATGATCGTGGTGAGCGCACCCGCCGCGATCAGCAACAAGCCCGTTTGCCTCGAGGAGCGGGTTGCGGCGGCGGCGGCGCTCACCACGAATGCGGCCCATATGATGAAACCGGACCAAGGGGCGTAGTTGGCCAGGCTCACGCCTACCGCGACGATTGCCAGTACAGCCGCGACGCTACGACGTTTGAGGAAATAGCCGCGGTCGTGCAGCCACGAAATCTCGGTTGTGTAATGCGCCGGCCCAAGCACGGCGCGGGCCAAAATCAGCAGCTCGAACGGCATGGCATAAGCGAGGCCGAGCGCGGCGACCATCAGCGCAAAATGCACCCAGTCGCCGCGTTGTCCCCCAGCGACCATCGTCAGCCCCTCGATGCGATCGATTTGGCGGACGCCGGATCGGCCCGACATTCGGGCGCACTGGCGAAGACGTCGTCGAACGTATCGCGCAGCGCGGAGTCGACATCGTGTATCGTTGCCTTGACCCCCAACGCTGCCAATGACGTCACCCCGTGCCCGGAAATCCCGCAGGGGACGATCCCGGCATAGTTCGCGAGGTCGGGGTCAACATTCAACGCGAGGCCGTGATAGGTCACCCAATGGCGCACGCGCACGCCAATCGCGCCGATTTTGTCCTCGCGGCCGGCTCCACGGCGAATCCACACGCCGACCCGGCCCTCGCGCCGTTCCGCCGTCATTCCGAACCGGGCGCAAACGCGGATCATCCATTCCTCGAGCCGCCACACGTGACAGCCGACATCGCGTCCCCCTTGACCAAGCTTGGGCCGGGTAAGATCGAGCATCACATAGGCCACCCGCTGGCCCGGCCCGTGATAGGTGTATTGCCCGCCGCGTCCGGCCTTGAACACCGGCAGCCGGCTCGGCTCCAAAAGGTCCGAAGCGACCGCGCTGGTGCCGGCAGTGTAGAGCGGCGGGTGCTCGACGAGCCAGATAAGCTCCGACGCCGCGCCGGCGTGAATCGCGGCGACCCGCGCCTCCATCGTCGCGACCGCTTCCTCATACGGCACGAGGCGGTCGGCGGTGCGCCACTCGATGGCGTCATCCCGCGAAGCGACCAAGGTGTTTGATATCGTGTCGGTCTGGTAATCCATCACGGTTGCTATGATATCGTGGATTTGCTACACGCGCCTTCCTCCTGACGTGCGGTCGTGGCGGAACTGGTAGACGCGCAGCGTTGAGGTCGCTGTGGGGGAAACTCCGTGGAAGTTCGAGTCTTCTCGACCGCACCACCCTCTCTCGGGCTGGTGAGAGCCGATGCAAAATAGCCGGCACTCGACGCTCGACCACGATCTCGGCCCCGAGATCGACATGCTGCGCACTACGGTGCGTGATTTTGCCGACGACAAGATCGCGCCGATCGCCGCGGAGATCGACCGCGACGACCGCTTCCCGATCGAGCTCTGGCCGCAGATGGGCGCGCTCGGCCTCCACGGCATCACTGTCGAGGAAGAGCTGGGCGGCAGCGGCATGGGCTATCTCGCCCATTGCGTCGCGATGGAGGAGGTGAGCCGTGGCTCGGCCTCGGTGGGGCTCAGCTACGGCGCGCACTCGAACCTTTGCGTCAACCAGATCCGTCGCAACGGCAACGACGCGCAGCGCCAGAAATACCTGCCGAAACTGATGTCCGGCGCGCATGTCGGCGCGCTGGCGATGTCGGAGCCTGGCGCCGGCTCGGATGTCGTGTCGATGCGGCTGCGCGCCGACAAAAAGGGCGACCGCTACATCCTCAACGGCTCGAAGATGTGGATCACCAACGGGCATTACGCCGACACGCTGGTAGTCTACGCCAAGACCAAGCCGGATGCTGGGCCGCGCGGCATCACCGCCTTCCTGATCGAGAAGGGCATGAAAGGGTTCACCCCGGCGCAAAAGCTCGACAAGCTCGGCATGCGCGGCAGCCCGACCTCGGAACTGGTGTTCGAGGATTGCGAGGTGCCGGCGGAAAACGTTCTCGGCACGCTCGACGAGGGCGTGCGCGTGTTGATGAGCGGGCTCGATTACGAGCGCATTGTGCTCGCCGCCGGGCCGCTCGGCATCATGCAGGGGTGCCTTGACGTGGTGATCCCCTATATCCACGACCGCAAACAGTTCGGCCAGGCGATCGGCGAATTCCAGCTGATCCAAGGCAAGGTGGCCGACATGTACACCGCCGCCAACGCCTGCCGCGCCTATGTCTATGCCGTGGCGCGCGCCTGCGATCGCGGCGAGACCACGCGCAAGGACGCAGCCGGCGCCATCCTCTACGCCGCCGAGACCGCGACCAAGATTGCGCTCGACGCGGTGCAAATCCTGGGCGGCAACGGCTACATCAACGACTATCCGACCGGGCGCCTGCTGCGCGACGCCAAGCTCTACGAGATTGGCGCAGGAACGAGCGAAATCCGCCGCATGCTGATTGGCCGCGAACTGTTCAACGAAAGCGCTTAATGCGCCTGACCGAAGAGCAAATTCTCCTGCGCGATACCGCGCGTGATGTCGCGCGGAACCTGCTCGCGCCGGGCGCTGCCGAGCGGGATCGCGAACGCAAGTTCCCGAAAGAAGAGCTGACCGAGCTCGGCAAGCTCGGGTTTCTGGGCGCGCTGGTGCCGGAGGAGTGGGGCGGCGCTGGCGCCGATCATGTCGGCTACGCGCTGGCGCTGGAGGAGATCGCGGCCGGCGACGGCAGCATTTCGACCATTCTTTCTGTGCATAATTCAGTAGGTTGCGTGCCGATCCTTAAGTTCGGCTCGCAGGAACAGAAAGAGCGATTTCTCAAGCCGATGGCGGCGGGCGAGATGCTGTCGTGCTTTTGTCTCACCGAGCCCGGCGCCGGCTCCGACGCGGCCGCGATCAAGACCCGCGCGGTAAGGCATGGCAATCGCTGGGTGCTGAACGGCACCAAGCAGTTCATAACCTCCGGCTCGACCGCGCAGGTGGCGATCGTCTTCGCGGTCACCGATCCCGAAGCCGGGCGCAAGGGGATCAGCGCCTTTATCGTGCCGACCGACACGACTGGCTATCGCACCGCGCGGCTCGAACACAAGCTCGGCCAGCGCGCCTCCGACACCGCGCAGCTCGTGTTCGAGGACATGGAATTGACCCCCGATTTGATGCTCGGTCAGGAAGGCGACGGGTACCGCATCGCCCTCTCCAACCTCGAAGGCGGGCGCATCGGCATCGCCGCCCAGGCGCTTGGCATGGCCCGCGCGGCCTATGAGGCGGCGCTCGGTTATGCGCAGGAGCGCGAGAGCTTCGGGCAGAAGATCATCGAGCATCAGGCCGTCGCCTTCCGCCTCGCTGACATGGCGACGCAGCTCGCGGCGGCGCGCGGGCTGATCCTCGACGCCGCGCAGCGCCGCGACGACGACGAGCCGTGTCTGCAACAGGCGGCGATGGCGAAGCTCTTCGCCTCCGAGATGGCCGAGCGCGTCTGCTCCGACGCGATCCAGATCCATGGCGGCTACGGCTATCTCGCCGATTTCCCGGTCGAGCGCATCTATCGCGATGTCCGGGTTTGTCAGATCTACGAGGGCACCAGCGATATCCAGCGTCTCGTCATCGCGCGCGAGCTGGCGAAAGGGTAACGGCCGGGAACTTCACCCTGGCCTTTTTGTAAATCTACCTGAGGATGCGCGACGGCCGCTTCGTGTCGGCTGGCGCGCCTCATTCACGAAAAGGTGGATTTTGTCCAGCGAGACCCTGCACGAAGACCCCACGGCGCTCGGCCCCGAGATCGTCGACAAGCACCGCGCGATCACCTCGCTGATGGAAGAGCTGGAGGCGGTGGACTGGTATGACCAGCGGGTCGCGGTCGCCGCCGACGAGGAGCTCAAGGCGATCCTCGCGCATAATCGCGACGAGGAGAAAGAGCACGCGGCGATGGTGCTCGAATGGCTGCGCCGCCACGACCCGGCGCTCGATGCCAATTTGCGCAAGTATCTTTTCAGCGAAGAGCCGCTCGCAGCCCAGATCGCCGAGGAAAAGGCCGAGCCGCCGGCGCCCGTCGCGCCGGAAGGGCATCTCGGCATCGGCGATCTGCGTCAACGTGCGGCCAACGAGGATTAGCACCATGAACCATCTGCTACGCGAGCTGGCGCCGATCTCGACTTCCGGCTGGCAGGAGATCGAAAAAGAGGCGACCCGCACGTTGAAGACGACGCTGGCGGCGCGCCGGCTCGTCGATTTTGACGGGCCGCAGGGCTGGGGCGCGTCGGCGGTCGGGCTCGGCCGCAGCGAAGGCATTGCCTCACCGACCGATAAGGGTGGAATTCGCGCCCGGCTGCGCAGGGTGCTGCCGTTGGTCGAGCTGCGCGTGCCGTTCGAGATGAGCCTGGCCGAGCTCGACGACGCCGAGCGCGGCGCCAAGGATGTCGATACGGATCCCGTCATCGCCGCGGCGCGCGCCATTGCGATTGCCGAGGATCGGGCGGTGTTCCACGGCTTCGCGGCTGCTGGCATTCGCGGCATCTGCGAGGCGCAGGCTAAGCACGGTCTGCCGATCGGCGACGATTATGCGCTGTTCCCGGAAGTGGTGACGGCTGCGCTCAACCGGCTGCGCGACGAGGGCGTCGACGGACCCTATGCGATCGCCCTCGGCGAGACGTGCTACAAAGGCCTCACCGAGACGACGCATGGCGGCTACCCGGTGCTCGACCACGTCCGCCACCTCGTTGACGGGCCGCTGGTCTGGGCGCCGGGACTCGATGGGTCGCTGGTGATGTCGATGCGCGGCGACGACTTCCAGCTGACGGTCGGCGAGGATTTTTCGGTCGGTTATCTTGGCCACGACAACGAGAAGGTGCGGCTCTATATCGAGGAGACCTTCACCTTCTGGAACCTGTCGCCACAGGCCGCGATTCCGCTGATCCACCGCGCCACGGCGCGTGCCGCCAAACCCGGACGGCAGGCGGCGGAGTAGCTATTCCGCCGTCAGTATCTCGGCGAACAGCGGGCGGTCGATATTTCCGCCCGACTGGATGACCGCGATTTTCTTGCTCTTCAGCCGGTCGCGCTCTTGGAGCGCGGCGGCGAGCGGCGCGGCGCCCGCACCCTCGGCGATGTTGTGCGTGTCGCTGAAGATGATGCGCGTCGCCGCCTTCATCTCGTCTTCCGAGACGGTGACGATGCGCGCGGCGTGACGGCGGATGACACCGAGCGCAGCTTCGTCCGGCACGCGCACGGCCAGGCCGCCGGCGAACGTGTCGGCGCTGTTGGTGCCGACCGGCTCGCCGGCGGCGAATGACAGCGCATAGGTCGGCGCATTCTCGGCGACGACGCCGACGATCTCGGCCTTGCAGCCAAGCGCCTCGCGCGCGGCGATGACCCCGCAAATCCCGCTGCCGAGGCCGATCGGCACGTAGACGACGTCGAGATCGGGGACGGCGCGGAACAGTTCGAGGCCGTAGCTCGCGACGCCCTGCACGAGGAGCGGATGGAACGAGCGAACGGCGTGCAAATTCTCGCGCTTGGCCATCGCCATCGCGTGCTCGTAGGCGGCCTGGAAATCGTGGCCGTGCTCGACCAGCGTCGCGCCAAAGCCGACCATCGCCCGATTCTTTTCAGGGCTGTTGCCGTGCGGCACGACGATGACCGCCTTCAATCCGAGCCGGCTCGCGGCCCAGGCGATGCTTTGCCCGTGATTGCCGGTGGTAGCGGTGATGACGCCGGCGATGCCTGGCTGCGCGCGCTTCAGATCGTCGAGATAGACGAGCCCGCCGCGCAGCTTGAACGCGCCGGTTTGGGTGTGATTTTCGTGCTTGACCCAAAGCTCTGCGCCGACGCGCGCCGACAAGAGCGGCCAGCAAATCTGAGGCGTCGGCGGGATGATGCGATGCACCAGATCGGCCGCGGCTTCAAGCTCAGTGAGGGATGGAAGTTCCATCAAACCTCCCGTGGTTTGGGGAATACGGGATAAGCCGCCGCGCGCCGCCCGTACAGACACAGATCGCGAAATTTGTCGCCGCAACAGATGCGCCGTGGGCGACGCCAGCGGTGTCGTCGCCCTGTAGGCGCCTTGCGGCTACCGGCGGAGCATTGATTGGCGAAAACCAATGAAGAGACCGAAGGTGGCGCCGGCGCCAACGATCGAAATCGCCAACCCGATCAGCGGCGCCAGCGATCGCCCGATCGCCGCGTACACTTGCGGGAGGAAAATGCCATTCGAAAACATGATGATCCCCAGCACGATGCCATAAGCGAGCGCAAAGGCGCCGATCTCTCCACCGCGTGTCATGCCGGGGGTGATAATCGGGGAGCCGCGATCCTGTGGCGACACGGCCGTCGGGATACCGCCGAACCCGCTACGGAAAAGAATGAACAACACAAACACCACGACGCCCCATACCGCGCTGATGCCGGCAGAAACGGTCAGCAATAATGGCGGACCGCCGGAATGAAGCGCAGAGAGATAGAGCGCACTCAACGGCCCGAGATAAGCCAACGCATAGACACCGGCGAACTTGATGATCTCCGCCAGCACAAACGCGCCGATTTCCCCCGCGTTGGTCGCACCATTGTTCCGCGTATCGGACAGAACCGGCGATTGCATGTCGTATTGGCTCATCAGGCCCTCCTGCGGCGGATACGGCCAACATGCCCTGGTGGTTCTGAGACGGGCGCTAAGGGCCTCAATCGCCGAGGAATCCCATCACCGCCCGCACGAACGTCTCGGGCTGTTCCTGTTCCGGATGGTGGCCGGCGCTCTCGATCAATCGGAACTCGCTGCCGCGAATCAGATTGGCGTAGGCGCGGCCGTAATCCGGAGTGACGACGCCGTCATGGTCGCCCCACAACACTAGGCTCGGCGCTGAAATCCGCCCGAGCCATTGTTTGAGCTGCGGGTTGTACATGTAGGGGTGCCAGCCATAGAGACACAGCGCTTCCCAGTTCTTGGCGTGGATGACGAGTTCCTCATCGGTCATCGCGTCGTAGTCCGGCGCCTTGGCGGGGTCGGCCCAGCTGCGGCGGCGCACCTCGTTTGGGTGCGTGTTGAAGACGTCGAGGATGTCGCGCTCCTCGCTCCCGCCGAGCTTGATGCCCACAGGATCGACCAGGATCAGATTCGCGATGCGGTGACAGCTCGCGACCGCGACTTCGGCGGCGAGCCAGCCGCCGAACGACAGCCCCATCAACGTCACCTTCTCGTGCGGCAACTGGTCGAGCAGCGCGAGATAGAGGTGAGTCAGGTCGTACATCGTGTCGAAATCCTTGGGCCGCGGCGAGTTGCCGAACCCTGGGCCGGAGGGCGCGATGATTTCGACATGTCGCGCCAGAAGATCGAGAAACGGCGCTTTCGGGCTCACCGTGTCCATGCCGTGCAGCAGCACCACCGGCGCGCTTTGGCCGCGGCGCAGCACTTCCAGTTCGAACCCGTTGACGGTCATCCGCTCGGTGTTTCCCGACATGTTCCTGCGTCTCGTTTCTCAACGTCTCTTTGGCGCGCCTTTATGCCACGAAGCGCGGCATTGCCACTATCGCCCGATGTTGCAGTGCAGCTGCGTCGTGCGGCGCATTGTCACGCGAGCGCGACGCTTGCGAAAAGGACACAATAGGATGTAGAATATGCTCCTCGTCGCCACAACAGAAAGGAGGTGATCCTGTGTCTCACCATCAACCGCGGTCCACCGCAGCCGTGACCAGGATCCCCGCTCTAGCCGAGATCCTTGCCTGAAAAAGGTAACGGCGCGGCCGCGATGGCCGCTGGTTATTCGGTGGAAAAGGCCGTCACCTTCGGGAGGCGGCCTTTTCTTTTGCGCTATTTCGTCAGATCGAAGCCGTGCGCCGCGAGCCACGCGGCAAAACCGGCGCCTTCGGGGCTCATCGCCTGGCGCGCCTTGTCCTCCGACCAGCCGTAGAATTCGGCGGTGCCAAAGACCTCCGGCGATTTCTGCTTGTCCTTGATCGAGTGCCGCGCGTCGCGCCGCTTGTCGTAACCGTCGACCGCCATGGTGACGCCGCTATCGTCGTAGCGGTCCTGGTAGACATTGGCGTCGGGCCCGAGCCGCATGCTGATGAAGCCCGGCTGAGCCGGGTAGCCGAGGCAGAGCCCGGCGACGGGAAACACCTTGTCGGGCAGCGTGAGGATCTCGCTCACCGCCTCCATGTAATAGCGCAAATGGCTGATCGGGCAGGCGCCGAGGCCCAAGGTCTCGGCGGCGAGGATGCAGGTCTGCATCGCCAAAGCGGCATCGACCGTGGCGTTGAAGAACCCCTCCAGCGTGCTGTTGACGACAGGGTGCTTGCTGATGCGCTCCAGCCGCCGCGCATCGCCGAGAAACACAAAAAATAGCGGAGCGAGGGCGATCTGCGGCATGCCGGGGAGCAGCGCGGCGAGCTTGTCGCGCCGCGTGCGGTCATCGACGCGGATCACCGAACCCTGCTGAAAATCCGATTTCGACGAGGCTGAAAACGCCGCCGCCAGGATCAGCCGTACCACTGATTCCGGCACCGGCCGGTCGCTGTAGCGGCGCTGCGTGCGGCGCAGCAGCACCTGCTTGATCCACGGATTGTCCTCGACCTCTTCGCCACCGAGATCGAGGTCGTAGCCAAAGCGGCTGGTCAGTTCGCTCGCGTAGGGTTGCGTCATCTGCACCCTCCAAAGTGGGCGCTCAGAATAACGCCCGCCGCAGCATGTCGATACCGCTGGCGGCGAGCACCACGAGCACCAGGATGCGGAACAGGTTCGGACTGATCCTGGCGCGCAGCCAGCGCCCCAACGGCATGCCGAGCTGGATCGGGATCACCGCGAGCGCCGACATCGCGAAATCGCCGCCCGACATCGCGCCGCTGCCGCCGAGCACGGTGATCATCGTCACCGCCGCGGTGAACGCGAGAATCGCCATGTGCTTGACGAAGGTGTCGGGGTCGACGCCGGAGCTCACCAGATAGGCGATCATCGGCGGCCCGAAAATCGCCGACATCCCGCCCAGCACGCCGGAGCCCAGACCGACAAACGGCCCGCTCCAGCGCGCGGTGCGCGGGCTGATCCGCACACGCGGCAGGCACAACAACAGCATCGCCAGAAACAGAAACGTGATGCCGATGATGAGGTGCAGCCGCCGCTGGTCGATGCTGATCAGCAGATGCGTGCCGATTATCGAGCCGACGATCAGCGGGAACATGATTGGCAGCAAATGGTGGATCGCCTTGCCGGTGTGGCCGCCTTCGAGCGACTGCACGATGTTGGTGACCACCATCGACACCGACACCAGCGCCACGGCGACCGGCACCTGCACGAATTGCGTCGCGAGCGGCACCAGCACCAGCGGCAGCCCGACGCCGGTCACGCCCTTGACGACGCCGCCGAACACGAAGACGACGACGAGCGCGACCAGCGCCGCCGCCGGCAGGCCGAGGACCGCCGCTGTCACCATTCGCGCGGCTCGTGCCCGTTCGCCTGTCGCATACGCGTCTTTATGCCCAACGTCAGCACTCTGCGCCACGGCTCTGTCACCATTACGATGACGAACGAAGTATTCCCGGCCCGGCGAAACCCCTCCCGTTTGGCATGAAATGAGCTATTCTGGGATACAACTTGCCGCGAGCCCGGGGCTCGCGGGTCTGGGAGAGCGAGGCAAGGAGAGCGGGACGATGCTGCCAGCGAAAGAAAACGAACTGATCACTCGCGTCGGGCCCGGCACGCCGATGGGCAATGCGATGCGGCGGTACTGGATTCCCGCCTGCCTGTCGACGGAGATCGCCGAGCCCGATTGCGCGCCGGTGCGTGTGCGGCTGATGGGCGAAGACCTGGTGGTGTTCCGCGACACCGACGGCCGCATCGGGCTGGTCGAGGAATTCTGTCCGCACCGCCGCGTCTCGCTCTACTTCGGGCGCAACGAGGAATGCGGTCTGCGCTGCGTTTATCACGGCTGGAAATTCGACGTCGAAGGCACGTGCGTCGATCAGCTCAATGAGCCGCCGGAAAATCAGTTCAAGCAGCACATCCACCTCACCGCCTACCCGACGGCCGAGCTCGGCGGCATCGTCTGGGCCTATATGGGCCCGGCCGAGAAGATGCCACCCGCGCCGAAATTCGCCTGGACGCAGGTGCCGGAAGCGCGCCGCCACGTCTCCAAGGTCATCGAGGAATGCAACTATCTGCAGGCGCTCGAAGGCGGTGTCGACACGTCGCACGCGCCGATTTTGCACCGGCTCCTTACCGACAACTCGAAGCGCGGCGGGATCAAGCCGTCAAACCCGTTCGTGCGCGGCAAGGCGCCGAAGCTGGTCGTTGACGTGACTGATTATGGCTATCTCTACGCCGGCATCCGGCCGCTCGGTGAGGACGAGGTCCATATCCGCAGCTACCACTTCATCATGCCGTTCCATCAGATCCGACCTTCGACCTCGGAGAGCGGGCTGCCGCTCGACGCCGGCCACATCTGGGTGCCGATCGATGATCACAACTGCATGGTCTACAACTGGATGTACTCGACGACCGATGCGCCGCTGACCGAGGAAGACCGGGCTGAGCGCGGCATCGGCAATGGGCCCGACTTTGTCGACCAGAAGACGTTCCGGTCATTCCAGAACCGCTCCAATAATTACGGCCTTAACCGCCAGGTGCAAAAGACCGAGACCTATAGCGGCATCGACGGCATCAACCAGCAGGACCGCGCATTGCAGGAGAGCATGGGCCCCATCGTCGACCGCTCGAAGGAGCATCTCGGCCCGGGCGACAAGGCGATCGGTCAGATGCGGCGCATGTTGGGCCAGGCGGTGAGGACCGTCGAGGCCGGTGGTGACCCGGCCGGCACCGGCACCAGTTACTACCACATCCGCGCCGGCGAGGAGGTGTTGCCGCGAGACGCCGACTGGCACGAGATTCTGGCGCCCGACATCACCAAGGATAAGATACTGCAGACCGTGTAGCAGCTCGCATTTTTCGTCATGGCCGGGTTTATCCCGGCCATCCACGTGGATTTCTGGGACAAGCCCGGGGATGACGATCGAAAAGGGAGAATACGGATTATGCCGCAAGCCTTCGCCGGGGTGCTGGTCCCGGTCCTGACCCCGTTCACCCCGGCGGGCGAGCCCGATGCGGGCCGCTTTGTGTCGTTCTGCCGCTGGCTGCTCGCGGAAGGCGCTGACGGCCTCGCGATCTTTGGCACGACCAGCGAGGCCAATTCGATGTCGGCCGGCGAGCGCATGGCGCTCTTGGACCGGCTGATCGCGTCCGGCATCCCGGCGGCGCGGCTGATGCCCGGCACGGGCGCCTGCTCGATCACCGAGGCCTCGATGTTGATCAAGCACGCGGTCGGGCATGGCTGCGGCGGCGTGTTGATGCTGCCGCCCTTCTACTACAAGGGCATGACCGATCAGGGCGTCTACGATTTCATCGCCGCGGTGATCGACAAGGTCGCCTCGCCGGCGCTCAAGATGTACCTCTATCATATCCCACCGCAGACCGTGATCCCGTTCGGGGTTGAGCTGGTCGGGCGCCTCATCAAGGCCTACCCGGGCACCATCGCCGGGCTCAAGGACAGCTCGGGCGACTGGAACAACACCGCGGCGTTGCTCGCCGAGAAATTCCCGAACTTTGGCGTGTTTCCGGGCTCGGAAGTGTTCTTGCTCGACGGGTTGCGGCATGGCGGCGTCGGCTGCATCACCGCCTCGGGCAATGTCAACGTGCCCGGCATCCGCAAGGTCTACGAGAACTGGCAGACCCCGCAGGCCGACCAGTATCAGGCCGACATCACGCTGGTGCGCATGACCATCCAGAAATACCCGATGGTCCCGGCGCTGAAGCGCATCGTCGCGCATTTCCACAACGATCCTGACTGGGCCGCGGTGCGCCCGCCGATGGAGCGGCTCTCCGACGCGCAGTCGACCGCGCTGCTCGCCGATCTCGAAAAGATCGGCTACAGCCTCGGCGAGCGGCGACGCGAGGCGGCGGAGTAGTTTTCATATCGTCATTCCCGCGAAGGCGGGAATCCAGGGCAACCGTTCCGTCGCTCGCTCCTGGACCCTCGCCTGCGCGGGGGTGACGAGAGGAAGGAAACGGCAATGGAGCATGCGCCCGCCCGCACCCCGGAGCGCCAGGCGTTCTACGACCGGATCGCGCCCGGCAACCTCGCGCCGCTCTGGGAGAGCCTGCACAGCATGGTCACGGCGGGGCCGCAGCCAAAGGCGCTGCCGACGCTGTGGCGCTATCGCGACGTGCGGCCGTTCCTGATCCAATCGGGGAGCCTCATCTCCGCGCAGGAGGCGACCCGTCGCGTCTTGATGCTGATGAACCCCGGGCTTGGCGGTCAGGCCTCGATCACCGGCTCGCTGTTCGCGGGGCTGCAGCTCATCATGCCCGGTGAGATCGCCCCCGCGCATCGCCACACGCAATCGGCGCTGCGCTTCGTGATCGAGGGGCGCGGCGCCTATACCGCGGTCGATGGCGAGCGCACGACGATGGAGCCGGGCGACTTTATCATCACCCCGTCCTGGACCTGGCACGATCACGGCAACGACACGCAGGAGCCTGTGGTCTGGCTCGACGGTCTCGACATCCAGATCGTCAATCTGCTCAACGCCAGCTTTGCCGAAGGTTATCCGGACGACACCCAGCCGATCTCTCTGCCCGAGGGCGATAGTTTCGCGCGGTATGGCAACAATCTGCTGCCGGTCGATTGGAAGCCCGAGGTCAAGACCTCGCCCGTGTTCAACTACCCCTATACCCGCACCCGCGAGGCGCTGGACGCGCTGGCCAGGAACGGCGCGCCCGATCCGTATCACGGTCACAAGTTGCGCTATGTGAACCCGGCTTCGGGCGAGTCGGCGATGCCGACGATCGCGACCTTTGTACAGCTCCTGCCGGCGAGCTTTGCGTCGCTACCCTATCGGGCGACCGACGGCACCGTGTTTGTCTGCGTCGAAGGCGAGGGAGAGACGCGCGTCGGCGACACGGTGCTGCCGTGGCAGAAGAACGACATTTTTGTCGTGCCGAGCTGGGCGTCGCATACCCATCACGCGGCAGCGGAAGCCGTGCTGTTCAGCTTCTCGGACCGGGTGGTCCAGGAGAAGCTCGGCCTGTGGCGCGAGGCGCGCGGCAACGCCTAGACGACGATGCGAATTGCCTCTTCGGCGCGACGGGCATCTTGACAATGACGATAAGTTCACTAAATGTTCGCGGCGTGCCGATAGGTTCGGCTTCGTTTCATAGCCCGCTTAAGGCTGCAACCAAAACGCGACTCTCCTGTAAATTTTACAGCAGAAACAGGCTGTCACGATTTTGGGGCACAATTAAAAGTAGATTTCTCCTGGTCAAAGAAGCGCGTCACCTCGCCGCGTTTCCGGGCGCGACAGCGCCCAGTCGCTAGCGTTATCTTAACCATGCTCCGGCAAACGGTGTGGCATGGCGGGTAAGAGCAAGCACGATAGCGCGACGATCCACCCGGTGATCTTGTCGGGCGGGTCGGGGACGCGGCTGTGGCCGATGTCGCGCACCTTCTATCCAAAGCAGCTGCTGCCGCTGGTTGGCGACAAGACGCTAATGCAGCAGACCGCGCTGCGGGTCGCGGCCGCGCCGGGCTTTGCCGCGCCGCTCGTCATCGCCAATGAGGAGCACCGCTTTATCATCGCCGAGCAGCTGCGCGAGATCGACGTCGCGCCGCAGGGGCTGCTGCTCGAGCCGGTCGGACGCAACACCGCGCCAGCCGCCTGCATCGCCGCGTTGTCGCTTGCCGAGAGTGACAGCCAAGCGCTGATGCTGCTGATGCCGTCCGATCACACGATCGATGATCCCGCCGCGTTTCACGCGGCCATCACACGCGCTGCTTCCGCCGCGCGCGCCGGCCATCTCGTCACCTTCGGCATCCATCCGGAGCGCGCCGAAACCGGCTACGGCTATATCGAGCGCAACGGGGCGCTGGCCGCCACGGAGGGCGTGTTTACCGTCGCGCGCTTTGTCGAGAAGCCCGATGCCGCGACGGCCGAGCACTACCTCAAATCCGGCGATTTCTTCTGGAATAGCGGCATCTTCCTGTTTCCGGCCGCGCTCTACCTGAGCGAGCTGGAGCGGCTGCGCCCTGAGATGCTGGCGTCGTGCCGCGCGGCGCTCAAGGCCGCGCGGCGCGACGACGATTTCATCCGCCTCGACAAGGAGGCGTTTGCCGCATGCCCCTCTGATTCGATCGACTACGCGGTCATGGAGCACACCGCGAAGGCCGCGGTTGTCCCGGTCAGCATGGGCTGGAGCGATCTCGGCTCGTGGGACGCGTTGTGGGAACTGGCCGAAAAGGATGCCGCGGGCAATGTGTTGACCGGCAACGTGATCGCCGAGGACGTAAAGAACTGCTACGTGCGCTCGGAAGCCGGGCTCGTTGCCGCGCTCGGGATCGAGGACCTTGTCGTCGTCGCCACCGACGACGCGGTGATGCTGGCGCCGAAGAATCGGGCGCAGGATGTGCGCCGGCTGGTCGCGCGGCTGGTCAAGGAGAACCGCGGCGAGGCCGATGCGCTGCCGCGCGTCCATCGCCCGTGGGGCAGCTACGAGACGCTACACGCCGGACACCGCGTGCAGGTCAAGCACATCCTGGTCAAGCCGGGCGGCAAGCTCTCCCTACAGATGCACCATCACCGCGCCGAGCACTGGGTCGTCGTCCAGGGTACGGCGAAGATCGTGCGCGGTGATGAAGAGCTGATGCTGACCGAGGACCAGTCGACCTATATCCCGCTCGGCACCGCGCACCGGCTGGAAAACCCGGGCAAGATCCCGCTGCATCTGATAGAGGTGCAGTCGGGTCCCTACCTCGGCGAAGACGACATCGTTCGCTTCGAAGACAGCTACGGGCGCGTGGCCGACAAATGAAGCTCTACCGCTACTTGACCGGCGTCGACGACCAGAGCTTCTGTCACCGCATCTCGGCGGCGCTCAATCGCGGCTGGCAGCTCTATGGCCAGCCGACCCTCACCTACAACGCTGAGACCAAGCGGGTCATTTGCGGCCAGGCGATCACCAAGGATGTCGAGGGCGCCGAATACTCGCCCGACGTCCAGCTGTCGGATTACTAAGTAGGCCATTCACTTTCCGTCGCCTTGGGCGGGCTGACCCGGCCATCCACGTGAATTGCCGTTGCTCAAGGCGCTCAAAGGCGCAATCATCGCCGCCGAACCGCTGGCATCCGACGTATGTGGGTAATGAGAACATCCCATAGCAACGCCGGGCCCGCCCAACGACGGGGAGGATCAGATGGCAATACGAGGGTTGCTGGGGGCTGCATTATTTCTGACGGTTGGTGCAGTCGTGCCAGCAGGGGCGCAGACTCCGCCGTCGTCGCCACCCCCACCGGCGCCAGGAGGGTATCAGGTCCCCGGCAAGACGCCGCAGGAACGCTGCGAACATCGGTACCAGATGGCTCATAACTATCATCACATCGGGCCATTAGCGATGGCAGCGTGTCCCGATCCGAATCAAGAAATGCCGAATAATTAAAATTCAAGAATTTAGATAAATCGCCGCAAGGGCGAATACAGCGGGCACATTTAGTGTTTGTGGCGTAAAGTATAATATTGCCGATCAAGTCCGGGGGAGGGATATAGTGGAATTCCTTCTAAACCTCGGTCTTTGCCCCCGTGCGCTCGGTGATCAGTCCGTAATGCTCGACGCGGCGGTGCTTCTCGAACGCGAAGACCGTGCGCCGCAGATAGTCGCCCAGCTCCAGGTCCATATTCACGGAAATGACCTCGTCGTCCTCGGTTTGCGCCAGGGCGGCGATCTCGCCGGTCGGCGCGACGATCGCCGAGCCGCCGATCATGCCAAACCCGTCCTCCGCGCCGCATTTCGCCGCCGCCAGCACCCAGGCCGCGTTCTGGTAGGCGCCGGCCTGCAATGACAGCAAATGGTGGAACATCCGCAGGTGCTCGGGCTCGCGGTGGTGGATGTTCGCGATCGGCGTGTTGTAGCCGAGCGCGACGATCTCCACTCCCTGCAGCCCCATGACGCGATAGGTCTCCGGCCAGCGCCGGTCGTTGCAGATGCACATGCCGACCACGGCGTCGTAGGCGCGCCACACCTTGAACCCCTCGTTGCCGACGTCGAAATAGCGTTTTTCGAGGTGCTGGAACGCCGCGTCCGGCAGATGCTCGGAATGGCCGGGCAGGTGCACCTTGCGATAGCGCCCGACTATCCGTCCGTCGCGCTCGACAAGGATCGCGGTGTTGTAACGCCGGGTCTGGCCCTCCTCCTCGGTCAGCTCGGCATAGCCGAGGTAGAACCCCATCCGAAGCTCGCGCGCCAGCTCGAAGAGCGGCTGCGTCTCCGGGCTCGGCATCTGGCTTTCGAAGAACTTGTCGATCTCCGCCTGGTCGGTCATCCACCAGCGCGGAAAGAAGGTGGTCAGCGCCAGCTCGGGGAACACCACGAACTCGGCGCCACCGGCATGCGCCTCGCGCAGCAGCGCGACGAGCCGCTTGACGACCGAAGCGCGACCGTCGGCGAGGTGGATCGGCCCCAACTGGGCGACCGCGGCGCGAAGTTTGCGGGACATGTCGCCTCCCTCTAAACAATCGGCCCGCCGCGCTCGGCGGCAAAGGCGAGTTCCGGCGTGGCGCGGCCCAAGGGCTTGGCCATCTCCGAAAGCGCGCAGGGTAGGAAATTGCCGCTGCCGCGCGCGACCTTGAGCTCGTTGTCCTCGACCACGATCCGGCCACGCGAGATCACCGTCACCGGCCAGCCGGTGACGTGCCGCCCTTCATAAGGCGTGTAGCCGGTCTGGTCGTGCAGCATCCCGGCCGTCACGTGCACGTGCTTGTCGGGGTCCCAGATGCAGATATCCGCGTCACTGCCGACCGCGATCGTGCCTTTCTTCGGATAAAGCCCGTAGAGCCGCGCATGGTTGGTCGCGGTCAGCGCGACAAAGCGGTTGAGGTCAAGCCGCCCCGTCCGCACCCCTTCGGAAAACAACAGCGGCACCCGCAACTCGATGCCCGGCACGCCATTGGCGGTGTCCTTGAAGGTGGTCTTATCACCCTTGAGGAGCTTGCCGGTTTCGTCGTAGCGATAGGGCGCGTGATCCGACGAGAACACCTGGAACGTGCCGTTCTGCAAGCCGCGCCACACATGCTCCTGGTTCGCCGCGTCGCGCGGCGGCGGCGAGCAGCAGAACTTCGTCCCTTCCAAATCCATGCCGATATCGTCGGCGGTGAGGAACAGATATTGCGGGCAGGTCTCGCCGTAAATCTTGAGGCCCTTGCTCTGCGCGCCGCGGATCACGTCGATCGCGTCCGACGCCGAAACGTGGACGATGAGGATCGGCACATCCAACAACTGCGACAGCGCCACCGCCCGGTTGGTCGCCTCGCCCTCGGCGATCCCGGCATGCGACACCGCGTGGTAGCGCGGCTGGCTCATGCCGTGCGCCAGGAGGCGGTCGGCGAGCCACTGGATCATGTCGTGGTTCTCGGCGTGGATCATCATCATCGCGCCCTCGCGCCGGGCGAGTGCCATGATGTCGAGCATTTGCCGGTCGTTGAGCTTCAACAGGTCGTAGGTCATGTAGACCTTGAAGCTCGTATAGCCGTCCTGGATCAGCGCAGGCAGCTCCTGGCCCAGCACCTGCTCGCTGGGGTCGGAGATGATCAGGTGGAACGCGTAGTCGATCACCGCCTTGGGCTTGGCCGCGGCGTGATACGCCTCGACCACCTGGCGCAGCGACTGGCCGTGATGCTGCGCGGCGAAGGGGATGATCGTTGTCGTCCCACCGAAAGCCGCCGCGACGGTGCCGCTGTAGAAATCATCAGCGGTCATCACCCCGGCGGATGACGGCTGCTCGATATGGCAATGGCTGTCGATCGCGCCGGGCAGCACCAGCTTGCCGGTGGCGTCAATCTCGCGCGCGCCGGCGGCGAGCCCGCGGCCGAGCGTGGCGATCACGCCATCCTTGATGCCGATGTCGCACTCGGACGTATCGGCGGCCGTGACGACGGTGCCGTTTTTGATGACGAGATCGTATGCGGCCATGGGCTGCGCTCCCCTCGCGGGGATCGCCCCGCGCCATCGACTGTAGCGCGGGGCGTGCAGCCCCTAAAGCCGTCTTATGGCAACTGGCGGCTCGCGCCGCCGGCCGATCAGAATCCGTGCGAGGCGGCGAACCCCTTGCCGGCCTGCAATTCGCCGATCGCCTGGCGGATCAGGGCTTCGGCATTCACCTTGTGGCCGCCGAACACGTCGCGGGCTTCGCCCCCCAGGATACCCAGAGCATTGTTCAGCGCGCCCTCGGCCTGGTTGATCGCCGGGTAGCGGCCCTGTGCAAACGTGCCGGCGGTGAACGACACGAGACCGATGACGAGCGCGGCAGCGGTCAGCTTTAGCTTTGATTGCATCGACGATGTCTCCCGTTTTGGTGATTTATTGGCGACCCGAGAACGTACGGCGCGACCTTTTATGCGGTTCCGCGAGGAAATTTGGTTTCTTCGACACGATGCGCCGGCCACGCTAGTCTAACCCGGAATTTAGCGTGGAGGCATGTCATGACGACGACAGCGCATCGGCCGACCATCGCGGTCACGCAACACGCGATCGCGGCGGGGCATTATCTGGCCTCGACCGCCGGTTTCGACATCCTGCAGGCCGGTGGCAACGCGGTCGATGCCGGGGTCGCGGCAGGAATCGCCCTCGGTGTGCTGCAAAGCGACCTCGTCAACTGCGCCGGCGTCGCGCCGATCATGATCTATCTCGCCGAGAAACAGGAGGTCGTGACCATCGCCGGGCTCGGCACCTGGCCCCGGGCGCTCGATCCCGAGCTTTTCATGCGCGAACACGGCGGCAAGATCCCGCTGGGCGTGCTGCGCACTGTGGTTCCCGCGGCGCCCGATGCGTGGATCACCGCATTGCGGCGTTACGGCACGATGAGCTTTGGCGAGGTCGCGGCGGGGGCGATCCGCCTCGCGCGCGATGGCTTCCCGATGTACCCGCTGATGGCTGACAGCCTGAAGCGCCATGCCGAGCGCCATGCGCAATGGCCGTCGAGCGCGGCGGTCTATCTGCCGAACGGCCGGGCGCCGGAAGTGGGTGAGGTGTTCTATCAGAAGGAACTCGGCGCCTCGCTGCAATATATGGCTGACCAAGAAAAGGCTGCCTCGGGCGGTCGCGAGGGCGGTCTCGAAGCGGCGCGCGACGCGTTCTATCGTGGCGACATCGCCCGTAAGTTCGTCGCTTTCAACAAGGCTGAGGGCGGGCTTCTGTCGGCCGAGGACCTGGCGAATTACCACTCGCCGGTCGGGCCGGCCGAGCGGCGCGGCTTTGGGGACCTCGAGGTGTTTACCTGCGGCGCCTGGTGCCAGGGCCCGGTGCTGCTGCAGACGCTGGCGCTGCTTGAAGGCTCCGACGTCACCAGGTTCGGCCATAACAGCGCCGATTATGTGCACCATCTGACCGAGGCGCTGAAATTGGCCTTCGCCGACCGCGAGGCCTATTACACCGACCCGGCGACCGGTAGCGTGCCGCTGCCGACGCTCATCTCCGATGAATACGCAGCCGAGCGGCGAAAGCTGATCGATCCGAAAAAGGCGTGGGGCGAGATGCCGCCGCCGGGCGAGCTTGGCGCCAAAGGCCAGGTGCTGTCGCCCAGCGCCGGCAATCCGTTCCCCGAGCCCGACACCTCCTATGTCTGCGCCGCCGATCGCTGGGGTAATCTGTTTTCGGCGACGCCGAGCGACGGTTCCTACGGCTCGCCGATCGTCCCGGGCACCGGGTTCATCCCGTCGAACCGCGGCTCACAGTCTCGCCCCGATCCGAAGCACCCGGCGGGTGTCGCGCCCGGCAAGCGGCCGCGCCTGACGCCGAACCCTGCGCTGGCGATCAAGGGTCGCGGCGCGCAGTTCCTGCCGTTTGGCACGCCCGGTGGCGATGTGCAGACCCAGGCGATGCTGCAGGTGCTGCTCAACGTCTTCGCGCACGGCATGCCGGTGCAGGACGCGATCGAACAGCCGCGCTTCGCGAGCTATTCCTACCCGTCATCCTTCGCGCCCTACGACTATTATCCGGGCAGGCTCAATCTCGAAGGCCGGTTCTCGGAGACGGTGGCGGGCGACTTAGCGGCGCGCGGCCACAAGATCGAGCGCTGGCAGGACTTTGAATGGCTGGCCGGCGCAGTCTGCGCGATCCTCGTCGACCCCAAGAAGGGCACGCTCGAAGCCGGCGCCGATCCGCGCCGCGCCGCCTACGCGCTCGGTTGGTGAGCCGGACCAATTGCCAACATCCAAGACGCCAAAGGAACCCGTCTCGCAAGGCTTGCGTAACGGCACATGAGATAAGGATTAGCGCGCCGCAACGAAGTCGTTCAGCGCAAGGAGAGCCGTCGTGCAGGGAATTCGTGGGGTCATTTCGACGCTTGGCAGCGATGGTCGGGAGGTCATGGGGCCCGGCATCTTGCTCTGGCATTATCCGGACAACTCGATCGTCAACAACTCGCTGTTGACGGTCGAAAGCAACCATTTCTGCGTGCTCAAATCGCGCGGGGCGATCCTCAGCGTCTACGATACGGGGCAATACCCGGTGACGACGCCGGATCGCCCGATCCTTGGCTCGTTCACTCAGGCGTTTTTTGGCGGCCAAAGCCCCTGGCAGTACGAAGCGCTTTATATCAACCGCTCGAAGATGGTGGTGAAGGCGATGGGACTCGCGCTGTCTTCCGAGATGGCAGAGATGAGCTATGAGGTCGACTACTACTTTCACGTCGCGAACAAGGACGATGCGGTTGCGCTCGTCACCCACATGCCGGTCGCCGACCACACGATCACCGCCGAACAGGTCAACGACTACGCCAAGCCGGTCGTCGAGCAGGCGATCAATCAGGTCGTTCAGGTTACGCCGCTCGAACGGGTCAATGAGAAGATCCACGAGATCGTCGAGACCGTGCACGGCCATCTGCAGGATTTCCTCAAGGTGTTCGGCATCACGCTCGACACCGTCAAGGTCCTTGTCTTTCCGCGCGACGAGCGGATGCGCGCGTTGATCTCGCTGCGCGCCTTTGGCCTGCAGGAGATCGACGCGGTGCGCTACTACATCGCGATGATCATGGCCGAGCACGGCCTCGTTTCGGCGCCCAATATGGCGATCGGCCAGCCCTTCACGATCGGTGCGCCGGTGCAAGCGACCGTGGCGGTCGGCGGGATCAGCGGTACGCCGGGACCGGCTCGTGGCTAGCCCCGTTTCCGGGCTTCCGGGAGAGGACGATCCGCTCTACCGGATCGGTGTGATGCTGATCAACGGCTACGGCTATAACTGGTATCGTCTCGACAACCAGATGCGCGCCGATGATCTGCTAGTGCGCTCGCGCGTCAGCGAGCATCTCGCCGGCGCGGTTGCGCGGTTGCGCGACCTCGAGGGCCGCTACCGGCGCAAATTCCTCCCGCCGCCGACACGGGAGCACCCCGACCCGGACCCGGTGCATCTCGCGGCGGCTCGGCAGTTCCGCGCGATCGAAGATCGCATTGGCGACATCGACACCCGCGTGCGGGGCGCCGCTGTGCCACCCAACGACCGCATCTGGCAGCGGCATCGCGATGAACTCGACACGCTCGCCAAGCTCGGCAATTGCGATGTGCTGATGCTGGGCGGCGCCAAACAGCTCGCAGACCTCGTAGCCATGCTACCGGTCGATTTGGCGATCGCCCCGGAAAGCGAGCAGCGGATCGATACGCAGCTCGCCCAGCTCGCGGGGGTGCTCTCGCGCCGCGGCGATATCCTGGCGATATTCTGAGGACGGGTTAGCTCTCCGCGCCACCTCCGCGCCGGGTTGGCAGGGACTAGGCTCCGCGCCGCTCCTGCTTGGGGTAGGGCGTCCCATCGCGATGAGTGTAGGTGCCAGGCGGATCTTCGGCCGACACTTTCATGTCGATGTCGGAATAGAACGCACGATCGTCGGGCGGCCTCGGGCCCATTTCAAGGAAGGTGGCGTCGGCGGACGAGCGGTTTTGCAGATGGTGGCCGTCGCCGTCATTGGCGGGGAAGCCGGCGCAGTCACCGGGCCTGAGGATTTCGTCGCCGGCGTCGGTGACGAGGGTTATTTCGCCCGAAAGGACGTAAACGAACTCATCCTGCGCGGTGTGCCAGTGACGCTGGCTCGACCACGCGCCCGGTTCGAGGCGCACCAGGTTCACCCCGTACTGCGAGAGGCCGGCCGCGTCCGCGAGCCGGGTGCGGTGGCGCGCCCGGCACGGCTCGTCGAACGGCGGCGGGTAGAGCGTGCCGGAAATCACCGGCAGGGTTTTCGGATCGATGCGTTTTGCCATGGCTGGCCCCCTCGGTCGGACGGGGGAGCCTTGCGTCGCCGGGCGGTGTGAGTCAATCTTGATTCTCTGAATCAAGATTGGATCAAGTTTGCAGATCGGACCGGCGGAAGATGTTGCTGTTGTCTGCGCGCGAGGCGGCCGACCGGCTCGGCGTCAAGGTTGATACGCTCTACGCTTATGTAAGCCGTGGTTTGTTGCGATCAACGGAGATCGTCGGCAGCCGCGAGCGCCATTACGACGTCGACGAGATCGAGAGCTTCCGCGCCGGCCGCGGCACGACCCGCGCCCGGCCGCCGGCCGAGGATCTGATCCCGGTCATCGGCTCAGCAATCTGCCTGATCGAAGATCACCGGCTCTTTTATCGCGGCCGTGATGCGCTGGTTTTGGCCGAGACCGCGACGTTGGAGGAGGTGGCCGACATCCTTTGGGATGATCGCGCGGTGGCCGCCCCTCACCCTCCCACGCCTGCGGCGTGGGTTCCCCCCTCTCCCCGTAAACGGGGCGAGGGTATTATCGGCGTCATCGAACGCTGCCAAATCCGCCTCGCGGAGATGAGCGCGGCAGATCATGCGGCGCTCGACCTGACAAAAGCGGGGGTCGTGCGCACCGGAAGGCTGATCCTCGCCGAGCTGGCGGCGTGCGTCGCCGGCGCCGGGCCGTCGCCGGTGCACGCGCAGCTCGCGACGGCATGGCGGCTCGACGCGGCCGCCGCCGATCTGGTGCGGCGCTGTCTGGTGCTGCTTGCCGACCATGAATTGAATGCCTCGACCTTTGTCGGACGCTGCATCGCGTCGACCGGTGCGACACCCTATGCAGCGGTGTCGGGCGCGCTCGCGGCGTTGTCGGGGCGGCGGCACGGTGGTGCGTCATCGCAAGCCGAGGCGCTGTTTCGCGAGTTGGGCGACAGCGCCGAGCCGTTGCCGCTGATGGCGGCACGGCTCCAGCGCGGCGAAGCGTTGCCTGGGCTCGGCCAGCCGCTTTACCCGAATGGCGACCCGCGCGCGCTGGCGATCGTCGACGCGCTGATTGCAGCGCGTCCAGAGGCGGGGCGGCGCGCGGCGGCGGCGGCGGTCGCGGCGATGGAGCTGACCGGGCAAGCCCCCAATATCGATTTCGCGCTCGGCGCGGCGACCACCGCGCTCGGTCTTCCGCCCGGTTCGGCGCTGGCGATCTTTCTCGTCGCACGGTCGGTCGGTTGGATCGCGCACGCGATGGAGCAATACGAAACCGGCGTGCTGATCCGCCCGCGCGCCCGCTACACCGGACGCCGTGCGGGCTGAGGCTTTATCACGCATGCAACGGAGCAATACCAAACTCGCGCACGCATTTGCCGGCACGGCCGCTAGAGTTGGCGCCGGCATTGCACCGCAATTGCCAGGTAGCGCGCAGAATTTGAGTTTTCGCCGTGTCTAAGCGTTTTCTCGGCCAGTCGCTTTTGGTCGTCGCGATCATCTGCGGGGTTGCGGTACTGCCAGCCGCGGCGATCTCGCTCTACACCGCCTGGTATCTGATGGTGCCGCGCTATTCGGCGGTCGCGGAAATCCCGCAATATGGCTTTAATGCCCGGCTCGACCTCTTTCTGTCCGACGACGAGGCGCGCGATTCCGGGCGCCATGTGACCTTCATCAGCGACGGCCAGTACCATATCGCGACAATCCCCGGCTGGGACTGGGCGCATCGTGCGCGCACCAGCCTCTACCGCATCGACGACAACCATCTCGCGCTTCTGAGCGCGCAAGGCCATGACGTGGAGATCACTCTGAAGCCGTTCGACGCGGCGCCGCTGACCTCCGGGCGCGGCGATGGGTGGGAATATCTTGGCGCGTTCGACTTCACCTTTCCGTCGGACGAGAAGCCGCGCCTCGTGTTTTTCGTGCCGGGACAGCTCGCCGAATGCATTCCGATGGGGAACGACGATACGGCGGCCTGGGCGAAGATGCCGCGCGCGGCCGCCCGCCGTGCTACCTGCCCAACCTCGACCATGCCGATAGACTGAGGCGCGGCGAACAAGGAAGCCATGCCGAGCGGCGGCTTTGCGCGCCGTCGGGGCTGAGTTATCAGTGGGGCGCCGCAAAACGGGCCGCAGGAGAACATGAGGGGCATGAGCCAGAGCGTGGATTGGCGCGACGCGATCTTCGCCGCGCTGACGGCGGCGGATATTCGCCAGGTTGGCTATGTTCCGGATGCCGGGCATGCGCGGCTGATCGAGCGCTGCCACGCCGATTCCAAGATCCGCGCGGTGTCGCTGACCACCGAAGAGGAAGGGATCGCGCTCGCCGCCGGCGCCTGGCTCGGCGGGCAACGCTGCGCGCTGTTGATGCAATCGAGCGGGGTCGGCAACTGCATCAACATGCTGAGCCTCGCGAAAGCCTGCCGATTTCCGCTGACGATGCGCGGCGAATGGGCCGAGTTCAACCCGTGGCAGGTGGCGATGGGGTCGAAGACCCAAGCGGCGCTCGAACTGATGGATGTGCTGGTCTACCGGGTCGACGACGCGGCAGACGCGGCCGACACTGTCGCCGCGGCGCTCGACATCGCGTTCAACGGCGGCCTCGCCACGGCGGTGCTGCTGTCGCAGCGCCTCATCGGCGCGAAGAAATGGGTGAAGGAATGACCGCCGGCAGCAATCAGCCGCGGCTCGACCGCCGCGCCGCGATCCGCGTGCTGCTCGCCGAGCGGGGCGAGACGCTGGTGGTCACGGGGCTCGGCTCGACCACCTATGACGCTGCGTCGGTCGCCGATGACGAGCGCAATTTCTATCTGTGGGGCGCGATGGGCGGTGCGGCGATGGTCGGGCTGGGTCTGGCGATCGCGCGTGCCGATCGGCCGGTGCTGGTGGTGACCGGGGACGGCGATACGCTGATGGGCCTCGGTGCGCTGGCGACGATCGGGGTGCAGGCGCCGCCCAATCTGGCGATCGCGGTCTTCGACAACGGCCGCTATGCCGAGACCGGCATGCAGCCGAGCCACACCGACAGTGCGGTCGACCTCGTCGGGGTAGCGCGGTCCTGCGGCATCGCGGCGGCGCTCGACATTACCGACGAGACCGCGCTCGCCGATTTCGCCCGGCGCGCGCAGGCGATGACCGGCACACTCTTCGCGCGCGTCGCGATCCTCGCCGACGAGCCGCCCCGCGTGCTGCCGTCGCGCGACGGGGTGTACCTGAAAAACCGCTTCCGCCGCGCAACCGGCGTGAAGTAGCGCCGCCGCACCCCACCCCTGCGGACGACGCGCTTTAGGGCGCGGCAAAAAAGCCCGACACTCGCCGGCAGAATGAGAGGCGAGACACCCGCCCGACCTCGAGTCGTTAGACCTTCGGGGCTAACCAACCCGGCGCCGATCTATCTCGTCGGGCTGTTCGGCATGGGTTACAGCGACTTCTACAATTTCCTTATCCCGCTCTACGGTCTGTCGCTCGGTATGAACGCGAGCCAGGTTGGCCTTCTGGTCGGCGCGCGCTCGTTGCTCGCGGTACTGCTGTCGATCCATATCGGCGTGTTGATGGACCGCTTCGGGACGCGGCGGGTGACCTTGTTTTTTGTGTGGTCGGCCATCTTGCTCGCGCCCGTCTTTCCGCTGCTGCCGTGGTTTTGGCCGCTCCTGCTGCTGCAGATCGCCAATGGCGCGGCGCTCAATTTCGCGTGGTCGGGAGCGCAAACGCTGATCGCCCAGCTTGCCGAGGGCGAGGCCGAATATATCGGCCGGTTCAGCTTTTTCGCCCGGATCGGCACCACGGCGGCGCCGATCATCGTGGGCTTGGTGTGGGATTTCGGCGGGGCGTGGCCAGCCTTTGTCCTCGGTGCGCTGTGGGGGGGCGCGCTGACGGTCGCGCTGCTGCGCGCACCGGAGGCCAAGGAGCGGACGCCGGGAGTGGCGGGCAGTTTCCGGCTGCGCGAGTTGCTGCCGAACGTCTCGGACTACGTGCAGTGCTTCGCGTTGATGGTGATCCCGGTGGTCTTCACCTCGATGGCGATCATCTTTCTGCGCACCGCGACGATGGGCGTGCAGCAATCGCTCTACATCGTCTACCTGCACGGGATAGGCCTCGTCGGCACGACGATCGGCATCCTGTTCGCGACGGTGGAGATTTTCAGCGGGCTTGGCCATTTGTTCGCTGGGCGGGCGATGCGCATGGGCGACCCGCAGAGAACGATGCTTTCCGGCACGATCATCTCGATCGCGGTGATCTGCATCACGCCGTTTCTCGGCGGCGTCTACGCGCTGCTGCTCGCCGCGAATGTCGTGCGCGGCTGGCTGCAAGGCGTGGTGCAGCCGATGATGTTCTCGGTGCAGGCGAAGGCCGTCGGGCCGTATCGCCAGGGCGCGGTGGTGGGGCTGCGTCAGACGATGAATCGGCTCGCGGCGATTATCATCCCGCCGATCATGGGAGTCATCGCCGATACCTGGGGCACGACGTCGATCTTTGTGATCCTCGGCGTGTTTCTCGCTCTGATGTGCGTGCCGGTCGCGCGTGTCACCAGGCGTGGCGCGCAACTGGCTGCCGCGGACGACTGACCGCAGACGCTGGCGATCCTTGACGTTGCGCCGAGCGGCGGGCGAGAGTTGCCGACGAGATTTGGCTGATTTTTTGGAGGAAACCATCGTGAGCGTCGGATCCCTGCCGCTGTCCGGTTACACCGTCCTCGACCTGACTCATGCCCGCGCCGGGCCGACCGCGGTGCGCCAGTTCGCCGATTGGGGCGCCAATGTCATCAAGATCGAACCGCCCGGCGGCCCCGGTACCGACATCACCGGCTCGCGCCGCGAGGGGTTCGATTTTCAGAACCTGCACCGTAACAAGCGCAGCCTGGCGATCAATCTGAAGACCAAGGAAGGTCTCGCTATTTTTATGAAACTGGCGGCGAAAGCCGATGTCATCGTCGAGAATTTCCGCTCGACCGTGAAGCATCGCCTCGGCGTCGACTATGAGTCGGTAAAGAAGATCAACCCGCGCATCGTCTACGGCAGCATCTCGGGCTTTGGCCAGACCGGGCCTTATGCCAAGCGGCCCGGCGTCGACCAGATCGCCCAGGGCATGGGGGGCCTCATGTCGATCACCGGCTTCCCCGGCCAGGGTCCGGTGCGTGTCGGCATCCCGATCGACGATCTTTGCGCCGGGCTGCTGCTGGCGCAGGCGATGATGATGGCGCTGATCGAACGCGAGAAGACAGGCGAGGGGCAGTGGGTGCACACCTCGCTGCTCGAGGCGCAGATTTTCATGCTCGACTTCCAGGGCTCGCGCTGGCTACAGGCCGGCGAGGTCGCCAAGCAGGCGGGCAACGACCACCCGACCGGGATCCCAACCGGCCTCTTCCCGACCGCGGACGGGCAGATCAACATCGCCGCCTCGGGCGACAATCTCTACAAGCGCTTCTGCGAGGCGGCGGAGGTGCCGCATCTCCTGACCGACCCGGATTACGCGACCGGCCCGGCGCGGTCGAAAAATCGCAAGAAGCTCAATGAGATCCTCAGCGAAGTTACCAAGACGAAACCGAGCGCTTATTGGATCGAGCTGTTGAACGAGGTCGGCGTCCCGTGCGGCCCGCTCTACACGATCGATCAGACCTTTAACGACCCGCAGGTGCAACACCTGGAGATGGCGCGGCCGATGGACCATCCGCGGCTCGGCGAATTGCAGGTCGTCGGCCAGGCGATCAACATGATGAAGACGCCCGAGCCGGCGCGGATGCGCCTGCCGACGCCGGATAACGGCCAGCACAACGACGAGATCCTGCGCGAGCTCGGTTACAACCAGGCCGATATCGCCGGGATGCGCGAAGCGGGGGCTTTCGCCGCGGCGTAATGGGCAACCCTCTCCCCGCGTATCGCGCGGGAGAGGGAGATGGACGCCCCCTGCGACATTCTGTCATGCTGACCCCGCACCGCGGAGTGGGGTCGGCCATGCTCTGTCACGGGACCAGTGCTGAGCGCGGCGGAGAGCGGCGATGACGGGTCTGTTCTCCGGGTGGACGAACACGGGGCGGGCGACCCGCAATTTCCTGCTGATCCTGTGCGCGATGCACGTGATGCTGTTTGTCGACCGCGTGAACCTCGCGGCGGCGGCCGAGACGATCAAATCCGATCTCGGGCTCACCAACATCCAGCTCGGCATCGCGTTTTCCGCGTTCAATTATGCCTATGCGCCGTTTCAGCTGGTCGGCGGCTGGATCGCCGATCGCTATGGCGCGCGGCGCACCCTGGCGGTCTGCGCGCTGGCCTGGGCGCTGACGACAATGGCGACGGGCGCCGTCGGCGGGCTCCTGACCCTGTTCGCAGTGCGCTTCTGTCTCGGCATGGGCGAGGGCGCGACCTTGCCGGCGGCGACACGGGCGCTCGCCAAATGGACGACGGAAGCCTCGCGCGGGTTTGGCATGGGGCTGACCCATGCCGCCGGGCGCATCGGCGCCGGCGTGACCGCGCCGATCGTCGCCTTTCTCATCACCGTGATGTCGTGGCGGATGATCTTTGTGCTGCTCGGCATCGTCTCGGCCGTCTGGGCGCTGTGGTGGTTCCGCTATTTCCGCGACGAGCCGAGCGAGCACCCGAGGGTGACCGCAGAGGAGGTTGCCGCGCTCGCGCAAAATGCCGGACAGGCGTCGCGCTATTCGGGACCGGTGCCGTGGCGCCGGCTGATCCCGCGCATGGCGCCATCGATGATCACCTATTTCTGCATGGGGTGGACCGGCTGGCTCTACGTGACCTGGATGCCGTCGCTGTTTTCGAAGAATTACGGCGTCGACATGAAAAAGTCGGCGATGTTCTACGCCGCGACGTTCCTCTGCGCGATGTTCGCCGAGTTCTCTGGCGGGGTGATCAGCGACCATCTGTTGCGCCGCACCGGGCGCAAGTCGATCGCCCGATCGCTGATGGTGACGATCTGTCTGTTGCTGGCGCTCAGCGCCCTGATCCCGGCGATCCTGGTGCACGATCTGATCCCCGGGGTCATCAGCTTCACCCTCGCGCTGTTCTTCCTCGACATGGCGATCACCCCGATGTGGATCGCGACGATGGATATCGCCCCTCATTATGCCGGCAGCGCCAGCGCGCTGATGAACGCCGCCGGCGCGGTGGCGGGCATCCTGTCGCCGGTGGCGTTCGGCTGGATCCTCGACCGCACCGGCAGCTGGACCATGCCGTTTATCGCGTCGATGGGGTTGATGCTGCTGGGCTCGGTGACGGCGTTTTGGATCAGGCCGGACGAGGAGCTGGGGGCCGCGGCGAGCGCGGCGAAGCTGGCCCTCGCCGAGTAGGCGTACGGCTACGGAGGAGCGAGCGATGGCGGCACAAGGCATTGTCGTCCTGCCAGACAAGGAGCCGAACCCGACGGAGCGGACGATCATCCCCAAGCTCTTCGGCAGCGCGACCGGCGACAGCATCATGATATTCGAGGAAATCGTGCCGCCGGGCACCAAAAGCACCCGTCACTGCACCGCGACAGTGACGAGGTAGGCTATGTGCTGCGCGGCGAGGTGACGTTCATGATCGGCGACGCGGTGACGGTGGGTAGTCCCGGCACCTATGCGTTTATGCCGCGCGGCGTGCCGCATTGCTGGAAAAGCACCGACGCGGAGACTGGGCTGGTGCTGTTTCTGTACACCCCGGCCAAGGCCGGCGGGCTTATCGAAGAACAGCGCCGCACCGGCCGCAAATTCGCCAACATGAGCGAACAGGAGCTGGCCGCGTTCCTCGACCGCCACGGTTGGGAAATGGCTGGCGAGTCGCCGCTCTAAGACCCTGTTTTCGTTGGCCGAGCCATGAGCGACTGCGCGGATGCGCTCGCCCGCGCGACGGATTGACGGCTCTAGTCGAACAGCGTTTCCAGCCGGTTCTTGATGTTGTCGGCGATGTAAAGCGCCAGCGCCTGGATCGTCGAGGTCGGGTTCACCCCGCCCGAGGTGACCCAGATGCTACCGTCGACGATGAAAAGGTTTTTCACGTCGTGACAGCGTCCCCATTCGTTGACCACCGAGCGCTCCGGGTCGAGCCCCATCCGCGCGGTGCCGAGCAGGTGGCCGGGTGAGTTGAGCAAGGTCCGGGAGCAGGAGATGTTGCTTGCTCCGGCGGCCTCCAGGATTTCCGTGGCCCGGGCGATGCCGTGCTCCATCATGCGCGTGGTGTTCTCGCTCATCGTGTAGTCGATCTTTGGCGCCGGGATGCCGTGACCGTCCTTCAGGATGGGATCGAGCGTGACGCGGTTGTGCTCCTCGGGAAGGTCTTCGCAGGCAACGTTGACCAGCAAGCGGCGGTAGAACAGCGTGCGGTAGACGCGGTGATGATCCACGCCCCAGGGCAGGCGTCCGGCGGTCATGCTGGCGATGGCCTCGCTTGCCGGCCCGGTGCCACGTCCGAACTGCAGTGTGTAGCCGCGAACAAAGCCTCGCGACAGGTCGGTTTCGTAGAACTCCTTGCTCCACATGACCGTTTGAGGCCCGCGGTCGCCGTCCATCTCGTCGTCGACATAGCCGAGGATTTGCGGCCACGGGTGCAGCATCAAGTTCCTGCCGACCAGATCCGACGAATTGGCGAGGCCGTCCGGAAAGCGGTTCGAGGAGGAGTTCAAAAGCAGACGCGGCGTGCCGATGCCGTTCGCCGCGAGGATCACGAGCTCCGCCGGCTGGAACCGCTCGACGCCGTCCGGGTCGTAGTAGACGACACCCGACGCCATACCGTGTTCGTTGATGGTGATCTCGCGCACCCGGCAGCGCGTGCGCAGCTCGACCCGGTTGCGGATCGCGTGCGGCCAATAGGTGATGTCCGTGCTCGCCTTGGCGCCCTGCGCGCAGCCGGGCGTGCAGTGGCCGAGATTGATGCACTTGCCGCGCCCGTCATATTCGGTCGTGGCGATGGCGATGTCGGATGGCCACCAGTGCCAGCCGAGCTTGTTCATCGCCTGCGCGTAGCGTGTGCCGCTTTTGCCCAGCGGCACCGGCGGCATGGGCGGCTGGTGCGACGGATAGCTCGGATCACCCGCCAGACCGGCGACGCCGGTCATGCGGTCGTTCTCGGTAAAAAAGGGTTCGAGGGTCCAGTAATCGATCGGCCAGTCATCGGCCACGCCATCGAGCGTCCGCACGCGGAAGTCGGAGGGGTGCAGACGCGGGTAATGCGCGGTGAAGAGGATGGTGCCGCCGCCAACCCCGTTGAAGTTGGCGACCTTCATGATCGAATTGTCGTCGTTGATCGGATAGTCGGTATCGCGCCCGCGGCGATTAGGGCTGATGTCGAAATCGGCGTAGCGGCGGGCTTCCCAGTCGCGGCCGTTGGTCGGGAAATCGGCCGGCTTGATCCAGTCGCCCTGTTCGAGGCAAAGGATTTTCATTCGCGTTTCCGCGAGGCTCCATGCCACCGCGGCGCCGGAGGCGCCGGAACCGATGATCAGCACATCGACGATCTCGTTGGTCGGCCGGGCGACGTTCGGGCTGGTATCCGCGCTCATGTCACCGTGCTCGGCCGTCGACATCGCGCCACATCCGCGACCGGTCGCGCACCGCATCGAGCAGAGACCAGTCGCCCTGCGCGAGCTCCCGACCTTTCGGATAGGGAGGCCGCAATTCGATGCCGAGCGCGGAGAACACCCGGTCATCGCGGTAATAGCATTGCAGCACCGCGCGCCCGAGCGCGGCGATCACCGGGCTTTCACGACCAAGCAACGTCATCGCCGCGGCCTCGGCTTTCGCGTCGTCCAGGCCGGCGAAGTCGTCGCGGGTGATCTCGCGCAGCATCGCCAACGCCGCGCGGACAGCGTCGCGATCGCGGCCGAGCGACGCCACGATGTCCGCGAAGATCGCCTCATCATCCGCGCCCGGCACGCGGTACTCGTCGCTGGCGGGTACCATGATGCCGGCGAGCCGGCGGAAATCCCGCAGCTCAGCTTGGGTCAGCCCGACTTGGGGATTGTCGATCGCGCTCATGGCTCAACGATGTACCACAATGGCCGGATGCGCGCAGGCCTCCGCCCAGCCAAGCCGATTGCGCGGATGCGCGCGGGCGCGCGATCTGCCACACTCCGGCCCGACCCATAGCTCAGGAGCGCAAACCACCATGCTCGACCAGCCTCTCGCCTCGTCGAAGATGATCTTCGAGAAGGATGGCGCCATCGGCCGGATCATCTTCAACAACCCGGCGCGTCACAACGCGGTGTCGCTCGATATGTGGCAGGCGGTCGGCCAGATCATGGAGGATTTTGAGCACGACCCCGAGATCCGCGTGATCGTGCTGTCAGGCGCGGGCGGCAAGGCGTTTGTCTCGGGCGCCGACATCTCCGAGTTCAAGGAGAAGCGGGCCACGGCCGAAGCGGCGGCGGAATATTCCCGGGTGTCGGAAAGCGCGCGGCTGGCGCTGCAGGAGACGCTGAAGCCGACGATCGCGATGATCCGCGGCTATTGCATCGGCGGCGGCATGGCGACGGCGCTCGCCTGCGATATCCGCGTCGCCGCCGAGGGTTCGCGTTTCGGTATTCCCGCCGCGAAACTCGGCCTCGGCTACGCTTATGACGGCATCAAGAAGCTGATCGACATCGTCGGCCCGGCCTATGCCCGCGAAGTCTTCTTCACCGCACGCCAGTTCACCACCGACGAGGCGCTGCGCATGGGCCTCGTCAACCAGGTCGTGCCCGATGGCGAGCTGGAGACCACGGTCGAGACCATGGCGAAGACGATCGCCGGCAATGCGCCGCTCACGGTGCGCGCGGCGAAACAGATCGTGCGCGAGGCGCTCAAGGACGAGTCGCAGCGCGACATGGAGCTGTGCAAGCGCGTCGTCGCCGAATGCTTCGCCAGCGAGGACTATACCGAAGGCCGCACCGCCTTCATGGAAAAGCGCCGGCCGGTGTTTAAGGGGCGGTAGCGCGAATTTCCGCCGCGCCGCGCCGCGCCGGTTGAAGGATCGGCGCTGGCGCGGCGGCAAATGACGTCGGCGTGGACCCGCCGAGATCGAGATCTGGAGGCCTTATTCGGGCGAAATCAATCATGCCTTTGGTCCTTGCAAGAACCTTTCTCGTTCTCGTTCTCGTTCTGCTTTGCCTTGGCACCGTCCGGGCGGCTGATTTGGCCGGTACGGTCGTGGGCATAGCGGGCGACTGCTTTGTCGAAGCAGACGGCAAGCGGATACCGCTCAAAATGGGCGGCGAGGTGCACGTTGCCGATACGATCGACGTTCCTGCCAATGCGAAGGTGAAGCTGCGGATGAGTGACGGCTCGATCGTGTCGGTTGCCTCCGGCAGCCAGCTCACGATCGCCGCGTATTCAATCGACGCCGACGGAAAGCGCCATGAGGCCACGCTGTCGCTGACGCAAGGCCTGTTGCGCGCGGTAGTCACACCAGTCGACCGGCCGGCAACATTTGAAGTCGGCACCGCGGTCGGCGCGGCCGGGGCACGCTCCACTGATTGGTTTGTCGACGCGCAACCGGGCCAGATGGTCGTCGGTGTGCTGTCTGGGACCGTCGGTTTAAAGAGCGCCGGTACCGGTGCCGAAGTGATAATTCCGGCGGGATCCGGTGCGAGCGCGGCGTCTGGCCAGGATCCGACTGCGCCACGCGTATGGCGCAAGGCGGAATTCAACGCTCTGATTGCGCGCACCGATCTCCCGCAGGCTACCGCACCAAAACCGCCTCAGCGTCGCGCGGCGCCGCAGTCCGACGAGCCGGCCAACCCCGACACACCGGCGCCCAACCCGGCGCCGGAATCACCGGGCGGCTATAATCCAGGTCAAGGCGGCGGCTATTACACGCCCCCGGCGGGCGGCTACAACTCGGCGCCAAACGGCGGCTATCAGCCGCCTTATGGGGGCGGCTATTCGCCCAACCCAGGCGGCGGATATGGCGGTAGGCCAGGCGGCGGTTATCAGTCGCCTTCGGGCACTGGTGGGCGATATTGAGGCGTTTGTCCTCGAATATCGCCGTATCAGTTTGATTTCCGGCGCGAGCGCGCCGTAACCGGAGATTTTGCGAGATGAAGCTCCCCCGCCACGGCCGCTACGATTACGTGCCGATCCACAAGCGCCCGGTCTATGACTGGCCGGAAGGCAAGCGGCTCGCGGTGTTCTTCTGCAACAACATCGAGTTCTTCGCGTTTCGCGCCGGGCTCGGCAGCGACTCCACAGGCGCGCCTTCTGACCAGAACCAACGCAACTACGCCTGGCGCGATTACGGTAACCGGGTCGGGCTTTGGTATTATTTCGACCTGCTCGACGAATTCGGCCTGCCCGGCGCGCATAACGTCAACTCGGCGGTGCTGGAAGAATGCCCGGCGATCGTCGAGCGCATGAACGCGCGCGGCGACGAATATGTCGGGCATGGCCGCACCAACTCCGAGCGCCAGGACGTGCTGTGGGAGGAAGACGAGGCCCGGCTCATCGCCGAGTGCACCGAGGTGGTGACACGGCTCTCGGGTAAGCGGCCGGACGGCTGGCTCGGTCCCTATCTGGCGCAGACCGGGGTGACGCTCGACCTGCTGAAGGAGGCCGGCTACCTCTATTGCATGGACTGGGCGCTCGACGACCAGCCGATCTGGATGACGACGCGTTCGGGGCCGATCCTCTCGGTGCCGTACCCGATCGAGCTTAACGACTCGCCCAGCCTCGTGTTCCGCCAGCACACCGGCCGGATGTTCGAGGAAATGCTGATCGATCAGTTCGACGAGATGCTCGATCAGTCGAAGAAATACCCGCTGGTCTATTCGGTGGCGCTGCACCCGTTCATCATCGGCCAGCCGTTCCGGCTGCGCGCGCTGCGCCGGGCGCTTAAGCACATCATGGAGCACAAGGACGCGCTGTGGATCACCACACCGGGCGAGATCGCGCGCTACTGCGCCGGGCTGCCCAAGGGCATCGTGCCGGGGCTATAAGATTCGTAGCTATTTGCGATCGATTTCGGTTGGTAAATAGCGGCGAATGAATGGCGGTGCGCCCTTAGATACTATGCGTTTGCGTAACCGGAACTTGGCCCATCGACGCATCCCGATGATTTGAGTTCCGTGGGAGCCGTCGTGATTAGGGGTCGCGCCGTAGAAATCACTCGTTTGGCCTCGTAACAAACCCCCACCTATTAGGGTCAACACAGTAATGAAGACGATATAGTAAAAGTGACGATCTAATTTTTCTTCAAGCAAATAAAGTGTAGTTGGAGACCCTAAAAATCTCCAACATATATATATGAATATCAAAATCCAGAATATTGTAAAATAATCACTGAGACGTTCGTTGAGTCGTGAAACGGAGAAGCTAATTTTGCCTTTCGCCAACCAAATTGTCTTATATAACCGTCCTTCGGTAAGATCTTCGAGCATATCAATGTGGCTTTCCCAGTTTTTCTGCCAAAACCTAGAGTCGCGAGCGGAAAGAGCATTTGCTACGGCGGTTAAGATGCCGAGTGCTGCCAAAGGAACTGCAATGATGTCCCCCATGTGCGTTTCTGCCGTACGCAACAGGAGGCCGAATGCTGCAAAAATAGCTACCTGGAAGGCCCAGAAATACGTCGCTCGCTTCCAGTAATGTTCAATCTCAAAATCTCGTAATTTATAAACTCGAGCCAATGCAGATTCTAGTTGCTCCTTCGTGGGTTCGTTTCCAAGGCCGATAGTTATAAAATATAGGTGTTCTTCTTTGGCGCGTAGCCAGTGTTCTAGGTCTTTTCCTATCGGTTGGCCATCCCGCTCCCAAAGTTGATGGGCACGATTGCGAATCGCGATGCAGCTTAGCTCGTCGGGGGCAGCGCTGGCCGACATGTATCCCGGTCCGTTCAATGATACCGGGATGATATTCTAGATAACTATCGTTTCGCGGGCACCCAGTTGTTGCGGCGGGCGACTTCGCCGACCACCCGGGCGATCTCGACGCCGACATTGGTGGCGTCGGCATCCACCCCGGTCTCGCGCTTTGTCGCGCCGTTATCGGCCCGCGCTTGCGGCACGGTGTGCGAGTCGACGGCGAAGCTCTGCACCGGTTGCACCGCGCCGCTCGGCAGCTCCGCCTTGATCGCGACGTTGGCGACGACCGCGCTGCGCGCCTCGAGCGGATGGCGGCGCTCCCCCTCGTCGATGGTGCGGAACGTGCCGCTGATGATCAGCGCCCGATGACCCGAGCCGGTTGGGCTCGGGTTGCTCGTGCTGACCGCGTCATAGCCGAGCGCACGCAGCCGATCGACGATCGTATCGGTGACGAGAAACCCGACCGCCCGGCCGATCGAAGCGGCGCGACGCTCCGCCGGAACACCCGGCTCACCGCGATAAAGCGAGAAGCCGAATGACGGATCGAGGCGCACGGCGCCCTGCGGCACGACAAAATCGCTGACCACGATGAAATCGGACGGCGGCCCGGATGAGAAGCTCTCGCCGTTCTGGACGCAAGCCGCCAGCGCGATGGCGCCGGCAAGCCCAATAAAGCGCGACAACAATGACAAACCCACTTGGCTCAATCCTTGCCCATTTCGGCGTAAACGCCCCGCTCGAACGCGCCGTAGGCGTCGAGAGTCGGCTGGTCGGCGAAGGGCAGGACTTGCGTCATGATCACCCCGGCGAGCCGCTTCACCGGGTCGAGCCAGTAATAGGTGTTGAAAATCCCGGCCCAGGTGACGCTGCCCGGGCTGCGGCCGTTGGGGCCAGGATCGAGCGTTAGCATATAGGCAAGCCCCCAGCGCACACGCTGGCCGGGGAAGAAATCGACATCGTTGGTGAGCGGCGGATTTGCCGTCTTGAGCACGCCGGCCGGCAGCGACCCGATATGGTTTTCGCCCATCAGCGCTACGGTTTCCGGCTTCAGGATGCCTTGGCCGCCTTGCAGCAGCGCTTGAAGAAATTTGAGGTAATCGCCTGCGGTGGAATACAGACCGCCACCGCCGGCGAGAAACTCGCGCGCGACGGGCTGCTCGAAAGGCTGTGCTTCCAGCCGGCCGTCAGGATGACGCTGATGGACGGCCGCCTGGCGCGCGCGCTGCTCGTCCGAGACCTCGAAGCCGGTGTCTTTCATGCCGAGCGGGCCGGTGACGTGCTCGGCGAAATAGGCGTCGAGCTTTTGCCCGCTAGCCTCCTCGACGAGGCGGCCGATCCAGTCGATGTTGATGCCGTACTCCCAGCGCTCGCCAGGGTCGAACATCAGCGGCTGACGCATCGCCGCGAACTTGCCCGTCGCCATCAGCGGCATGCCGCTTTCGCTCACGTAACGCAGCAGGCCTTTATTCCACTGCGTGTAGCAAAAGCCGGCGGTATGGGTCATCAGATGCTTCAAGGTGATCGGCCGCGTCGCCGGACGGAGCTGCGGTCGACCGGCGGCGTCGAAGCCGGTCAGCACCTGCGGCTGGGACAGCCCCGGGTCGATCGCTGGCAGCGGACCATCGAGCGAGAGCTTTCCCTGTTCGACGAGCTGCATCGCCGCAACGCAGGTGAGGGCCTTGGTCATCGAGGCGATACGGAACACCGTGTCGCGCGTCATCGGGGCGCTCGCGCCTAATCGGCGAACGCCAAAGGCGCCCTCATAGAGGGGCCCGTCCGCGGTTGCCGCCATCGCGACAACACCGGGCATCGTGCCGGCATCGACGGCCTCGCGCAGCGTCTTGTCAATCTGTGCGGTCATCGTCTTAGGACCGGCGCACGTTGGCGCTCTGCGCCGGGATACCGGTTTGCTCATAGCAGACCTTGGCCAGCGCGGCGACGCCTTCGCGGATTTCCTCCTTCGAGGTCAGCGCGAAGCAGAGACGCAGGCGCGCCCGCGAGTCGGCGCCGTCGACCGCCCATTCCGGGCCGGGGTTGAGCGCGATGCCGGCGTCGGCGGCGGGCTTCACCAGCTTCATGATGTCGACCTCGTCAGGCAGCTTCATCCACAGGAAGATGCCGCCTTTCGGCACCCATGGCTCGACCGCGGTGCCGAACTCGCGCTCGACCGCCTCGACCATCGTGTCGAGCTTTCCCTTGAGCGTTTCCGACAGCTCGTCAACATGCTCGCCAAAATTCTGCGAGAAATACTCGGCGACGACCATCTGTTCGAGCGCGCCACAGCCGCTGTCGCTGCGGCTGGCGATCATCCGGCTCATAAAGCCCCAATCGGCGATCGCGTAGCCCAGCCGGAGGGCGGGGGACAGCGTTTTCGAAAAGCTGCCGATATGGATGACGTGGTCGCGATCCAATGAATAGATCGCTGGCGGCGCCTTGGTGCCGCCCCAGATAAGGTCGGCGTAGCACTCGTCCTCAAAGATCGGCACCCCGTATTCGATCGCGACCTTGAGTAGCTGCTGACGGCGCTCGAGCGGCATGATGCTGCCCGTCGGATTTTGGATGGTCGGGATCGTGTAGATGTATTTCGGGGTGACGCCTTTGCCCTTCAAATCCTTGAGGATGTTGGCGAGCGCGTCGATCTTGATGCCGTCTTCGTCGAGCGGCGCGCCGACGATCTTCTGGCCCTCGCGCTTCAGCTTCGAGATTGCGCCGCCATAGGAGAATTCCTCGAGGATCACTGTATCACCGGCTTCCAACAGCACGGCGTTGATGAGGTCGATCCCCTGGCCCGAGCCGGCGGTGATGAGGATGTCGTCGGTCGAGCAGTCGATGCCGCGCAGCTTCGCCTTCGACTTGACGAACTGCCTGAGGCCGAGATGACCCTGGTTGCCTTGTGCGGCGGTATACATCGCCAGGCTGGAACCCTCCTTGCGCAGCGCGCTCGCGGTTGCCGCGATCAGGCCCTCGACTGGGATCAAGGTGGGGTCGTTATGTCCGCCGATGAAATTGTATTTCGGGTAGCCGGCAAAACGCACCGCCGGAGCGGGCACGCTCTTGGCAAACAGGTTTTCGTAGGCAAAGCCGCTCATCGCAAAAGTCCTTCTGAGGCGTCGGTTTGAATCATCCTTCTGCCGCGGCGGGGGCCGCGCCTTGTGTGGCGCCGAGGCGCGTGCCGGAGTAGCGGCCATACCAGATCGGCTCCCACCACCAGCGATTGTCGAGATACCAGCGCACGGTCTTTCGCAGACCGCTGTCAAAGCTCTCCTGCGGCGCCCAGCCGAGGTCGCGGCGCAGCTTCGCGGCGTCCATCGCGTAGCGCCGGTCATGCGCCGGACGGTCGGCGACAAAGGTGATCAGCTTCGCATGCGGCCGGTAAGGCGAGTCAGGGAGCATCTCGTCGAGCAGCGTGCAGATTTGTGTCACGACCTCGATATTCTTCCGCTCGCCGTCGCAGCCAATATTGTAGCTCTGACCCGGCTTCGCTTCGGTGAGGATCGTGTAGAGCGCGCGCGCATGATCCTCGACATAAAGCCAGTCGCGGACATTATCGCCCTTGCCATAGACCGGGATCGGCTCGCCGTGCATCGCCTTCAGGATGGCGAGCGGGATGAGCTTTTCGGGAAAATGGAACGGGCCGTAATTATTCGAGCAATTGCTGATCACCGCCGGCAGGCCGAAGGTCTCGTGCCAGGCGCGCACCAGATGATCGCTGGCGGCCTTTGATGCCGCATAAGGCGAATTGGGCTTGTAGCGGCTTGTCTCGGTGAATTTGCCGCGCGCGCCCAGCGCGCCGAACACCTCGTCGGTCGAGACATGGTGGAAGCGGAAGATCTTGGCGCGCGCCGGCGGCAGGCCGCGCCAGTAATCGAGGCTCGCATCGAGCAGCGCGTAGGTGCCGTCGATATTGGTCTTGATGAACTCGCCTGGCCCGTCGATCGAGCGATCGACATGCGACTCGGCGGCGAGGTGCAGCACCGCGTCGGGCATGAAGTCGGCGATCAGCTTGGCGATTGCAGGGCGATCGCAGATATCGGCGCGCTCGAAGCTATAGTTGGGGTGGTTCTCGATCGCCTGCAGCGAGGCGGGATTGGCGGCGTAGGTCAGCTTGTCGACATTGAGCACGGTGGCCTGCCGCTCGGCGACGAACAACCGGCATACGGCCGAGCCGATAAATCCGGCACCCCCGGTCACCATCACCTTCATCGTGCGTCGCCGCCCATCGGTTGCTTCCTTGCCTCGACGCAAATTAGGCGGAGCGCACGGTGAGTGGCAACTGGTGCCGTCTGTGACGCATCGCCGGCATCCCCCTCAAAGGGCGCCGGGATCACGCAGCAAGCCGGCGAGCATCGCGCCTAGAAACCGGTTAAGCTCCTGTGTCAGGCCTTTGGCAACCTTTAGTCGAAAGGCGTCGCATCGTTGGCCGCCCGGTTTCGCACGGTGGTGATTACTGGCGCGTCGAGCGGGCTGGGGGCCGCGCTTGCCCGGAGCTATGCGGCGCCGGGGGTTGTGCTGGGCTTGGTCGGCCGCGACGCTGCGCGTCTGGCGGCGGTGGCGGCTGCGTGTCGTGCGGCCGGGGCGACGGTCGACGATGCGATACTCGACGTCACCGAGCGTGGCCCACTCGAGGCATGGCTCGCGGCGTTCGACGCGGCGCATCCAGTCGAGCTTGTCATCGCCAATGCCGGCATCTCGGCGGGGCCGGCGCCCGGTGATGCCGGGGAATCCTTTGAGCTGACCGTGCGGCAGGTGCAGACCAACCTGCTGGGCGCGGTGAACACGGTGGCGGCTTTGCTGCCGGCGATGGCGGCGCGGGGGCAGGGGCGGATTGCGTTGATCGCCTCTCTCGCCGCCTATCGCGGGCTGCCCTATGCGCCCGGCTATTCGGCAAGCAAGGCGGGGCTACGGGCTTACGGCGAGGCGCTACGCCCGCTGGTCGAGCCGCGGGGCATTTGCGTCACGGTGGTATGCCCGGGTTTTTTCGCCTCGCCGATGACCGATCGTTGGGACGGGCCGACGCCACTCCTGGTGAGCGGCGAGCGTGCGGCGCATAAGATCAAGCGGGCGATCGACAATGGTCGTCGTCGGCTCAGCTTCCCCTGGCCGCTGCGCTCGGACTGCGGATTTGCGATGCGCTGCCGGCGGTGCTCGGCGACCGCATCATGCGTGGCTTTCACTTCCGGATCCGCTCGGCGTGAGCGTGATGCTGCAGGCCGCGGCCGACGCGATACTCGTCATCAGCGGCTGGGCGATCCCGCGTCGGGTGGCGGGAGCGCGGCGACTCTCGACTGCGACGCTGCTAGACGTGGCGCCGCTGGCGGTGGTGTTTTCGGTTCTACTGGCGGCGAGCGGCCGGCCGATCTTCGCCGGCGCGGTGGTCTTCGCGCTCAGCGCGGGCTTCGCGTTTGCCGACAAGACGATGCGTACGGTGCTGCGCGAGCCGGTGGTGTTCACCGCGCTCAGCGAGCTGCCGCACGTCTTCACCCACCCGCACCTCTATTTGCCGTTTGCCGGGACGGGAGCGGTGATCGGCGGCGCCATGGCGGCGTTGCTGGCGGGTCTCGCTGCTGATCGCCGAGCCGGCCGCGATGCCGCCACGGCCGGTGGCGGCGGCCGCGGCGGCGGGGGCGATTGTCGTTCTGCTGTGGCGACTCGGGCGTGAGCCATGGCTCGGCGCAGCGGCGCGCGCGATGCGACGCTTCAGGCCGACCGGCGAGCCATTCGCCGACGCGGCGCGACTGGGTCCGGTGGCGACGCTGATCGTGCACGGCATCATCGCCCGCGCCGAGCGCCTCGGACGGCGCGCCCGGCTCGCGGCGCCGGCGATCGCCGGGGAGCAGGGTCCGGCGCGTCCAATCGTGCTGGTGCAATGCGAATCGTTCTTTGATGCGCGACGGGCGTTTCCGGGGCTGCCGCGCGACATCCTTGCCGGCTATGATATGGCCTGCGCGGGCGGCAGCCATGGCAAGCTCGCGGTGCCCGCCTGGGGGGCCAACACGACGCGCGCCGAGTTCGCGGTGCTGACCGGTATCGACGAAGCCGCGCTCGGCTTTGACCGGTTCAACCCGTATCACGCCTTTGCCCGCGCGCGGTTGCCGTCGCAAGTCGGGCGGCTGCGGGCGGCTGGCTACCGGACGATTTGTTTGCACCCGTTCGACCGCGGCTTCTTTCGTCGCGACTTGGTGATGCCGGCCCTTGGGTTCGACGCATTTCTCGGGCGCGAGACGCTCGGCGGCGGGCGGACGCCGCCTTATATGAGCGACCCCGAATTGGCGGAGCATGTGTTGCGAGTGCTCGGCGAGGTGGGACCGCGCGCGTCTGTCTTTGCGATCACGATGGGCAATCACGGGCCATGGCCGAGAGGTGGCGCGGCGGACGGCTATCTCGCCGGGCTGCGGCGCTCCGACGAGATGCTGCAAATACTCATCGACGGGCTTTCGCGCCGGCACCCCGACGTGCTGTTCGGCTTTTACGGCGACCATCTGCCGAGCCTGCCGCGCGTGTTCGACAGGCTCGGCTTTGACGACTGGCGCAGCGATTATGCGATCTGGTCGGCGGATGGCGTCGCGCACCGGCGCGACCTCGACGCGCACGAACTCGGACGCGCACTGGTCGATCTGGCGCTGGCGCCGGGAAATAGCGCCGCGCTCGACGCCGTTGTTGCCGAGACGTCCGATGCCTAGCATCGTGCAATGGTCTCGGGAGGGTGATGCCGATGGACGAAATGAAGGAGCGCGCGGTCGTTGTCACCGGCGGCGCGTCGGGGATCGGCCGGGCGACGGCGCTGCTGCTGGTGCGTGAAGGCGCCCGCGTCTTTATCGGCGATGTCGACGAGGTCGGCGGCCGGGCAACGGAAGCGGCCGCGAACGGCGCCGCCGAGTTCTTGAAGCTCGATTTGGCCGATCCGGCGTCGATTGAAGGCTTTGCCACTGTGGTTCACGGCAAAGTGGGGCGGGTCGACGGCCTGGTCAACGGCGCCGGTTGGGACCGTATCCAGCCATTTATGGAAAACCCGCCCGAGATGTGGGAGTCGCTGATCGCGATCAATCTGATGGGCGCGATGCGGCTGACCCGCGCAATTCTGCCGCCGATGATCGAGGCGCATGCGGGGAAGATCGTCAATATTTCCAGCGATGCCGGGCGGGTCGGTAGCATGGGCGAGACGGTTTACGCCGCGGCGAAAGGCGGGCTCATCGCCTTCACCAAGTCGCTGGCGCGCGAGATGGCGCGGCACAAGCTCAATGTCAATTGCGTCTGCCCCGGGCCGACCGACACGCCGCTCTTCCAGCGGCAGCCGGATCGCATGAAGGAGGCGCTGACCCGCGCTATTCCGTTCCGCCGCATCGCCCAGCCCGAAGACATCGCCGAGGCGGTGATGTTTTTTGTCGGATCGCGGTCCGATTACATCACCGGACAAGTTTTGAGTGTCAGTGGCGGATTGACGATGGTCGGCTGAGCCACGATCTTTGAGGAACGAGGCGAGCTGGCGCACACAGAACAAAGGGGGTTGGTGATGACGAGGCGAATTGCTCCGGTCTTTTTTGCCGCATTGCTGGCGGCGACTGCCGCTGGCGCCGCGTTGGCGCAGACCCCAGCGACACAGGACGAGACGCCACAGCAGAACGTCAAGGCAAGCAAGCAATACCAGCAGCTCGTCTGCACCAACGCGGCGTTCCGCGCCAAGCGCATCGCCCAGGAATGCGGTTCGCTGCAGGGCTCGCAATTCTATGACGGCTGCGTCGCGTCGTTTAACTGCGACAAGCAGCCGAGCGATGCGAATTGGAACAAGGCTCCACCCTCGGAGACAGTTAAGTAGGCGACACCCTCAATCAGGAGATATGCAATGGCGAACCCCGCGCCTGGCTGGGTCAAGAAGCCCGAGCACCGCGTCGACCTCCATCCCGACACGAAGCAGGTCAAAGTCGTGTTTGGCGGTAAGGTCATCGCCGACAGCACCTCGGCGCTGCGCGTTGAGGAGACCGGGCACGGCCCGGTCTACTACATCCCGGCCAAGGACATGGCGCTGGGTCTGTTGAAGAAGACCGAGCACACGACCTACTGCCCGTTCAAGGGCACGGCGTCGTACTGGACGATCGAGGCCGACGGGAAGAACTCGGAGAACGCGATCTGGGGCTACGAGACGCCCTATGACGAGACCGTGCGGCTTGCCGGCCATTTCGCGTTCTATGACAGCCGCGTCGACTCGATCGAAGTGACCTGAGGCGGGATCACCCGACATGGCAGCGCTCACCCAGAACTGGATCGTCCGTAAGCCGGCGGTCGCGACCAAAGGCGGCATTGTCGCCGGGGCGAATGGCGTGGCGGCGCAGATCGGCGCCGAGATCCTCGCCGCCGGCGGCACCGCGGTCGATGCCGTCGTCGCCACCGCCTTTGCGCTCGCGGTGCGCGAGCCATGGAACAGCGGGCTCGGCGGCATCGGCTTTATGGTCGTGCATCCGGCCGGCGGCGCTCGTGCCGAGGTCGTCGATTTTGGTCCGGTGGCGCCTGTGGGGCTCGACCCGGCGCTGTTCCCGCTCACCGACGAAACGCGTACCGAGCTGTTCACCTGGGCCAAGGTCGTCGACGACCGCAATGTGCATGGGCCGCTGTCGTTCATGGTGCCGAGCGCGGTGCGCGGCTATGCGCGCGCGGTGGAGCGGTTCGGCCGATTGCCGTGGCGCGATCTGGTCGCGCCGGCGGTGGCGCTGGCCAAGCATGGGCTGCCGGTCGATTGGTACACGACGCTGCGCATCACCAATTTCGCGCATGATTTGCGGCGTTACGACGAGAGCCGGCGGATCTATCTGCCGGACGATCTGCCACCGGTCGTGCCAACAAACGGTACTGGGCCGGTGCTGGCGATGGGCGGTCTCGCCGAGACGCTGGCGCGGCTCGCCGAAGAGGGGCCCGAGGACCTCTACACCGGCGACATCGCGGCGGCGATCGTTGCCGACGTCAAGGAAGCTGGTGGCGTACTCGCGGCCGAAGATCTGGCGGAGTGCCGGCCGCGCATCGTGCCGTCGCTCGATATCCCCTATCGCGGCTTCACCTTTCAGGCGGCGCGGGGGCTGTCCGCCGCCCCAACGCTTGCCGATGTGCTTGATCGGCTGGAAAGTAAAAGCTTCGCGAAGCGGCCGGACGCCAACTATTTCGAGGCGGTGGCCGATGCGTTGCAGACCGCCTACGACGTGCGGCTCGAGCGCTTGGGCGATGTCGATCCGCCGGGCGAAAACTGCACGACGCACATCACGGCGGTCGATCGCGAAGGCGGCATCGCGGCGCTGACCACGACGCTGCTGTCGACCTTTGGCAGCCGCTATGTGCTGCCGCAAACCGGCATCCTGATGAATAACGGCGTGATGTGGTTCGACCCCGCGCCGGGGCAGCCGAATTCGATCGGGCCGGGCAAGCGGGCGCTCACCAATATGTGCCCGCTGATCGTCGCCCGCGACGGCCGGCCGCGCTTTGGGCTGGGCGCCTCGGGCGGGCGACGCATCCTGGCGTCGGTGCTGCAGATGGCGAGCTTTGTTGTCGATTTCGGCATGAGTGCGGAGGATGCCGCGCACCACCCGCGGATCGATGTCAGCGGCCCGGATGGGATCACGATCGACCGCAGGTTGCCCGAGCCGGTGATCGACCGGCTGGCCACGCGGCACGGCGCGCGGATCGTTGAGAACACCGTGTGGCCGACAGAATTCGCCTGCCCGCACATGGTGCTGCGTGGCGCCGACGGCATCAATCACGGCATCTCCGACGTGAGCGCGCCGTGGTCGGCGGCGGTGGCGGAGCCGGAATAGCACAAGCCAATTCAGATCGTCATGCCCGGACTTCTTCCGGGCATCCGCGTCTTCAAAAGTTGCGCCGGCTCGTGGATGGCCGGGATAAGCCCGGCCATGACGGAAATTCTTTGATGAGCGACGTTCTCGACCCTGTCACGACAAAGCCGACGCCTGTCCGCGCGCGCGACGCCGCGTCGCTGATCCTGCTGCGCGGCGAGGGGCGCGACCTGGAGCTGCTCGCCGGGCGGCGGCCGATGAGCGTGCGCTTTATGCCGGGCGTCTACGTTTTCCCGGGCGGCGCGGTCGATGCCGAGGATCGCACGCCATGGCAAAGCGAGATCGACACCGACGCGTTGCCGCCGCGCCTGATGCGTAGCGCGCGCGCCGCGCTACGCGAGACCTGGGAGGAAGCCGGGGTGTTTTTCGGCCGGCGAGGCACGACTGCCGAGGGGCTGCGCGCTGGCCCGGCGGTGGCCGAAGCCTATGCCGAGGCGGGGGTCATCGCGGGGTTCGATCGGCTGCGCTATGTCGGCCGCGCGATCACCCCGGCGCGCGTATTCCGCCGCTTCAATACGCGGTTTTTCCTGGGCGATGGCGCCGACGTGGTTGGCGATCCGGCGGCGACCGACGAGCTCGAAGACGTGCGCTGGCATCCGATCGGACGGCAGGAATTGGAACCGTTCCGCGATGTCAGCCAATTCATGCTGGCCCGTGCGATCGCGATGCGCGGCGGCGACCGCTCGCCCGCGCCGCTGTTCTATACCGTCGCCGGCAAGCGCCGGATCGGCGTGTGCCGCGAAGCCGCCAGCTAAAGCCCTAGGCGCGGGATCTCGATCGCCGGGCAGCGATTCATCACCACTTTGACGCCCTTGGCTTCGGCGCGCGCCGCCGCCGCGTCGTCGCGCACGTCGAGCTGCATCCACACGGACTTCGCGCCGATCGCGAGCGCCTCGTCGACCACCGTGCCCGCCGCCTCGCTGCGCCGGAAGATGTCGACCATGTCGACAGACCCGGCTATGTCCCTCGGAATATCCGTGAGGCGCGCATAAACCCGTTCGCCGAGAATGTCGCTGCCCGCCGCGAACGGATTGACCGGGATACAGCGATAGCCGCGAGCCTGCAGAAAGCGCATCACGCCATGGCTCGGCCGGTTTGGCCGCGGGCTCGCGCCGACCACGGCGATGGTCTTCGCGCTCGTCAGAACGTCGCGCAGATACGCATCCGGATAATCGTCGTCGTGGTTCATGGCGGCTCAGGCAAAAGCGGCGCGAATGCGGCCCCAATCCTCGATCGCATGCTCTTGCCCCGGCACGATCTGGATCGCGACCTCGCTATAGCCCGACGCCGCGAAGCCGGCGAGGGTATCTTTGATCTCGGCTTCGCTCGCGGTGATCGTCGTCGCGCGGATGAGGTCGGCGGTCACAAAGCGGCGCTCCTCGGGCTTGACAAACATCAGATGCCCGCGATGGTTTTCGAGATAATGCGCACCTTGCGGGCGGAAGCCGCGGGCGCTCTCGACATAGGCGGCGATCGTATCGGCGAGGGCCGGCGGCATCGACGCCATCGGCGGAAAGCCGCCGAGCGCCTGGTCCGCGGCGCGATGCAGCAGCATCGCCGCGCGCGGCCCGGCCTGGGCGATGACCCGGTCGGAGTCGAGCGCCTCGCCGTCACGCAGCACCGCGCCGCCGGTCAACGCGACGCTGTCGAGCGCCCCGGGCTGACGCCCGGCGTCGCGCCACAGCCCCGTCATCTCGCGCATGCCCGCAGCGGCGCCCGCGACATCGCCGGCGGTGTTGATCCAGCCGGCCCCGAGCTTTGCGGTCAGCTTGCGGGCGCGCGGGCCGGTCGCGGCGATGTAAAGCGGCACGGGATCGTGCGTATTGATGAGGCCGAGCTCCGGGTTCAGGAGGCGAATGAGGCGCTTCTTGCCCTCGATCTCGGCCTCGACGGTCTCATCGGCGAGCAGCGCCTGCACGACGCGGATGTATTCTTCCATGTCGGTGAGCTTCACGGCGCCCAATCCCATCGCGCGCCGCCCGGTGAAGCCGGTGCCGACGCCGAAATCGATCCGGCCCGGCGCCAGCTTGTTGAGCGAGGCGAAGGCGTTGGCGGCGACCGCTGCCAGCCGGTTCGATGGGATCAGCACACCGGTGCCGAGGCGGATCGTCGTGGTCTTGAGCGCCGCCGCGGCTATCGCGACAAACGGGTCGGCCGACAGCATCTGCGTGTCGTAAAACCAGGCGCGGGCGAACCCCAGCTCCTCGGCACGCCGCACCAGCTTCCACGAGGTGGCGTCGGTCGGAATGGCGATCGCGAAACGCATGGGCGGCCCTCCCCGTTGGCAGCCGCAGGTTTACCACGCCGCAACGCTCCGGCGCAGCCCGTCACCCGAGCCTGTTCCGCCTGATATTTGCTGGAAATTTACAGGCGCCCGCCCGATCGCTTGTGCCGCATATGACGCATTCTAGGCGGCATGGCGGAGATGTAAAGAACGAAACGAGAATAAGGCAACGAAAGCCTTGCTCCCGAGTCGCCTCCGATCGGCGATCGCCATTCCGGTGCAATCGGAGTTTCTGCTCAATCCCCGGTCGTGCTCAAAGAGTTAGCACTCTCGCGTCGAAAGTGCTTGCGTTCCATTTGCCGATTTGTATCAAAAGCGTAGCCGCCAGCACGGTTTCTTTCGTTCGCCCGGCCTTGCCGGTGCTCATGTGTTTCCCGGATCACGTAGTGATCTGGAGCAGCGGGACTTTCTCCCGCGTCGAACGAAGGGGAACGCGAGATGGGAAGCAATCCCACCTGGCGCGTCAAAGACGTACATGTGCGGGCATACGACAGCAGGCGATTAGGAAAAGAGAGCACGTGCGCGAGCATTGGCGCTCTCATCCGCATCAGTACACCTTTGACTTCTAACCCCGGCTTCACAACCGGGGCACCGGCTGGCGGCTAACGTTGTTTGCTCAGGAGGTAACATTGCGGGACGGCTCTTATCGCATCTCGCTGGCACAGCTAATCGCAGATATCGGCAATGCCCGCGCTCTGGCCGCGCTGGAACGCTATCGAGAACTGGAAGCGCGTGGCGTCCGCGAACCGGAAATCACGTTCTCGCCACGCGGCAATTCCTACTCCGTTCGCGACCCCGATCACGCCATTCTAGCCGCGAACAGATTTCGACACGGCGCGCCGCCGCTTTGAACCAGGTTGGCTTTTGCGCTTCGGCGCGATCGGCTTTTGCGGCTGCGGCGGTGTGGCGATCATCCGGTACACCACGGCGTCGCGACGGCGCGCGACCAGAGGACGCGGTGGCTTGAGCACCTTCGCGTCCTCTGAGTGACCACCGCGTCCTCCGCGGTAGATATTTTTGGCGCTGCGCGCCGGACTTAGCGCTTGGAGAACTGGAAGCTGCGGCGAGCCTTGGCCTTGCCGTATTTCTTGCGCTCGACGACGCGACTGTCGCGGGTCAGGAACCCGCCCTGCTTCAACACCGGGCGCAGGCCCGGCTCATAGAAGGTGAGAGCGCGGCTGATGCCGTGGCGCACCGCGCCGGCCTGGCCGGATAGCCCGCCGCCCTTGACCGTGCACACGACGTCGAACTGGCCGAGCCGGTCGCAGCTCACAAAGGGCTGGTTGATCAGCATGCGCAGCACCGGGCGTGCGAAGTAGACCGGGCTGTCGCGGCCGTTGACCTCGATCTTGCCGTTGCCGGGACGGATCCAGACGCGGGCGACCGCATTCTTGCGCTTGCCGGTAGCGTAGGAGCGGCCTTGCGCATCGATCTTGGGCTGGACGTCGGTCGGCACGGTGACTGGGATGACCGGAGCCATTGGCGAGGCGGTCGGCCGTTGCGCCGCGCCTATCGCCTGGCGCAGGCTCCCGAGACCCTGAAAGGTCTGCGAGGCGCGCGCCGGGCGCGCCGACTCTTGCTCGGGTGTCTGGTCTTCGGTCTCGTCGTTGTCGGCCATCGGCTACGCTCTCACATTCTTGCGGTTCATGCCGGCGATATCGAGCGCCTCGGGCGATTGCGCGGCGTGCGGATGCTCGGGGCCGGCATAGACCCGGAGATTGCCCATCACCTTGCGGCCCAACGGGCCCCTCGGCACCATGCGCTCGACGGCCTTCTCGATGACCCGCTCGGGGTGCTTGCCGTCGAGGATCGCGCCCTTGCTGCGCCCCTTGATGCCGCCCGGATAGCCGGTGTGCCAGTAGAAGATGCTCTGCTTCCGCTTGTTGCCGGTGAGCTGCACCTTTTCGGCGTTGACGACGACGATGTTGTCGCCGGTGTCCATGTGCGGGGTGAAGGAGGGCTTGTGCTTGCCGCGCAAGCGCATCGCGATGATCGAGGCGAGCCGGCCAAGCACCAGCCCGTCAGCGTCGATCAGCACCCATTTCTTGTCGATATCGGAGGGCTTGGCGGAAAAGGTTTTCATCGCGACTCTGACCTGTCTGCGCCCCGCCAGCGGCGGCGCGGAGGCGTTCGTTTAAGCCAATCCAGGTTCCAAAACAACAGGCTTTTGCCTGCGGTAAAATGATACCGTCATTAAAAATGATAGCGAAAGCTGCCGCGTGCGGCGCGGCGTGGTATGATTTGGCAGGCGCGGCAAGTCAGACCGGAGCATGAAGCCTTACATTATCGCAGCCGCTTTGTTCGTGACGGCATTTCTGATCCTCGGCGTGCTGACGGCGAACGTGATGGCGCCGCCGGAGCCCGCACCGCAGGCACATGTTCCGCCGCCAAACCAGCGACCGAGCGGCGGCGGCATGCCGGGTACGAGCGGTGAGGCGACGTCGACGGACCCCGCGGCACAGACCTATCCGGCGGTCATGCCGTCGGCGCGGCCGGCCGCCGCCCCGCCGTCGCCAGGAGCCCCGCCGCTCGTCCCCGGCATGCCCGGCCCGTCGAACGCCGGCATGCCCGGTATGCCTCCCGGCAGCGGCACAGCCCCGGGCACCTCAAACCCGATGAACGTCTCCGCCCCCGCGGCCATCCCAATGCCACGCCCCTCGTCGATCGAGCCGACGAGTTCGGTGCCGATCATCCAACCGACCGATGTCGGCACGCCAACCACCCCGACCGCGGCCAAAGCACACCAATAGAGGCGACGATGAGCCTTGCCGAAAAGATCGACGAGCCCCTGCTGCTGGAAGAGCGCGACGCGCGCGGCGTGCTGCGTCTGACGATGAACCGGCCGGCGCAGCGCAACGCGCTGTCGATGGAGCTGATGGCTGCGCTGATCGAGGCGCTCGACCAGGCCGGTGCCGACAAGGAAACGCGCGTCGTCGTCATCGCCGGCAACGGCGTCGGGTTTTGCCCGGGCCACGATCTGCGCGAAATGGTCAGCGATCCCAGCGCCGAGGCCTATGCGCGCATCTTCGACCGCTGCAGCGAGATGATGCAAAAGATCGTCCGCCTGCCGAAACCGGTCGTCGCCGAGGTGCACGGCATCGCCACCGCGGCGGGCTGTCAGCTGGTCGCGAGCTGCGACCTCGCGGTAGCGAGCGAGGACGCGCGGTTTGCGACCTCGGGGATCAATGTCGGGCTGTTCTGTTCGACGCCGATGGTGGCGCTGTCGCGCGCGGTTCATCGCAAGGCGGCGATGGAGATGCTACTGACCGGCGATTTTATCGATGCGTCGACCGCGCTGGCCATCGGCCTCATCAACCAGGTCGTGCCCGCTGCCGGGCTGCGCCAAGCGACCGATACGCTCGCGCACAAGATCGCCGCCAAATCGGCAATCGCGCTCGCCCTCGGCAAGACCGCGTTCTATCGCCAAATCGAGATGAACCTCGCCGACGCCTACGCCTATACCAGCGAGGTGATGACCCGGAACATGCTCGCGCACGACGCCGAGGAAGGCATCGACGCGTTTATCGCCAAGCGCAAGCCGGTGTGGAAAGACGAATAGCCGGCCGCCGCACGCCATGCAGTCAGCGGCTTTATTCGGCGAGGCGCAGCGCCATTATCAGAATGGCCGGCTCGGCGATGCGCTTCAGCTCTGCCGGCGCGTTCTCGCTGGCGACCCCAACCATGTCGATGCGCTGTACCTGACCGGCTTTATTGGGCTGCAGACCGGCCAGCCGCAAGTCGCGGTCGATGTGCTGCAGCGGGCGATCACACTCAACCGCCGGGTCCCCGATCTGCACAATTCGCTCGGCGAAGCTTTGCGCGCATTGGGCCGGGTCGACGAGGCGATCGCCTGCTACCGCCGCGCGCTTTCCCTCGCGCCCAACGATCCCACGGCGCATGGTTGCCTTGGTAACGCTTTTCTACAGCAAGGCAAGTTCGTCGAGGCTGCCGACGCCTATCGCCGGGCGATCGGGGTCGCCGGCAATGATCCTGCGCTGCATTACAATCTCGGCAATGCGCTGACCTCGGTGAGCCACCTCAATGAGGCGATGGCGGCCTATCGCCGGGCGCTGGAAATTGCCCCGAACTATGCCGAGGCGCACAACAATCTCGGCAATGCTCACCGCGCGCGCGGTGAGCCGGATGCGGCGATCGCCTGCTACCGCCGGGCGCTGGCCGCGGCGCCGAATTTCGCACTGGCGCACCGCAATCTCGGCTCGATGCTGATGACGCAGGGGCAGGTCGGCGAGGCGATTGCCGCCTTCCGGCGGACGGTCGCTCTCGCACCGCAATTTCCCGACGCCTATTGCGATCTCGGCGCGGCGCTGCGCACCCAGCGCGATGCCAAGGCGATCGAGGAGGCCCTGGCCAGCTACGAGCGGGCGCTGGTGCTCAAGCCCGATTTCGCCGATGCCTTGGCTAATCGCGGCGAATTGCTGCGTGAGCTCGGACGATACGAAGAGGCGGTGCGGGATTTCGAGCGGCTGCTCGCTGTCGCACCCGGCTACGATTATGCCGCTGGCGGGCTGCTTCACACAAAAATCACTTGCTGCGATTGGGCCGACTACGACCGGCTGCTCGCGACTGTCGAAAACGATGTGAGCGCCGGGAAGCGCGCGGCCGCGCCGTTCATGTTTCTCTACATGTCGGGTTCACCCCGCGAGCAGTTACGCTGCGCGACGACTTTCACCGGCGATAAGATCGCGAAGCTGCCCCGCTCGGCGAAAGCGCCATGGCGCCCGCATGACCGGATACGCGTCGCCTATGTGTCGGGCGATTTCCGCAACCACCCTGTCGCTTATCTGATGGCCGGGCTCTACGAGGCGCATGACCGATCGCGGTTCGAGACGATCGCGCTGTCAATCGGACCCGACATCAGGGACGAGACGAGAGAACGGCTGGAAAAATCGTTCGACCGCTTTATCGACGCTTACGCCATGACCGACCAGGCGGCCGCGACGCTCTTGTGCGACAACAAGGTAGACATCGCGGTCGACATGAACGGTTACAGCCAGGGCATGCGCGCCGGCATTTTCACTCGGCGCCCGGCGCCGGTTCAGGTCAGCTATCTCGGCTTCCCCGGGACCATGGGCGCCGATCACATCGACTACATCCTGGCCGACCGGTTCGTCATTCGCGAAAACCAGCAGGCGTTTTACGCCGAGAAAATCGTCTCTCTGCCGGACACATATTGGCCGACCGACGACCGCCGCAAAATCGGCGACAAAACCCTGACCCGGGTCGAGGCCGGGCTTCCCGAACAAGGCTTTGTGTTCTGCTCGTTCAACAACAATCTAAAGATCACGCCGCGCATTTTCGATATTTGGATGCGGCTCCTCGCGCGGGTCGAGGGCAGCGTGTTGTGGCTGCTGCAGGACAATGAAACCGCAGGCCGCAATCTGCGTGCGGAGGCGGCAAAACGCGGTGTCGCGCCAGCGCGGCTGGTTTTCGCGCCGCGCGTTCCGCTGGCGGACCACCTGGCGCGGCATCGCCTCGCCGATCTGGTGCTCGACACGCTGCCCTACAACGCCCACACCACGGCGAGCGATGCGCTCTGGGCGAGCCTACCGATGCTGACCTGCAGCGGCGCAACCTTCGCGAGCCGCGTCGGGGGAAGCCTGCTTCACGCGGTGGGACTGCCGGAGCTCGTGACCGATACGCTCGATGACTACGAGGCGTTGGCGCTCGCCTTGGCGCAGGACCGCGAGAAGCTCGGCGCGATCAAGGCAAAGCTCGCGCGCAATCGCGACACCTTTCCGCTGTTCGACACCGTGCGTCTGTGCCGCCACATCGAAAGCGCCTACGAGACGATGGTGGCGCGTCACCAGCGCGGCGAGCCGCCGGCGAGCTTTGCGGTCGAAAGGATCGCCGGCTAGATCGGCATCCCCACTTCCGATTGTGCGAGGCGGCCGTCGGGCAGCACATGGCGGTATTTGTCGAGCGTCATCGTCATGCGCTTCATGAGCCGCCTGGCGCCGGGGTCGAATGGCGTGCGGCGATGCATCGTAAAGCCGTTGTCCCACACCACGAGGTCACCGACCTGCCACCGATGCGCATAGACGAACTCGTCGCGTGTCGCCGCTTCGTAGACCTCGTCGAGCAGCGCCATGCCCGAGGTGACGTCCATGTAGTCGATGCCGATCGTCGTCGTCGAATCGAGATAGAGCGAACGTTCGCCGGTTTCGGGATGGGCGCGCACCAGCGCATGGGTCACCGGCGGGGTCAGCCGGCGTGTTTCTTCGGAGATCGCTGAGTCGCTTTCGCGGCCGTAGCCGGCAAGGCGTTTGGCGTAATCGAAAATGCCGCGCTTGCCGGTGATTTTGGCGCGCAGCGGGCGTGGCAGCCCGGCATAGGCGGCGCGAAGATCGACCCAAAAGGTCTCGCCGCCCTCGGGCGGCAGCTCGAGCGCGTAAAGCGCCGCGCCGGTCGAGGGCGTCTCCATGTAGGACTGGTCGGAGTGCCAGAGGAGCTCGCCATCGCCGAGCCCGCCGATATTGCGCCCGAGCCCATCCTTGAGATTGGAGAGCACCGTCACCTCGGGGACCGCGAGCGAGGCCCAGTCGCCGCGCACGGTGCGCTCAAGCGGTCCCAGAAGTGCGCAGAAATCCACTAATTCCTGCTCGTTCAATGCCTGGCGACGGAACACCAGCACGCCATAACGCGCGTAGAGATCGCGCAGCGTGGCGGTGGTGGCGTCGTCGAGTGCCTCCCACAGCTGAAGGCCGACGATTTCCACTGCCAGGGTCGGGTGCAGCGCACGGGTTTCGAGCGTCATTGTGATGTCCCTCGGGCGATGTCCCTCGGTCGATATCCTCGAACGATTGCGCCGATGATCCACGTCCGGCGGGCGGAGGCAAGAGCCAACCCGGGGATCCGCTTCCAACGCCGGCGACTCGCTGATTGCGCCTGGCACGTCTCCCTTCTTTTTTGAACCACCAAATAGCGCGTCGTTCCACCTGCACCATTGAAAAGGGATTCTGCGGCTACAGTCGTGATCAAGGCCGTCAAATATTCTCTGAACGCGTTGCACTTCAGGTTTATGCTGAAGCCGCTATGGGACGAGTCAGCATCTTCGCCATCTGTGGTCTGCTGCTCGCCGCGCCGCTCGCCGTCGCGCAGAGCCCCGATGCGTTCCGCGAGGCTACCCCACCGACGGCGAGCGCTCCGACGGTGCCGCGCCCGCGTCCCTCGCCGGAAGCCGTCGCGCCACAGTCGCCCGAACCTGCGGTCGCTCCCGCTCCAACACTGCCATCGGCCGGACAGATATGGGCGCGAGTGCGTCAGGTTGCACAGGCGGAGGGCATCGGGGTACCGCTCGCCGGGATCCCGGCTTTCGACGTCGCGGGCACGCCGCCGCAATACCGCGCACTGCTGGGTGCTTGGGGCCCGGGCGCCTGGCAGGGCAATCCCGGCGGTAAGATGATCCTCGTCGTCCAATCCGCTGATGGCGACGGAAACGTCAAAGGCGTGATCGGCACCAACGCCGGCTCAGACAGCTGGTACAATTTCACCACGCGGCTCAGCGGTGATCGTTTCACCGTCCACTTCCAGCAGAGCTACTACAAGAGCGGCTTTATGCCGGGAACGGAAGTGACCGCGGATAATTATTGGCCGTTCGAGCTACGCGCCGATGGGAAGGTTTATGGATCGCGCGATAACGGCGCATTGGCTATCGTGCTGCCCCGCTTGCAGTGAGCGGCACGTCAGCAAGGAGCGGCCAAGCCATTGTGGAACCATGACTTGCTGATCTTCGTAGCTTTGTATTAAACACCTGATAGTTGAATAGCTCGGCCCGCGCCGGCCGGTCGCCGGCCCGAGAACCTTTGCGATGCCGCGGATAACGATTTCGTATCGGCGTGACGACTCCGGGGTGATCACCGGCCGCATCTTCGACCGGCTGGCGGCGCATTACGGCCGCGAGGCTGTGTTCCGCGACATCGACAACATTCCGCCCGGCGTCGATTTCCGCCAGCACATCGCCAAAGTTCTCGACGAAAGCGACATCCTGCTCGCGATTGTCGGGCCTCGTTGGCTCGGTTCGCGTGGCGGCCAGAATCGCCTCGACGACGAGGCGGATCCGGTCCGGCTCGAGATCGAGACCGGGCTGCGCAGAGAAATGCCGGTGATCCCGGTGCTGGTGCTGCGCGCGGGGATGCCGCGTGTCGGGCAGCTCCCAGATACGGTCAAGGACTTCGCCTATCGCCACGCCGTGCAGGTCGATGCGGGTCAGGATTTCGACATCCATTCGGCGCGGCTGATCCGCGCGATGGATCGCATCTTGCGGCAAAAGGGGCTGACCCCGCCGTCGGATGGCGATGAGCTTACAGTGCCCTCCGAACTCGCGCTGCCGCCGAGCGAGGACGACGAGCCGCTGGATGATGCGCCATACGCTGCGGCCGTCGTCGAGCCCCCGCCGCGGCAGCAGCCGGTCGTTGCCCCGCGAGCTCCCGCAATGTCCGCAGCATTGGTCGAGCCGATCGAGCCCGCCGCCATCCTGCCGCCGGTCGCGCGCGAGGTCATCGCGCCGCCGGCCGAGAAGCGGCGTGGCGGCATGGTCGTGGGCGCTGTGGCCGGGCTCGCGCTCGGTGCGGCGCTTGGTGCGGGAGCGCTGATTTTGCTGCGGCCCGCCGCGCCGGCCGATGTCATGGCACTGGCGACGGCGAAGGAGGCGGCGGAGTCAAAGGCGCTGACGCTGCAGGCAGAGTTCGCTGCGGCCCAGAAGAAGCTCGACACCGCGCAAGGCAATCTCGATGCGGCGCAAAAGCAGGCAAGCGACGCCAACAAGCGCTTGCAAGACCTTCAGACGACCACCGACCAGGCACAGAAAGCACTAGCCGCGCAGCAGGATATCGCAACAAAGGCCAAGCAGCAGGCCGATCAGTTGACCGCACAGGTGCAATCGCTTGGTGATCAGCAGGCACGGGCCGATCAGGACGAAAAGACCCTCGCGGCGCAGAAATCGGCGGCTGCCGATGCCGCGACCAAGCTGGCGCAGGCGCAGGATCAGGTGAAGACGGCAAGTAGTCAGCTCGCGCAGGCGCAGGACCAGGTCAAGACATTGGGTGACCAGCTGGCGGCGGAGAAAAAGGCGCACCAGGACGCTGTCGATCAGATCGCGAAGCTCGGCGGTCAGATCAAGACGCTGCAGGCGCAGAACGCCGCTGCGCCGACGCCGGGCGCCCAACCGGGTCAAGCTGCCGCGACGGCAGCCGCCCCGCCACCGGCGATCACCGACGATTCGAGCTGGAGCGCGGACCAGCGCAAGCAGGCGCAGGCCGATCTGGTGACGGTCGGCTATCTTCAGGGCGCATCTGACGGCAATTTTGGCGCGACGACTCGGGCGGCGATCAAGCAGCTGCAATCGCTGACCGGCGAAACCGAAACCGGCGTGATGACCGACCCCGAGGCCAGCGCACTGCACGATGTGGCGCAGCGTTTGTCGGCGTTGCTGGCCCGCGGCCAAACCTCGCCCGACGGTGTTTCCGTCGCGGCGGTCAAGGGCGGATCGGCGCTGTACCAGCGCGCCTGGTCGGCGGAGAGGGGCAGCAACGGCGCCTCCGACCCGGCGGAGGCGGTCTATTGGTACGGGCTCGCCGCCGCCGAGGGTGATGGCAAGGCACTGACCAATCTCGGCACCTTGCTGATCCGCGGGCAGGGCGTCGCCAAGCCCGACCCCGACGGCGCCACGGTATTGTGGACGACGGCAGCGGTGCGCGGCGAGGTGACCGCGATGTTTAATCTCGGCGCGATGTATGAGCACGGCGTTGGCGTCACGGCTGATCTCGACAAGGCCAAGGCCTGGTACCAGCGCGGCGCGGCGCGCGGCGACACGGGGGCGCGGGCGGCCTTAAAGCGCCTTGGCGCTTAGCGCACGTGATGGTGGTTGTGCCATCGCCCAAATACACCTGAGGCAAAACCCGGTATGCTGCGCGGCGGAATGCGCTGCTTGGTTGCGATCCTGATCGGCTTTCCGCTCCTCGCTGCGTTGCCGGCCGCGGCGCAGGATGCCGACCCGTTTCACGAGGTCGCGCCACCCGCGGCGCCGACACCCGGACAGGACCCGTTTCAGATGGCGCCGGCCGATCCGGCGCCCGCGCCCGCACCCGCGCAGAAGCCTGCCCCACCACGGCCGCACCGCGAGCCAGACCCGCAACCTGTCGCGGCTCCAGCGGCACCGCCTCCGCCTCCGCCCCCCACGCCGCCTCCGACGCCCAATGCCAAGTGCTTCGTCTTCAACAACAAGCAATTCTGCGAGTAAGATGACACGGCTCGGCTCGACGACGGCACCGCGATGAGCATCGCTTCAAGGGCAATCTGGGCATCCGTGTTTTTGCTAATGGCCGCCGCTCGCGTCGCGCTCGGCGACGATTTGAAGGGTTACTCGATAGACGCGACATACACCATCGTGGTCGTTCCGGGACTCGTTGTTGCCGGCGACATGCCCCGGCACGGTTTACGCCCCGCGGTGCACCACGACCGCATCTATGTCAGCCTCCTCGGCAACGTATTCTCCTATTCGGATGCTTCAACGGGCGCCTTCGCATCGCATGGCGGGGCGGAAACGCATCTCGCCAAGCGAAGACCATCTCCCGAGATCGCATGGAAGCCTGGACCGTAGAACCGGGCCGCCTGCTCAGGGTCGCGAAGGAGGTCGAAGGTATCGTCGCCACAACCTTCGCTGTCGATCCCAGCAAGACAAGCTGCGACGTGTCGTACCAGATGCAGCCCGACCCCCAGACGCACCGCACGGTCGTTCAGACCATGGCCGGCGTCACGGTGGAGGCAAGAGCCCTGAACCTCAGCTCCCCGACATGCGCCGTCCACAAGGGCAACATCTTCGCCAGCGACCAATAAAGTCGCTGTTTTACTGATGCCGAAAATGAAGCGGCCCGCTTTCGCGGGCCGCCTTGCCTTCTGTGCTTTCGATCGCCGTCAGCTGGCGTTGCCGATGACCTTCTGCTCGTGCAGCGCCTGGATCTGGTCCTTGCTGAGGCTGAGCCAGCTGTTGAACACCTCCTCGGTGTGCTGACCGAGCTTTGGCGAGGGCTTCAGCTCAGGCGGCTTGCCGTCAAAGCGCACCGGCCAGCTCTCGCATTTCCAGTCACCATCCGGATGGTGCATGACCTGCATGATACCGCGCTTCACAAAGCTCTCGTCGTTGTAGAGCTCGAGCGTGTCGTGGACCGCGCCGGCCGGCACCCCGGCGGCACCGATCAACTGCATCGCCTCTTCTTTGGTGTGGTGCTTGGTCCACTCGGCGATGATCTCGTTGATGAAACCTTCGTGCTGGTTGCGGCTCTCGTTGGTCGCAAAGCGCGCGTCGTCGATCAGCTCCTCGCGGCCGATGACCTTCAAGAGACGGGTCCAGTGCTCGGGGTTGGCGCGGCTGCAGAAGACATAGACATAGTCGTTGTAGCCGAACGGCTTGCACGGGTAGATGCCGCACGGCGCCGGCGCGCCCGAGGTCGACTGCGCGCCCATGCGCGGCGCCGCCTGCTTGTCGCCCTGCTGCGACATCACCGCAAACGAGGTGCGGATGTAGTGCATCACCGAATCCTGCATCGCGAGCTGCAGGCGGCGGCCCTTGCCGGTCGACTTCTTTTCGTAAAGCGCACCGAGGACGCTGATCGCCATCAGCATGCCGGTGCCGGTGTCGCCGATCGTGCAGCCTGGCTTGACCGGCGGCTGACCGGGCTCGCCGGTGACGCTCATCGTGCCGCCCGCGGCCTGCGCGATCATGTCGAAGGCCAGCGACTTCTCATACGGGCTGCCCTCGCCAAAGCCTTTGACCTGGCAGTAGATGATGCCGGGGTTGATCTCCTTCAGCACGTCATAGCCCAGGCCCAGGCGTTCGATCGTGCCGGGGGCGAGGTTCTCGGCGAACACGTCGGCCTTCTTGACCAGCTCCTTGACGAGCTCGACGCCCTTTGGCGACTTGAGGTCGACCGTCGCCGACTTCTTGTTGGCGTTCAAAATCTTGAAATAGAAGGAGTCACGCGACTTTCCGCTGGCCGCGGCGATGCGCCGGCCGGGATCGCCCGATTTCGGGTTCTCGATCTTGACCACTTCGGCGCCAAGCCAGGCCAAGGCCTCGGTGCAGGTCGGCCCCGCCTCGAACTGGGTCAGATCGACCACCCGGACGCCTTTCAGGCATTGCAGAGCCGCAAAATTTCCGCTCATCGTTTCCCGCTCCCTTTAATGGCCCCCACGGCTTTAAAGACCCACGGCCGCGCGCAGCAGAATCGCTTGGTTAAACGATAGCGCAGAATGTCACGCAACGGAAACCGCTCATCCCCGCGAAAATCGCATGTTGCCATCCCCAAACGCGGGAAGCCGGTGTAAGCCTATGCGATGACTGGCCCCTTGATCCTGCCCTACCGCAACATCCTGCCGCGCATCCACCCGAGCGCGTTTGTCGCGCCCAATGCGGTGGTGATCGGCGACGTGGAAATCGGCGCCGAGGCCAACATCTGGTTCAACGTGGTGATCCGCGGCGACGACGCGCCGATTCGCATCGGCGCCGGCGCGAATATTCAGGACGGCACGGTGGTGCACGTGACCTACGACGTGCCCGGCAGCGGCGAACACATCCCGACGATCATCGGCGAGGGCGCCGTCGTCGCGCATATGGTGCTGCTGCATGGCTGCACGCTGGAGCCCGGCGCCTTTGTCGGGATGAAAGCGTGCGTCATGGATCGCAGCGTCGTCGAGAGCGACGCGATGGTCGCTGCCGGTGCGGTCGTGACCCCGCGCAAGCGCGTCAAATCGGGCGAATTGTGGGCTGGCACTCCGGCGCGCCTCTCCCGTGCGCTCAAGCCCGAGGAGATCGACTACATGCGCTGGGTGCCGGAGCATTACCGCCGGCTGGCGGCGGAGTACCGGAGCGGCTAACTGCGCTTTCTCCGAAACGCGCCGAACAGCATCATAACCAGCCCGATCGCGCCGACGGCCCCCGATACCTCACCGACCTCTCGCATCATTCCCGCTGGGTCGTTCGATCTCGGTATGAAGCTGGTCATGTAGAAAAAGAAACCCAGCGCCAGGACGATCATCACCGCGCCCGTGATCACGACCCGCAGGTTCATGTGCTGCCCACTCCGCGATGCGATTGCGCCGAGGCGATCAGTCCTCGGCCCGCAGCGTCACATACGAGCCGGGCGCGTCTTCGGTTGCCTTGAGCTTGCCGTCGCCCGGTTTGCGGGCGGGGACCTCGCCGCCGGAATATTGCGCCACCCATTCCTCCCACATCGGCCACCAGGATGACTCGTGTTTTGTCGCGGTGGCGAGCCAGTCGTCGGGCGAGGGCGGGTTCTGGTCGCCGGTCCAGTGGCCGTATTTGCTGCCCGGCGGGCTGACCACTCCGGCGATATGGCCCGAGGCCGACAGCACGAACTTGACCGGACCGGCGTAAAGCTGGGTCCCGGCGTAGGTCGAGCGCCACGGCGCGATATGGTCCTCGCGGGTCGACAGGATGAAGGCCGGGGTCTTGATCTTGCGCAGATCGATCTTGACCCCGTCGAGGGTGATGCCGCCCGGTCTCGACAGCAGATTCTCCTGATACATTTTGCGCAGGTAGAAGCTGTGCATCGCCGCCGGCATGCGGGTCGAATCGGCGTTCCAGTAGAGCAGGTCGAAGGGCAGCGGCTGCTTGCCGAGGAGGTAGTTGTTGACGACGAACGACCAGATCAGGTCGTTGGCGCGCAGCATGTTGAAGGTCTGGTGCATGTCGCGGGCTTCGAGATAGCCTTTTTGCGACATGCGCTCCTCGAGCGAGCTCAGCTGCTCCTCATCGATAAAGACCGAGAGGTCGCCGGCCTCGGCGAAATCGACCATGGTCACAAAAAACGTCGCGCTCATGATGCGGCGATCGCGCTTGGCGGTCATATAGGCGAGGGTCGCCGACAGCAGCGTGCCGCCAAGGCAATAACCAATGACGTTGGCGTCCTTCTCGCCGGTCGCCTCATGCATGGCGTCGAGCGCGGCGAGCGGGCCTTCCTTCATGTAATCGTCGAAGCTTTTGCCGCTCAGCCGTTCATCCGGATTGACCCAGGAGATCACAAAAACCGTGTGGCCCTGGCTGACCGCCCAGCGGATGAACGAGTTCTGCGGCCGCAGATCGAGCACATAAAACTTGTTGATCCAGGGCGGAATGATGAGCAGCGGCCGGCGATGTACCGTGCCGGTGACGGGCGCGTATTGGATCAGCTGGATGAGGTCGTTCTGATAAACGACCTTGCCCGGCGTGGCGGCGACGTTCTCGCCCAGCTTGAACGCCGCCATATCGGTCATGCTGATCGCCAGCCGGCCTTTGCCGCGTTCGAGATCGTCGAGCAGGTTCTGCAGCCCGTTGACCAGGTTCTCGCCGCCCGATTCGCCGATCGCGCGCAGCACCTCGGGGTTGGTCAGCACATAGTTCGAGGGCGCCATCGCGTCGACGAATTGCCGCGTATAGAAATCGACCTTGCGCCCGGTGTGGTCGTCGATCCCGCCGACTTCCTTGACCGCGCTCTGGATGAAGCGTGCGGTCAAGAGGTAGCTCTGCTTGATGTAATCGAAGACAGCGTTGTCGCTCCAAGCGCGGTCGCGAAACCGGCGGTCATCGGGCGCCGCCTCGACCACCGGCTCGACCTCGTGCCCCATCAGCCGCTCGGTGGTGCGCTGCCACAGGTTCAGATAGTCGTTCCACAGCGCCATCTGCGCCTCGATGAGACGCGCCGGATCGGCCATCATCCGCGCGGTCAGCTCGAAGAACGCGGAGCCGATCGCCATCGGGTCGGCCATGCCGGCGTTCGCGCCCTCGTTTGACTGGCGGGCCAGGAAATCGCCGATCAGATGCCGGCTGCGCTCCGCGATCTCGGCCATCCGCCGCGACAGCTCGACAGGGTCGGGCGCGGCGGTGCCATTTCCTATGCCCGTTGCGGCGTCGTTCATCGCGTTCCTCGTCGTTGCGGCGCGGCGGCGCCGTTCGCCCTGAGGGGCATGCAGGATCAAATATAGTGCCGGATCAAATGTAGTGACTGGCGCGCTGCGATCTAATACACACGCGGATCGAATGTGAAGCCGCCGCCCGCTTGCCGCCGGGCCGCGCGAGGCGCGGGAGGTGGCGTCGCGGCCGCTGGGTTGGGGTCTCGCTGTGATGACAGTGCTGAGAGCCCGCCGTCGCACCGGCGGGTCGGCCGTGTGGCTGGGTGGCGTGGTGCTGTTGCTCGGGCTGAGCGGATGCGGCGGCGCGCTCGAGACATATCGCTCGGCGGTCGGGATCAACAAGAACGATCCCGACCCGGCCAACGCGCCGTTCCAGGGCAATCTCGACAAAGCCGAGACCGGCAGCTACCCCAACCTCGCGAGTGTGCCGGCGCCGCCGGAGATCGCGACGACGGTCGCCGAACGACAGCAGCTGACCGCCAGCCTCACCGGTACGCGAAGCAGCGTCGAGGCGAATGGCGGCACGCCGACGCCGGGTCCGGTGCCGCCGCCGCCGGCGATCCCGCCCGGGCTGCAGGCGCCCGAGACATCGACTTCGGCGCAACCGACGCCACTGCCTTCGACGCCGCTGCCGCCGTCGCGGCCGACGAGCGAGCCACCGCCACCGTTGCCACAAAACACGGTTATGCAGACGCCGACGCTTAACAATCCGCCCAATTTCGGCGCCTCGCGTCCCGCACCGGCGCAGGAGCCGCCTTCGGCCATGCCGCGCCCTGGGTCATTCCAGCCGTCGCCGACGACGCTGGCGTCGGGCGACCCTACGCCGGCGCCGCCGATGGCAAGCCTGCCGCCCGCCAAGCCTTCGCCGGAGGTGGCCGCGCTGCCACCGCCAAAATTGCCGCCGGTGCCGGTGACCGTTGCGTCATTCGACATCGCGCCCGGCTCGACGGCGCTTCCGGCCGATGCGCGGCCGCATTTGGCTGACGTCGTGAAGCAGTATCAGCAGCAGCCGCGCATCGTGCGCGTCGTTTCGTACACTGCGCCGACGACCGGCGGCGCCGAACAGCTCAACGCGTTCCGCGGCGCTCTCGATCGCGCTCAGATCATCGCCAGCGAACTGATCGACGCCGGTATTCCCAAAGACAAGGTCCAGACCGAAGCATCGCCGTCGGGCGCAAATACGCCGCCCGGTCGGGTCGAAATACAGCTCATGCAATGATCACCGGAGGTCTGGGTTTGTCGGAGATAATGGAGTGATGGCGCCGCTCAACATCGCGATCGCCGGGCTTGGCACGGTCGGTGCCGGGACCGTGCAGCTTTTGCAGCGTCAGGCCGCGCATCTGGTGGTCCGCGCCGGGCGGCGGCTGGCCGTCGCGGCGGTCTCGGCGCGCGACAAGGGGCGTGATCGCGGGGCGGACCTCGCGGCGGTGCGCTGGTACGACGACGCCGCGGCGATGGCCGCGGACCCGGCGGTCGATATTGTCGTCGAGCTGATCGGTGGCGCCGAGGGCATCGGGCGCCGCGTCGTGGAAACCGCGCTCGCGCACAAGAAGCACGTCGTGACCGCCAACAAGGCGCTGATGGCCGAGCACGGCACGGCACTCGCCGAAACCGCCGAAGCCGCCGGTGTCGCACTCGCCTTCGAGGCGGCGGTCGCTGGCGGCATCCCGATCATCAAGACGCTGCGCGAGGGACTCGCCGGCAACCGGCTGTCGCGGGTTTACGGCATACTCAACGGCACGACAAATTACATCCTGACGACAATGCGCGAGAGCGGGCGTGATTTCGCCGAGGTGCTCGCCGAGGCGCAGCAACTCGGCTACGCCGAGGCCGATCCGAGCTTTGACATCGACGGGGTCGATGCCTCGCACAAGCTGGCCATTCTCGCCAGCGTTGCCTTTGGTCGCCCGGTCGATCTCAAGGGCGTCTATTGCGAGGGCATTCGCCATGTCTCGCGGCTCGATATCGAGTTCGCGGAGGAACTCGGCTATCGGATCAAGCTGCTCGGTATCGCGCGGCTGACCGACCACGGCCTGGAGCAGCGCGTCCATCCGTGCATGGTGCGGCGCGCGACGCCGATCGCCGCCGTCGAGGGCGTGTTCAACGGCATCGTCGCCGAGGGCGATTTTGTTGGCCAGTTGATGCTCGAAGGGCGTGGCGCCGGGGCTGGGCCGACCGCGTCGGCGGTCGTCGCCGACATCGTCGATATCGCCACCGGCCGCCGCGTCGCGCCGTTCGGCGTGCCGATCGCGGCACTCGAACGGGTGCCCGGCGCGCCGATGGAACGGCACGAAGGTGCGTACTACATTCGGCTGATGGTCAAGGATCAGCCCGGTGTCATCGCCGATGTGGCGGCGGCGCTGCGCGACCAGGAGGTCTCGCTCGAATCGATGATCCAGCGAGGCCGCTCACCGAGCGAGGCGGTGCCGGTGGTGTTGACAACGCACACAACGGTCGAGGCGGCGATGCAGCGTGCGCTCGCTCAAATTGGCAAGTTCGACAGCGTGCTCGAACCGCCGCAGATCATCCGCATCGAGGATTTCTGAGTAAAATAAATTAGGGAGGAGACGGTGTCCCTGACCCGCTCCTTCGCGCTCATCCGTGCATGTTCGAAAACCCGCACGGAATCAGGCGACTCGACCAAAACATCATTCTTGACCATTCGCTCTCATTCGCGTAATTCCGCTCTATAGAGATGGGTGAGAATTTGGGCGAAGGTTAGGAGGCGGCTAAGATGGGTGGAAATCTGAGCGAAGATTCGGGGAGGACAGAGTCATCGCAGCTGGCGACCCCACGGCGCCCTCGCGGGTCGTCGCAGCCAGGGAAGCTGACTCCGATGAAAGTCACCGCGATTGTGAAGGCGGCCAAGCCGGGCTACGCCGCGGACGGCGGCAACCTCTTTCTGCAGATCAGCAAGGGCGGCTCCGCGAGTTGGGTCCTTCGTTATCGGATCGACGGGCGCTTGCGCGAAATGGGACTGGGCGCGCTTCATACGATCACCCTTGCAGAAGCTCGGGACGAAGCGACGGCGATCCGAAAGAAGCTGAAGGCCTTCAGGGACGGTAAAATCGATCTGGACCCGCTGGCCGAAAAGCGGGCCAAGCTCGCGCAGCGCAAGGCCGAGGCCGCCAAGGCGATGACGTTCAAGCAGTGCGGCGATGCGTATTTCAAAACGCACCAGGCGGAGTGGAGGAACCCAAAGCACGTCACACAATGGCGTTCCAGCCTCGATGCGTATGTTTATCCGTTACTCGGCGGCCTGGCCGTGGAGGCGATCGACACCGGGTTGGTCGCGAAGGTGCTTGAGCAACCCGTCGACGCCGGCGGTGGTAAGAAAGGTCAGCTTTGGACCACCCGCACCGAAACAGCGTCGCGCGTCCGCGGTCGGATCGAAATGATCCTGGATTGGGCGAAGGTGCGTGGTTACCGCACGGGCGAAAACCCAGCGCGCTGGCGTGGTCACCTTGATCAAATGCTCCCAAAGCCAGCGAAGGCGAAGAAAGCCGTTCGCGTCGCCACCGGGAGGCCTGAGCATTTTGTGGCAATGCCTTACGACGACGTACCTGCCTTCATGGTTGAGCTGCGCGAGTTGGACGCCGTCGCCGCTTACGCCCTTGAGTTGACGATCCTGACGGCGACGCGCACCAGTGAAGTGCTCGGCGCTCGTTGGGATGAAATCGACATGGCGAATTGGTTGTGGGCGATCCCCAGCACCCGCATGAAGGCTGGCAAGGAACATAGGGTGCCGCTGAGTGACGCCGCGATCGCAATCCTCAGCAAGATGCTTGACCTGCGGAGCGGTGATTACGTTTTCCCCGGTCGGGGGTCGGGTAAGCCCCTCGGCAACATGGCCATGAACATGATGCTGCGCCGGATGAAGCGCGATGACCTGACGGTCCACGGCTTCCGCTCGACGTTCAGCGATTGGTGCGCCGAGCAGACCGCGTTTGCTTCCGAAGTCCGCGAGATGGCCCTGGCGCACACTGTCGGCGACAAGGTGGAGGCTGCGTATCGCCGCGGCGACTTGTTCGAGAAGCGGCGTCAGCTGGCTGAAGCATGGGCCAAGTTCTGCGCGCGGCCTGCGGCAGGTGGCGACAATGTCGTGGCCCTTCGTGAGCAGGGGGCCGGCAGATGACCGACAGCCGAGGCCCGGCGCCCCTCCTCTTCGACGACGACGACTTCCGCGACGGGCGGCGGGGGCTCTTTGAGAGCGCCGATCAGCCGCTTCCGAACGGAGCGGGCCGAGGGCTCATGCCGAACTTTGGAGTTTGGCTGCGCCGTCCCGCATGGTCGTCGGACGAATTTCTGGCGCTGATGTTCGCGCCAGAGCTGTTGGCGGTGGCAGCGCGCCGTTCTTTGCGGGCGCGGGGTGCGCCGGGGCGGGCGCTGAATGAGCTGATCAAGACACATTTGAGCTTTGGCACGACACGTCGCCACCCGTCGAACCTGCATATAACCGGACCCAAGACCGCCGCGCTGGCGAGCACGATCGAGGCTCGGCGGCAGTACGTCGCCACCCAACGGCCGTCTCACGTCGCCAAAGACGTGGCTCGGGCTATCGAAATCGGCCAGGTCAAAGATCCCGCTCCCCCGCGCGTTTGGCTGGATTTTGCGGAAGCGTGCGGGTGGCCGATTCCTGCCGTGCTGACAGCTTCAAAGCGGCGCGGGCCTGCGCCAGGTTCAGTGAGCCGCTACAGTGAGAGCGATCGCGAACTCCATGCTGAAATTCGTGCTGCGATGGCAAAAGGAAGTCGATCGCTATCTGCCGTTTGTCAGCAGCTTGCAGACGAAGGAAAAGTGCAAGGTGGGGGCACCGCGAGCAGCCTTGCGAGGCGCTTGCGCGAGAGCTTTAAAAAAGCTGAGGAAATTCGCTCCAACTAAATCCGACTAACTCCTTCGACGGGCCGATCTCGTTCGTGGCACTACGCTCCCAGTCATTGGAGACTGGAGGTGTTAAATGTCTATCCAAAGTGATGGTCCCGAAAAGACCGATCCAATCGGAGTCTCGCCTAAAGAAGCACAACGCCTTCTGAGCATCGGTAACACCAAGTGTTACGAGATGATGAATGCTGGCGTGCTTGAATACTATAAAGAAGGAGCTGCGACCCGCATCACTATGGTGTCGATCCGGCGGCACGTCGCTCGACAACTTGAAGCGGCGCGGGGGGCCTGACCATGGCCGTTCTCGCGCCCCTGCCGTCAGTGGCCGATGCACAGCTTCCCGCGAACTACCAAGCTGCAAAGGTAGCGCTTGGGGAGTGCACACGGGTCGACGGGCTGCCGCGCGAGCGAGAGAAAGCGTCGGCGTAATGGATATTCTGGGCGACTTCTATGGGATGAAGATGATGTCCGTCGATATTCTGTCGCTTCCAACACACCCGGCAGCCGAGTGCTTTCCGCTCCTTGAGGAAACCATTCTCAAGCTTATGCAGAGCATCAAAGAGAACGGCCAGCGCGAGGCGGTCGCGGTCGACGATGAGCAAAAATACTTGATTGCCGGCCGCCACCGCCGCGAGGCCTGCAGGCGGCTTGGTATTTCGCCGCGGTACAAGATCGTCGAGATTTCGGGCGAGGATTATGAGGCCGTCGCGCGGTTCGTGGCTGATGAAAACCTCGTCCGGTTTCACCTCGACGCGGCGCAGCAGGCAATGGCGGGTGCAAAACTCGCGAACCTGAAGAATGGTCAGCACGCGAATAGCTTCGCCCCGGGGCGAAGCTTGCCTCTCGACACTCCGCCGCCGGCGCCCGCCATTTCGCTCACCGTGGCGGCAGAGATCACCGGATCGAGCGAGCGTTCGATCTCGCGTGGCAAGGTCGTTCTCGAAAAGGGCGCGCCGGAGCTGGTCGCTGCCGTCGAGCAACGCAAGATCGGCTTGAAGGAAGGTGAGCAGATCGCGCGCAATGTCCCGAAAGATGAGCAAGCCGGCGTTGTCGCGCGGCCCAAGGACGAACGCAGGGCAAGTGTATCGCCACCACTACCACCACCGGCGCCCGAGCCTGAGGAGTCACCGCCCTTCGGGTCGCTAACGTCCCGAAGGAAGAGTTTGAGCGCCAGGTTGAGAGCGAGTACCCCGCCGACCGTTACCGCGCTCGCTGAGCAGGGCAAGAAAACGCGACCGCTCGTTGACCTCGGGGAGCGTACGCCGGAGGAGTTCGAAGCCGCGACGGCGCTGATCGGCTTAGCGAGCGAGATCGCCCGAGAGGCACAGCGGTTCGATATCGAGAATGCTGTACGTGGGCTCTCGACGCCCGAGCGGCTTTGCTTGGTTCGTGATCTGGCAGTGGCGCAGGACTGGATTAAAGCTGTATCTGCCGCACTGGTCGCGAACGCCGATCAGCCGATCGCTGCCGAGCCTGAGCTGGGGCCTCAGGAGGCAGACGCCGTCGACATCGTTCCGGAGGGCGGCGAGCCAGCTTTGGTGTGCTCGGCACCCAAAGGTTGCCGTTACGCGCTCTGCGAGGCGAAGGGACAATGCCTGTATCAACTGCCCGGTCGAGTCGATGAGGAACGGCCAGTCGCCGCCGAACCGCTGAAGCTACGCCCGGTGTATGCCGGCGATGTGCTATTCGATGAGGTGGACCCATGATGGGTGCCGAAGGCCTGGCCGTCCTCACCGGCTTCTACACCGTCGGCTATGAGGGCTATCGCACCGCGTCGCTCGAACAGCTTGTCGACCGCGTCGGTCGG